>JBBQGI010000033.1:0-14085 GCA_038322875.1 Candidatus Limnocylindria bacterium | reverse complement strand
CGCCTGGGCCTGGGCCAGGCTCATCTCCGTCGAGGTGACCGTCGCGTTGCGTCGAACCTGCGCGTTCACGATCCGCTCGACCTCCCGCAGCGCCTCCCGCGGCGTGGCAGATGAAGCCGGAAAGTCGAAGCGCAGCCCCTCTGGTCCGACCCAGCTCCCCGCCTGTTTGGCCTGCTCTCCCAGGACGTCGCGCAGCGCCCGATGCAGGAGGTGCGTGGCGGTGTGGTTCCGAGCCGCGCCCCAGCGCCGATCGCCGTCGACCGTGGCGGTGACGATGTCTCCGACGCGCAGCTCGCCGTCCAGGTGCCCGGCGTGCACGACTGCTTCTCCAACCCGCTGCGTGTCGTCCACGCTGACACGCCCCAGCTCCCCGACCAGCTCGCCGCGATCGCCGATCTGCCCCCCGCCCTCTGCGTAGAACGAGGTGCGATCGAGCACAACCTGCACCATTCCGTCCTGCTCCGCCATGGCCGTCACGCACAGCCCATCGGCCTCGGTCTGGTTCGGATAACCGATGAACTCGGTCATCTGCCCCTCGATGCCGGGGAACGGGGCAAAGCGCCCGCCGCGCCGGCCGCGTGAGCGGTCCCGCTGCTCGCCCATGGCTTCCTCGAACTCTTTACGATCGGTCGAGACGCCACTCTCCGCGGCGATCTCGACGGTCAGGTCGATCGGGAAGCCGAAGGTGTCGTGCAGGCGGAACGCGTCCTCGCCGCTGATCGCGCCATCCGCGCCGGCCGCCTCGATCAGCGCCGCCAGTCGCGCGCTCCCCGCTTCCAGGGTGCGGGCGAATTTCTTCTCCTCAGCATCGACCGCGGCCAGGATCTCGTCGCGGCGCTCCGCCAGGTATGGATACGCGGCGCCCATCAGGTCGATCACCGTGCCGCAGGTCTCGGCCAGCACGGGCTGGCGGATCCCCATCAGGCGGAGATGGCGCACGGCGCGGCGCATGATCCGCCGCAGGACGTAGCCTGCTCCGTCGTTCGAGGGACGCACCCCTTCGCCGATCAGGAAGGTCATCGCCCGGGAATGATCCGCGACGACCTGGTAGCTGAAGCGCTCCGCCTCGACCTCCTCGGGCCGATGGCCGAGGTGAAACGCCAGGCGGTCGATGATCGGCACGAACAGATCGGTCCCATAGTTGCTGTCGACGCCCTGCACGGCACTGGCGATGCGCTCGAGCCCCATCCCGGTGTCCACGCTCGGAAACGGCAGCGGCGTGAGCGTTCCGTCGGCGGATCGGTCGAACTGCATGAAGACAAGGTTCCAGATCTCGAGCCAGCGGCGGCAGGTCTCGGAGTGATCCGGGATGCACTCGGGACCTTCCGAGAGCTCTGCGCCGCGGTCGTAGTGCAGCTCGCTGGAGGGGCCACACGGCCCGGTCTCGCCCATCGACCAGAAGTTGTGGTCGTCGCCGGCCGCGATGTTGCCCCAGGCCGCCATCCGCTCCGGCGGCAGCCCGATCTCGTCGCGCCAGATGCTCCGCGCCTCCTCGTCGTCCAGGTACGTGGTCGCCGCGATGCGCTCGCCTGGGATCCCAAGCTCGACGGTCAGGAACTCCCACGCCCAGTGGATTGCCTCACGCTTGAAATAGTCACCGAAGCTCCAGTTGCCGAGCATCTCGAAGAGGGTGTGATGACGCGGCGTACGGCCGACCTCCTCAAAGTCGTTGTGCTTGCCGGCCACGCGCAGGACCGGTTGGGCATCCACCGCGCGCGTGTAGCCACGCTTCTCCTCGCCGGTCAGGACGCGCTTGAACTGGACCATCCCCGAGTTCGTGAAGAGAAGCGTCGGGTCGTCGCGGGCGAGCAGCGGCGCGGGGGGCACGCGGGTATGCCCGCGCTCCTCGAAGAAGCGCTGGAAGCGCTCGCGAATCTCGGCGGCGCTGAGCTGCTGCATCGGTCCTGCCTGTGACCCCTCACTCACGGTGAGAGCCGGTGGCGACCGGCTCTCGATTCCCCGTGCTGATCTGCGCGTGGACGACCGGTCAGGAGGCGGCGCCCTCCGGTGCGGGCTCGCCACCGGCGGCATCGTACGCGGACAGCATCTCGGCGCGGGCCTTGTCCGCCGCCGCGCGACCCTCGTTGATCGCCTCGTCGAAGGCGGCTCGCTTCTCACCGACGAACTCGCCGACCTGCTCGCGCAGCTCTTCCCCGGCGCGCGGTGCAATGAGCAGCCCAATCGCGGCGCCGGTCAGTGCGCCGATCACCAGCCCCGCGAGGAAGCTGCCAAATCCTGAGTTTCTCATGATTGTCGGACCGTCCTTAGCGTGCGTCGGCTGATTCTACCGATCAGCCCGCTCGCCGTCGCGGCCGCGGCCGCCGGAGGGATCCGTTGGCGGCCGCGGCGGCCCCAGCTGCGCCAGCAGATCGGTGATCAGCATCCCGGCCTGGGCTGCGAGGCAGGCCGAGACCAGGTGGAAGTCACCGATCCGCACCAGCTCCAGGCCGGTCCGCGACCCAATCGCGTTGCCGGCGATGGTGCCGAGCAGCGACGCCAGGCCCAGGATGAACAGCCGCCGATCCCAGCGGCCTCGCACGCACGTGTAGGCGGTCAGGTTGATCGCCGCCACGAAGGCGGAGAGCACCATCCACGGGGTCATGCGGCGCGGACGATCCGGCCGCCGCCGAGGCACTCCTCTCCGTCATACAGGACCGCGGCCTGTCCCGGGGCGGGCGCCCAGACCGGCTCGGCGACCTCGACCAGCAGCCGGTCCTCGCCGACCAGGGTCACTTCGCACGGCACGTCCATCCCCCGATGCCGGATCCGGACCGATGCGTCGAAGCGCTCCCCCGGCGGGTCGCCGGCCACGAAGCGGCGCCCCTCAACCGCGAACTGGCGAGCGGCGATCTCGTCGCGACGCCCGACCACCACGGTGTTCGAGCCGGGTCGGATCTCGCGCACGAAGACCGGTTCGCCAAGGGCCAGGCCCAGCCCCTGCCGCTGGCCGACGGTGTAGTGGGCATAGCCGGTGTGCGTCCCAACCTGCGTTCCGCTGGCGTCGACGATGGGTCCGGGTTCGCCGAGGTAGCCGCGCCGTTCGGCCAGCAGCTCCCGGTAGTCCCCCGCTGGCACGAAGCAGATCTCCTGGCTCTCCGGCTTGTTGGCGGTGGGCAGCGCGAGCTCGGTGGCGATGCGCCGCACCTCGGGCTTGGTCAGCTCACCAAGGGGGAAGCGCGTCCGTGCCAGCTGCGACTGGTCGAGGACCCACAGGAAGTAGGTCTGGTCCTTGTTGGCATCTGCTGCGCGCAGCAGCCGGAATCGTCCGGCGCTCTCCTCGACGCGCGCGTAGTGGCCGGTCGCGACCTGGTCGGCGCCGTAGGCCGACAGCCCGCGCCGCAGCAGCTCGTCGAACTTGATGTACTGGTTGCAGGCCTGGCACGGGTTCGGCGTGGCGCCGGCCAGGTAGCCGTCGGCAAAGGCTTCGATCACGCGCTCTTCGAAGGAGCGCTCCAGGTTGAGCGCGAAGAACGGGATCCCCACCATCTGGGCCACGCGCCGCGCGTCGTCATGCGCGTCCGGCGAGCAGCACGAGCGGCTCTGCTCGAAGCCCTCGCCACGATCGGGGTGGAGGCGCATCCAGACACCGATGATCTCGTCGCCGGCGGCGTCCGCGTCGCGGGCTAGCAGGGCCGCCGCCACGCTGGAGTCGACGCCGCCGCTCATGGCAGCCACCACGCGTGCCATCAGGCCGACGCCTGCGCCGGGCTGGCGGAGATCGGCTGCCGCATCCGCTCGATGCTGGCGCGGAGCGCCTCGCCCGCCCGTTCGATGTCGGGGGCGGTCGTCCCCCGCCCGGCGGTCAGCCGCAGAGCCCCGTGCGCGTGCTCGCGATCGATCCCCATGCTCAGCAGCACGTGGCTCGGCTCGACCGAGCCGCTGGTGCAGGCACTGCCGGTGCTGGCAGCCACGCCCTCAAGGTCGAGCGCCGCCACGAGGTCACCACCCTCGGCGCCATCGACCAGCCAGCTGGCGCTGTGCGGCAGGCGCTCCACCGGGTGCCCGGTCTCCACGACCCCCGGCAAGTCGCGCACCGCCCGCAGCAACCGATCGCGGAGGCCGGCGAGTCGGGCGTTCTCCGCGTCCCGGGCGCCAGGATCGCCCTGGGCCAGCTCCAGCGCGCGGGCAAACCCTACGATCCCGGCTACGTTCTCGGTCCCAGCACGCCGCTGCCGCTCCTGGGCGCCGCCCTGCATCTGCGGCAGCAGCGCCGTCCCCTGGCGGATGAAGAGTGCGCCGACCCCCTTGGGCCCGTAGATCTTGTGCGCGGCAATGCTCAACAGGTCGACCCCCAGCCGATCGACATCGAGCGGCAGGAACCCCGCTGCCTGTACGGCATCGGTGTGGAAGAGCACTCCGTGCTGGCGGCAGATGGCGCCGATCTCGGCGATCGGCTGGATAGTGCCGACCTCGTTGTTGGCATACATCACCGAGACGAGCGACGTGTATTCGGTGATCGCCGCTTCGACCTCGGCCGGGTCGACCCGGCTGTATCGGTCCACCGGCAGGTAGGTCACGTCGAAGCCGGAGCGCTCCAGGATGGAGCAGCTGTGCAACACAGCCTTGTGCTCAACGCTGCTGGTGATCACGTGGCGCCCCTGGGCGCTGGCGGCCCAGGCCGCACCTTTGATCGCCAGGTTGTCGGCCTCGCTGCCGCCGCCGGTGAAGACGATCTCACGCGGCTTGGCTCCCAGGATGGCGGCGATCGCCTCGCGGCCCTCGTCGAGTCCCTGACGGGCTCGCCGGCCATCAGCATGCAGGCTAGAGGCATTGCCGAAGTGCTCGGAAAGGTACGGAAGCATGGCCGTCAGCACCTCCTCGCGAAGCGGTGTTGTGGCGGCGTGGTCGAGGTAGATGCTCATGAATGCCTCAGCAGATCGACCCGGCGCCGGGTGCCGGTGTAGGCGATGTTGAAGGAGCGGGCGTGCCGGATGGAAGCGGGCTGCTGAACGCAGTCTTCACCATCAGCCGGATCCTGTTGATGCTGTCGGTGTCCAGCTTCTCGTGGATGGTGGGCGGCCAGAACTGGAAGCGGGCGATCGCGCTCGGATCGACGAGCGCCCCGATCTCGAAGAGATCCGGCAGGCGCTCGATCGGGATGTTGGTCCAGAGCGAGCTCTTGGCGATGTCCAGCAGCTCGGGGATGCGCGGGATGATGGTGCACGGGTTGAGCTGGGCCCGGAGCGCCCTGAGCACCTCCTGCTGGCGGTCCATCCGGTTGTAGTCATTATCCTGGTGCCGGGAGCGAGCGTAGGCGAGCGCATGCCAGCCGTCGAAATGGTGGTGGCCGCGAGCGATGAAGAGCTTCACGTCGTTGGTGCTGAGGGGATCGGGATAATTGTTGTCCACCACCGAATCCTTGGTCGTCATGTCGAGTCCGCCGAGGGCGTCGACCAGGTGCACGAAGCCCTGCAGGGTGACCACCACCTGCCCATCGATCTGCAGGCCGGTCAGCTTGGCGATGGCATTCTGCACCGCCATGTAGCTCCGCTCGTCGTCGCCTCCGGGGAACAGGTCGGGTTTGGCCTGCGCGTAGACGAAGAGGGCGTTCAGCAAGTCGGGGAAGCAGCGACACTCGAACGCCTGGTCCGGCCCTTCGGGAAGCGGCACGTTCATCAGGTTGCGCGGAATGCCGAACATCGCCGCGCGACCGGTGGCGATGTCGACGCTCAGGAGAATCATGGTGTCGGTGCGCAGGCTGAAGCGCCCCGGCCCCGCGTCTCCACCGATCAGCAGCAGGTCCAGGCGGCCGTTGTCGGACCAGACCGGCTCGGGCGTCGGAACCGGGGTCGGCAGTGGGGTAGGGCCCACAGAGTCGCCCGGCGAGGGGGTCGGCAGCGGCACCGGCGTGGGCGTTGGTTGCGAGACATGGAACACGGTGGTGATGGTGTCGTAGGTCTTGTAGAGGTAGTTGTACCCCACGTACCCGTGCATCAGCAGGGTCCCGCCCAGCACCGTGCCAAGGAGGACCGCGCCAACCAGCGTCTGGCCGCGGGCACTCGCCGGCCAGCGTCGGTGGGCGAGCCGGTAGGCATCCACGATCGCGGCCGCGCGATACCCGAGCAGCGCCACGTTGCCGATCATCAACGCGATCAGGACCCCGGGCGGAAGGAGCAGCAGCACCGTGCGAGTCTTGCCCTCCGCCAGCAAGAACAGCACGGCGGCCACCACTAGGAGCATGATCGGAACGGCAAACAGCAGCGCCCGCCGCCGGGCACCGACCCACGCCTGACCCAGGCCGGGCCAGATGAAGGAGAGTGCGGCGGCAATGACGGCGGAATGCCGAATCGCCGCTAACGCGCGCGGAGCCACGGCTGGCAGTCTACGACGCGGCACATTGTGGAGGTGACTCTGGTGATCGTACGAACCCTCGACGAGGTAACCGGGACTGATCGGGACGTGGCCGGCGAGGGCTGGCGCAGCCGTCGCCTGCTCCTACGACGCGACGGGCTGGGTTTTTCGTTGCACGACACGACCGTCGCTGCGGGAACCGAGCTCAAGCTGCAGTACAAGCATCACCTCGAGGCCTGCTATTGCCTGGAGGGCGAAGCGGAGATCACCGACCTCGCCAGCGGCGAACGCCACACCATCGGTCCCGGCACCGTCTACGCCCTCGACCAGCACGACCGGCACACCCTGGTCGTGCGCCAGGACCTCCGGCTGGTGTGCGTCTTCAATCCGGCACTGACCGGCGGTGAGACGCACGATGCCGATGGGAGCTTCCCGCCGCCGAGTGATTGACGGGCTCGGCGACGTCCGCCTCAGCCTGCGGGGGCGCGCTCGGCTCCGGGGCGTTCGCCGCTGACGCAACAGGTTTGACCTCGCCTCTGCCCGCCGTGGTGACCGCGAGGTAGGGCACGCCGGCCAGCAGCAGCGAATGGACGAGCAGCCACGCCCGCTGCATGAGCCCCAGGTCCATCGGGGCCGCGGCAAAGAGCAGCAGTGAAAGGCCCGCCCCCAACATGCCGGCGAGCGCCGCCCGTCGCGCGCCACTTCGCAGGAGGGCGAGCGCCGCAGACGCCGCCGCGGTGTCGGGACGGGACGATAGCCGCCAGAGTCCGCGGCGACGATAGGCCGTTCGTCCCGGCTCACCCTCGAGGCTTCGGGTCCTCGATGCGCAGCGACAGGTCGGCGAGCTGCTGCGGGGCGAGGGTGGCAGGCGCATGCATCATCAGGTCGGTGCCGGTCTGCGTCTTGGGGAAGGCGGTCACCTCGCGGATGTTCTCCACCTCGGCCAGCAGGGCGGCCCAGCGGTCGATCCCGATCGCGATTCCCCCGTGCGGGGGCGCGCCGTATTCGAGGGCGTCGAGCAGCGCACCGAACTGGTCACGCATCCCTTCCACGGAGTGCCCCATCAGGGCGAAGGCACGCTCAAGGAGGTCGCGCCGATGGATCCGCACCGAACCCCCACCGAGCTCCCAGCCATTGAGCGCCAGGTCGTATTGCTGGGCCCGAACGCCGCCAGGATCGACCTCCATGGTGTCCGCCTCGTCCCAGACGGGCGCGCTGAACGGGTTGTGGGTCGCATCCCAGCGCTGGCCCTCCTCGTCCCACTTGAACATCGGAAAGCGATGGACCCAGAGATAGGCCAGCACCCCCGGCGTGCGCAGCCCGAGCTGCGTGCCGAGCTCGAGCCGCAGGCGGCCGAGCACTTCCTGCACGCGCGACCGATCGATATCGGCCACGACCAGCAGCAGGTCGCCCGGCTTGGCGGATGTCGCGTCGCGCACCCGCGACTGTGCTGCCGCATCCAGGAACTTGGCGACCGGGCCGTGGAGCGCGCCGTCACGCTCGACCCCGAGATGCACAAGCCCGCCTGCGCCGTGGGTGCGGGCCAGCTCGGTCAGCTCGTCGAGCTGCTTGCGTGACCAATCGGCGCAGCCCGGCGCCACGATGGCGGCCACAGCGCCGCCCGCGGCCAGGACATCGGTGAAGACGCGGAAGTCGACGCCCGCCATCGCCTCGCCCAGGTCGATGAGCTCCATTCCGAAGCGAATGTCGGGCTTGTCCGAGCCGTAGCGGGCCATCGCCTCCGCGTAGGTCAGGCGGGGAAATGGCTGGTGCAGCAGCGGCCGTTCCGGAACCACCTCGCGGGTGACCGCCAGCACCGCCCGCTCGACCACGTCCATCACATCGGTCTCGTCGACGAAGCTCATCTCCACGTCGAGCTGCGTGAACTCGAGCCCGCGATCGCCGCGCAGGTCCTCGTCGCGATAGCAGCGCGCCAGCTGGTAGTAGCGGTCGTAGCCCGCCACCATCAGCAGCTGCTTGAGCTGCTGGGGGCTCTGCGGCAGCGCGTAGAACTTCCCCGGCTGCAGACGTGAGGGCACGACGAAGTCGCGCGCCCCTTCCGGCGTTGAGCGGATCAGGGTCGGCGTCTCGATGTCAACGAAACCGGCCGACTCCATCGCCCGCCTGGTCGCGCTGGTTACCGCGGCACGCAGGCGCAGCTGCGCCTGCATCGCCGGCCGACGCAGGTCCAGGTAGCGGTATTCCAGCCGGATCGCCTCGTCGAGGCCCGGCTGCTCCTCGTTGATGTAGAAGGGCGGCACCTTGCTCGGGTTGAGGACCGTGAAGGCGTCGACGGCGACCTCGATCTCGCCGGTCGGCAGACTGGTGTTGATCGTCCCTTCAGGCCGATGGCGCACCACGCCGGTCGCCTGCACCACCCACTCATTCCGGGCCGGCTCGGCGGCTGCGTGGGCCTCGGCCGCTTCGTCGGCGTTGGTAACGACCTGCGTGATCCCGTACCGATCTCGAAGGTCAAAGAAGGCGAGCTGGCCATGGTCGCGACGCCGATGCACCCAGCCGGCGAGCGTCACCCGCTCGCCCACGTGCGCCGCGCGCAGCTCGCCGCAGGTATGGGTCCGAAATGCCTGGCTCATGGTCGGCAGATGGTAGCCGACCGCTCCCTATGAGGCCGCGGGTTGCTCGTTCGGGTCCCGGTCGGCGGCAAAGCGGTCGCGGAGGCTCTCGAGCGACACCTGGTACAGCCCCAGCATGCCGTCCTGGTGTACCACGAAAGCCGCCCGGTCCTTGGCGTTTCGCATGCGCTGGAATCGGATCGTGACCCGAGAGCCTGCCTCGGTCGGGGCGACCTCCTCGGTGGTCACCCAGCTCGGCACGCCGGCCATCGAATTCTTGAGGGTGAAGTACTCGAACGGCCGCCAGTCGAGGACCTCCTCCAGGCTGGCGCCGGCGCCGTGCACGCAGTGGTTGGTCGCGCCGATTCCCCGCCGGCCACCGGCCAGCGTCTCATCGATACGGACGATGCCGGGCACGTACTGTGGCCGGTTGGACGGATCGGTGACGAATGCCCACACCGTGCTCGGGTCGGCGGCGACCTCCATTTCGAGCGTGGCAAAGGCCTCCTTGCCGCCGACCCGCACGTGCCGCTGCTCCTGCTCCCGGACCCAGCGGGCGTCGAGGTCCGTGACCCAGCCACCGATCTCCCCAACCGATTCGAATGCCTCGTCATGCCTCGTCATGCCAATGACCTCCGGGTCGAGTCCGGCGGCGGCTACACAGGCATCGGTGAGGAACGCATACGCGCGCACCGAGTGCTCCTCGACGATGCGGTTCTTGAGGAGACGATGGGCAATGATCACGTCGGTCCCCGTCAGCTCCTCCACCCCGTACAGGCGCTGACGGACGAATGACCCGTGGTGCACGACGAACTTGAGGCTCAACTTCGGGATCAGGATGCAGGCGTTGCAGTCGCACGAGGTCGCGCGCTGCACGGCATCGAGACGGCGGCGGTAGGCGAAAAAGGTCGCGTCGATCGTGTCCAGCAGCAGCGAGCCGTCGATTCGCTCGGTGACGACGTAGCAGAACGCGGCGTCACCCTCGAGCTTGGCGAGCTTGAACTGGGGTCGGAGCGCCCCGACCACCGTCTGGGTCAGGTCGCGCAGGATGTCCTGGGCGTGCTCGAGCTCGCTGGCCCCCAGGAAGCTCGTGTAGCCTGAGATGTCGACCAGCAAGAGGCAGCCGCGATCGGGTGTCGTCAGCACAGTGCGATTCTAGGCGATGGCCTTGGGGACCTCGGCGAGCGGCATCTCGCGCTGCTCGCTGGCGTCGAGGTCGCGCAGGACGACATTGGCCGGCTCGTCGCCGACGATCACGGCCCAGCGAGCACCGAGCTTGGCTGCCGATTCCAGCTGGCGACCGAGCTTGCGGGCGCTGCCGTCCGCGCGAACGCGCAGCCCTGCGGCTCGCAGCTCGCTCGCCGCGCGAAGCCGCGGCTCGAGGAGATCGCTGGCTGAGACGACCGCGACCAGCGGGACGGCGGGCCGAGGCTCGCTGCCCTCCTCAGCGGCAGCCAGCACCGTCCGGTCGATCCCGATGCCGAAGCCGATGCCCGGCGTGGACGGGCCGCCGAGCAGCTCTGCCAGCCCGTCGTAGCGGCCACCGCCACCCAGGGCCTGCTGCTGTCCGCGCCGGCTGGCCACGTAGAACTCGAACGTGGTCCGGGTGTAGTAGTCGAGCCCGCGCACCAACCGATGGTCGACCTCGTAGCGGATGCCGAGCGAATCGAGCAACGCACGCACGGCGTGGAAGTGGAGGCGGCAGGCATCGCACAGGTGGTCGAGGGCGCGGGGGGCACCGGCGGCCAGCTCTGGATCGAGCTCCCGATCGTCCAGGACGCGAAGTGGATTCACCTCGAGCCTGCGGCGGGAGTCGGCCGAGAGGCGATCGAGGTGGGCGCTGAAGTACGCGATCAGTGCCGCGCGGTAGCCGGGACGGCAGACCGAATCCCCGATCGAGTTGACGTAGGCGACCACGTCGTGCACACCCGCTTCCGCATAGAAGCGGTGGCCGAGCTCGATGATCTCGGCGTCGACCATCGGTCCGGGATCGCCGATCACCTCGACGTCCCATTGCACGAATTGCCGGAAGCGACCCGCCTGCGGGCGGTCGTAGCGGAACATGGGGCCGATCATCCACAGGCGCTGCGGGCCTGGGCGGACGTGCAGGCCGTGCTCCAGGTACGCCCGCACGATGCCGGCGGTCGGCTCGGGTCGCAGCGCCCACTCTGCCCGCTCCTCGTCGCTGCCGGCCGCCCCGCTGACGCGGAACATCTCCTTCTCGACCGCGTCGGACGACTCGCCCAGGCCGCGGCTGAAGAGCTCCGTCCGCTCGAAGAGGGGCGTCTCGATGCGATCGAGCGCGTAGCGTGCGCTCAGGTCGCGGGCCACGCCCTCGATTCGGCTCCAGGCGGCCCCATCCTCGGGGAGCAGGTCGCGCGTGCCGCGGGGCGCGGCGATCGAGCGGGGCATGGCGCGAGTCTACCCGCGCGGCAGGGTACGCTGCGCACGTGACAGGC
This sequence comes from Candidatus Limnocylindria bacterium, assembly GCA_038322875.1. Classification (GTDB taxonomy): domain Bacteria; phylum Chloroflexota; class Limnocylindria; order QHBO01; family QHBO01; genus CF-167. Next base: position 2,762 of record JBBQGI010000033.1, on the reverse strand, counting down.
TCCCCTGGCCTCAGGCGGTGGGCAGTGCCGCTCACCCTGGGTGCGCTGTTGCTGATCGGCCTCGTCATCCGCCTGGTTGCGCTCGACGCCCCGGGTCACTACGGCGATTCGGTGGTCCAGTCGCGGTGGGCGGAGAACATGGCCGCGCATGGACCGTGGGGCTTCTTCCAGCACGATGGTTCCGTCTACCCAGCCCTCCTGTACGCCTACTGGCCGCTCGGCCTCCTCTTCGACGGGGCCGACCTGGGGCGAGCGATCAAGGGCCTCTCGATCCCCTTCGACCTCGTCATTGGGATCGTCGTATACACCGCGGCACGAGAGCTCGTCGGCAGCGTGCGGAGCCTCATCGCCCCGGCCTTCTACCTGCTGAACCCCGCCGTGATCCTGGCTGGGCCGGTCTGGGGACAGGTCGACGCTGCCGGCACGCTCGCTTACCTCGGAGCTCTCCTCGCTGTCGCGCGCGGCCGATTCGGCCTCGCCGGCGCGCTGACCCTGCTGGCCGCGATGATGAAGCCACAGTACGGATTGGTCGCGCTGCCGGTGGGGATCGTGGCATTCACCGCCTGGCGCACTTCGGCAACGCTGCGGCCCGTGGTACGGGCCACGGTTGGCGGCACCGTGGCGTACCTGGTGGTGGCTATCCCTCTGCGCCTGGACCCGATCAGCTTCGTCGGCCGAGCGGTGTCGATCGCCGGCGACAAGCCGATGACCTCGGCCAACGCGCCGAACCTGTGGGGGCTCCTGGTCGGCTATAAGGTGCCCGATGCGCCGTATGCGCTGATCGGCGGCGGCCTGCTCCTGATCGGGCTCGTCGCCGCGCTGATCCCGCTGCGGCGGCGCCAGGACCTGCAGACGATCCTTGGGGTGGGGCTCTTCCTGATCCTCGCCTTCTACCTGCTCCCGACCAGGATCCACGAGCGGTACCTGTTCCCGGCGATGGCGCTCCTCGCCCCGCTTGCTGCGTTGAACTGGCGCGTGCTGGTCGCGGCGCTGCTCACCGCCACGGCCTTCACGCTGACGCTGCTCTACGCCCTGGTCACGACCACGGAGTTCACGATCCCCGATCAGCTCAGGCCGATCCTTGTCAACCGCACCGCCGAGATCTGGATCGCCCTCACCCTGCTGGCCACGGCGCTGGCCATGGTGCCGCTGCTGTTGATCCGACCCCTGCCCGCACCAAAGGATGCGGAGGTGGCTAGCGCGCCTCCCGGGTGACGCTGGTCACGTCGCGCAGGCGCTCGATCCGCGTCAGCACCTTGGAAAGCTGCTGCAGCGACGTCACCTTGAGCGTGGCGCTGATCGTGGCCGTCCCCTCGGGATGCGTTCCGATCGAGGCGGCCACGATGTTCACCTTGTCCTCCGCCACCACGGTCGTGATCTCGTTGAGCAGCCCGGGTCGGTCGACCGCCAGGATCCGCACGGTGATCGGGTAGGTCTGCATGTCCGCCGACTCCCAGTCGACGTGGATGAGGCGCTCGATGTCCTTCTCTGAGAGGACCGACTTGCAGTTGGCGCGGTGCACGGTCACGCCACGGCCACGGGTCACGTACCCGGTGATCGGGTCGCCAGGGATCGGAGAGCAGCACTTGGCAAAGCGCACCAGCAGATCGCCCACGCCCTTGACCCGGATCCCGCCGGCCGACGGCTGAGCCGATGGCGGCGCCACCTCGGGCAGCGTGATGGCGGCGTCGTCGTGGATCTCCAGTTTGCCGACCACGCTGGCCGGGCTCACCGCCCCGTAGCCGATCGCCGCGTAGAAGTCGTCGAGCTCCTTGTAGTGCGCCTGCGAGGCCAGCTCAAGGAGCTTGTCGGCATCGATGGTGACCAGCGTCTCGTGCGCCAGACGGCGCAGCTCGCGGTCCAGGATCTCCTTTCCCTGGGCGATGTTCTCGTCGCGCTGCTGGTGCTTGAACCAGGCGCGGATCTTCTCGCGGGCCTGGTTGGTGCGCACGATGTTCATCCAGTCGCGCGATGGGCCATGCGCGGCCTTGGTGGTGATGATCTCGACGATGTCGCCGTTGTGCAGGTGGTAGTCGAGCGGCACCAATCGGTTATTGACCTTGGAGCCGATGGTGCGGTGCCCCACATCGGTATGGATCCGGTAGGCGAAGTCGAGCGGCGTCGCGCCCGAGGGCAGGTCCTTGACGTCGCCCTTGGGGGTGAAGACGAAGACCTGGTCCTGGAAGAGGTCGAGCTTGAGCCCCTCCACGAACTCGGTGGCGTCGGCCACCTCGCGCTGCCATTCGATCAGCTGCCGCACCCAGGCCAGCTTCTCGTCATAACGGCGATCGCCGCGCGAGCCCTCCTTATAGCGCCAATGCGCCGCGATCCCCGCCTCGGCCACCTCGTGCATGGAGCGCGTGCGGATCTGGACCTCGAGCGGCTTGGCGTCCGGCCCGATCACCGCGGTATGCAGGCTCTGGTACAGGTTCGCCTTGGGCATGGCGATGTAGTCGTCAAACTGCCCCGGGATCGGTCGCCAGATGCTGTGCACCACCCCGAGCGCGGCGTAGGTATCCTTCACCTCGTCAACGATCACTCGAACGGCGTGCAGGTCGTAGATCTCGCTGAACTCGGCGCCCTTGCGTTCCATCTTCTTGTAGATGCTGTACAGGTGCTTGGGGCGTCCGCTCAGCTCCGCTTCGATGCCGACCTTGGCAAGCTCCTTGCGCAGGATGCCGATGCTCTTGTTGATGAACGACTCGCGCTCCTTGCGACGGTCGGCGAGCATCGCCACCAGCTTGCGGAAGGTCTCGGGCTCG
>JBBQGI010000032.1:0-14266 GCA_038322875.1 Candidatus Limnocylindria bacterium | reverse complement strand
CTTCGGGTGCCGTGGGGCGACCTGGCTGGAGCCGGTCGATGGACGCGTGTGCGAGTGCGGTCGATCGACGCCGGGTGCACGGCCACTTCATCTGCTCTGGTGCGCCCGCGACCGGATCGCGGTTCGGTGTACGGTAAGGAGCCATGGTCGAACCCACAGCCGCCGCATCTCTCGAGCCGTCCGCCATCTACCGCCGATGGCGCTCCCAGCGCTTCGAGGAGCTGATTGGGCAGGACCCCATCGTCACCACCCTGCGGAACGCGGTCGCCACCGACAAGATCGCCCACGCCTCCCTGTTCGTGGGACCGCGCGGCACCGGCAAGACCTCGATGGCCCGCATCCTGGCCAAGGCGATCAACTGCACCGCGCGCGGTACCGATGGTGAGCCGTGCGACCACTGTCCGGCCTGTGTCTCGATCCGGGAGGGTCGCGCCATGGACGTCATCGAGATCGACGCCGCCAGCCATGGCCTGGTCGAGGACGCGCGCGACCTGGTGATGCGGGCGCTCACCGCGCCGGCCGAGCTGCGGCGGCGGGTCTACATCATCGATGAGGTCCACATGCTGAGCACGCACGCCTTCAATGCGCTGCTCAAGCTGGTCGAGGAGCCGCCGCCGCACGTTGTCTTCATCCTGGCCACGACCGACACGCACAAGGTGCCGGCGACGGTCATCAGCCGCACCCAGCGCTTCGACTTCCGCCGTATCTCGACGACCCTCATCGCCGCCAAGCTGGCACGCATCGTGGCCGCCGAAGGCGCCCAGGCCGCTCCCGAGGCGCTCGAGCTGATCGCCCAGCTCGCCGAAGGCGGCATGCGCGATGCCGAGTCGCTGCTCGACCAGGTGCTGGCCTACGCAGGCGACCGGATCACCGCTGACGCGGTGCGCACCGCGGTCGGCCTGGCCGACGAGGCCGAGATCGTCGCGCTCCTGGATGCCTACCTCGCCGGCGACGCGCCGGCCGCCCTCGATCGAATCGATGCGCTGGCCGACGTGGGGCGAGACATGGGACAGGTCGCCGCCCAGGCGGAGGGCGAGGCGCGTCGCCGTCTCCTGCGTTCCGCGTCAGATCCGCCGCTGGCCCGCCGCCTGGCGGGGATGCTGCGCACGCTGGCCGAGGCTGCGACGGTCGGAGCCCGCGAGGGCCGGGCGAGGCTCGTCATGGAGCTGCTGGCGGTGGAGACCCCCGCGGCGTCGATTTCAATCGTGCCGAGCGGCGTCCCAGCCAGAGCGCCAACGCCGGCGCGCTCAGAGCCCGCTGCCCCACGGGTCTCCGCGTCTGCGGATTCCGAGGCGGTCGAAGCCCCCGCCGCAGCCCTGAGGGTCGAAGCGCCTGCCATCTCGGCGGCACCGGCTCCAATGCCGACTCGAGCGCTGCCACCTGATGCGACGCCTGGCGACCGCCCGGGCGAGGTCGGGCAGGTACGGGCACGCTGGGGAGACGTGGTCGAACGCGCCGCTCCGGCGATCAAGCCGCTCCTGCGCGAGTGCCGCCCCATCGCCGTCGACGGCGCGCGCCTGACCCTCGCCTTCCCCGAGGAGCGGGCTTTCATGCGTGCCAAGGCGGCGACGCGCGCATCGGCGATCGAGCAGCTGCTGAGCGTCGTTCTCGGTGGAAGCTGGGCGATCGAGTGCGTTGCCAGCAACGTGGAGCTCGAGCCGCTGACGGTTGCCCAGGCGATCGTCAACGACCCAACCGATGCCGATGGCCTGGCGTTGCTGGAAGGCGTACTGCGCATCACCGGCGGCGAGCTGGTCGACGCGCCGGAAGTCCGTTGAACGACAGATCAGGAGTAGTCGACGCGTGAACATCGGCCAGATTGCCAAGATGGCGCAGCAGATGCAGACCCAGATGGCCCAGGCGCAGGCGGAGCTGAAGGAGACGATCCTCGAGTCGACCGCCGGCGGGGGAGCGGTGCGCGTGGTGATCACCGGCGCCCAGGAGGTGCGCCTGGTCGAGATCGATCCGTCCGCGGTCGACCCCGAGGAGGTGGAGATGCTCCAGGACCTGGTGATGACCGCCGTGAACGACGCGATCGCACGCAGCAAGGAGCTCGAACGCGAGCGGATGGCCTCGCTCGCTGGCGGGATGGGCATTCCCGGCCTGCCGGGCATCCGCTGAGCCGCCCCGGGTGACCGGTCTCATCGCGCCGGTGGCGCGCCTGATCGAGGAGTTCAGCAGGCTCCCCGGCGTCGGGCGCAAGACCGCCCAGCGCCTGACCTATCACATGCTTCGCGCGCCGGCCCATGAGGCACGCGACCTCGCCGCCGCCCTAGTGTCGGTCAAGGAGGATGTCGCGTACTGCTCGACCTGCTGCAACATCACCGATGTCGGGGTCGATCCCTGCGCGTTCTGCTCGGACGATCGGCGGGATGCGACCCGGATCTGCGTGGTCGAGGAGCCGCTCGATGTGCTGGCCATCGATCGGACGGGGGAGTATCGCGGCCGGTATCACGTGCTGCACGGTGCTATCAGCCCGATCGACGGCATCGGTCCAGACCAGATCAAGGCCCGCGAACTGGTGCTCCGGGTCGCGGCCGGCGGTATCGAAGAGGTGATCCTGGCCACCAACCCGAACCTGGAGGGCGAAGCGACCGCCATGTACCTGGCCGGCCTGATCTCGGCTCATGTGCCGATGGTCTCGCGCATTGCCCGCGGCCTGCCGGTTGGCGGCGACCTCGAGTACGCCGATGACGTGACCCTGATCCGCTCCCTCCAGGGGCGCCGGCAAGTGGAGCGGTCATGAGGTCTCGGCGCCCAGGGCTGTGCTACCTTCGACGCCCTTCGCCCAACCGCATCCCATACCTGGAGATTCGCCGATGAGCCAGGACTTCTTCCCCGAGGCGCTCGGGCGAATTCCGTTCGCCGGCATCCATTCGGACGACCCTCTCACGTACAAGGTCTACAACCCGGACCGGCTGGTCCTCGGCAAGCGGATGGAGGATCACCTCCGCATCGCCGTCTGCTTCTGGCATTCGTTCAATTGGCCGGGATCCGACGTCTTCGGTGCGGGAACCTTCGATCGTCCCTGGCTCGACCCCCGTCTCGACCCGATGGCGGCGGCGCGGGCGAAGCTCGACGCGGCGTTCGAATTCTTCGAGAAGCTGGGTGTGCCCTACTTCTGCTTCCACGACCGCGACATCGCGCCGGAGGGTCGCACCTTTGCCGAGTCGACCTCCAACCTGACCACAATCCTGGACGAAGCCCAGGAGCAGATGGCGCGCACTGGCATTCGCCTCCTGTGGGGGACCGCGAACCTGTTCAGCAACCCGCGCTACGCGGCCGGCGCGGCCACCAACCCGGATCCGGAGGTGTTCGCGTACGCCGCGGCCCAGGTGAAGGTGATGCTCGAGGCGACGCACCGGCTGGGCGGTGCCAACTACGTGCTGTGGGGCGGGCGCGAGGGGTACGAGACGCTCCTCAACACCGACCTCGTGCGGGAAGAGCAGCAATTCGGACGGTTTCTCGGCATGGTCGCGGAGCACCGGGCGCGGATCGGCTTCAAGGGGGCGCTCCTGATCGAGCCGAAGCCTCAGGAGCCGACCAAGCACCAATACGACTACGACGTGGCCACCGTGCAGGGATTCCTGGCCCGTCATGGGCTCGCGACCGAGTATCGCGTCAACATCGAGGCGAACCACGCCACGCTGGCCGGCCATAGCTTCCATCACGAGGTCGCCACCGCCATCGCGCTGGGCATCTTCGGGAGCATCGATGCCAACCGCGGCGACTACCAGAACGGGTGGGATACCGACCAGTTCCCGAACTCCGTCGACGAACTGGCGCTGGCGCTCTATGAGATCGTGCGCGCCGGCGGGTTGGGCAGCGGTGGCTTCAACTTCGACGCGAAGCTTCGACGCCAGAGTCTGGACCGAACCGACCTATTCCACGGCCACATCGGCGGCATCGATACGCTCGCGCGTGCGCTCCTGGCTGCGGCTGCGATGGTCGAGCACGGGACGCTGGAGCGGTACCGCGAGGAGCGCTACGCCGGCTGGGCTGGAGACCTCGGGCGATCCATCCTTGCCGGCGATGCGCTCTTCGAGATGCTTGCCGGCCGCGTGTTGAACGGTGAGATCGACCCGAAGCCGCGCTCGGGTCACCAGGAGATGCTCGAGAACGTAGTCAACCACGCGATCTGGGAGGTGGATGCGGTCGCCGACGGCGCGCCGGACTGACGCGAATGGGCCTCGTCCTGGGCATCGACGTATCGACCACGGCCACCAAGGCCGTCCTGGTCGACCCCGCCGGCGAGGTCCGCGGCATGGGGGTGGCAGGGTACGGCTTCCAGATGCCCCGGCCACTGTGGAGTGAGCAGGATCCAGCCCTCTGGTGGGACGCCGCCCAGTCGGCGATTCCGGCGGCCCTCGCCGCTGCCAGCGCCAGCGGAGCGGATGTCGAGGCCGTCGGACTCACCGGACAGATGCATGGCGCTGTCCTCCTCGACCGTGGCGGCGCGGCCCTGCGACCGGCGATCCTGTGGAACGATCAGCGGACCGGCGTCGAGTGCGACGAGATCCGGACCACGGTCGGTCGGGAGCGCCTGATCGCCATCAGCGGGAATGATGCGCTCACCGGTTTCACCGCCCCGAAGCTGCTCTGGGTGCGTCGGCACGAACCCGATGTGTGGGCGAGGCTGGCCCACGTCCTGCTGCCAAAGGACTACATCCGCCTTCAACTCACCGGCGACTACGCCGTCGACAAGGCCGATGGATCCGGGACGATCCTCTTCGATCTCGCCGCCCGGACCTGGTCAGCGGAGCTGCTCGCAGGCCTGGACCTCGACCCCGCGTGGTTCCCACCGACATTCGAGGGGCCGGAGATCACCGGCACCGTCTCGGCAGAGGCGGCAGCGGCGACCGGCCTGGTCCGCGGCACGCCTGTCGTGGCGGGGGGCGGCGACCAGGCTGCCAACGGGGTGGGCGTCGGCGCGGTCTCCGAGGGAACGGTCGCGCTCTCGCTGGGGACCTCCGGCGTCATCTTCGCTGCCACCAGCCAACCGTTGCATGAGCCGCAAGGCCGGGTGCATGCCTTTTGTCACGCCGTCCCGGGTCGCTGGCACCTGATGTCCGTGATGCTCTCGGCCGCGGGCAGCCTGCGCTGGTTCCGGGACGCGCTCGCGCCCGGCGAGGATTTCGGGGACCTGGCCGCTTCGGCGGGTCATGTCGAAGCGGCGGCAAACGGCCTTTTTTTCCTTCCGTACCTATCCGGCGAGCGGAGTCCGCATCCGGATCCACTGGCTCGGGGCGCATTCGTGGGGCTCTCGTTGCAGCACGATCGCCGGCACCTGGCTCGCGCAGTGTTGGAAGGCGTGGCGTTCGGCCTGCACGATGGGCTCGACCTGATGATCAGTGCCGGGATAGCCCAGCCACGACAGATCCGAGCATCAGGTGGGGGACTGGCGAGCGAGACTTGGCGCCAGATCCTGGCCGACGTTCTCCACGCCGAGCTCGTCACGACCTCTACCACCGAGGGGGCGTCGTTCGGCGCGGCGATCGTGGCGGCGGTCGGAGTCGGCTGGTTCGGGGACGTTCCCGCAGCAGCTGCATCTCTCGTGCGAACCAGCCCCGTTGCCGAGCCCGGAGCCAACCGCTCGGTCTATGAGGGTGCCTACGCCACGTATCGGGAGCTGTATCCGGCGCTGGCGCCGGTCTTCCATCGGAGATAGCAGAGGCAACCTCGCGGCTCAGGTCCCGGGATATCCAGCCTACTGGTGCAATTCCGCCAGGTCGCGCTCGGTGAGCTCTTCGGGGGCCTTGCCCATGATGATCATCGCGAGGATGTCATCCGACGTGACATCGCCCTTCTTCACGGTCCCCACCAGGCGACCGTGGTACATGACGCTGATTCGGTCGGAGAGATCGTAGACGTCATGGATGTCGTGGCTGATGAGGAAGATCCCGATGCCCTCCCGTTGCAGTTGCCGGATGAGGTCACGAACCTGCGCTGTCTCCGCCGGCCCCAGGGCCGCGGTGGGTTCGTCCATGATCAGGATCCGAGCATTGAAGTGCACCGCTCGGCAGATGGCGACCGCCTGACGCTGGCCGCCAGACAGGGATCGGACCGCCAACTTGAAACGGGTGAAGTTCGGGTTCAGGCGCCCCATCACCTTCCTCGTTGCGTCCTCCATCGCCGAGTCATCGAGCATGCCAAAGGCGGTCAGCTCACGGCCCAGGAACAGGTTCGCGGTGGCGTCCACGTTGTCGGCCAGGGCCAGGGTCTGATAGATCGTCTCGATCTTCAGCGCCTTGGCGTCCCTCGGGTTCGTGATCGCCACCTTCGCACCGTCTACCACGATCTCGCCCGAGTCGGCCGTCCGCGCACCCGAGAGGACGCGCATCAGGGTGGACTTGCCTGCCCCATTGCCGCCGACGAGGCCGATCACCTCGCCGGCGTGCAGGTCGATCGTCACATCTCGGACGGCGTGGACCCCACCGAACGACACGTTGATGTTGCGCATCTCGACGAGCGGGGTGGACTGCGCGACGGTCACGGATCTACCTCCTGGCCGGTCAGGAACCGCGTCGACGGTTGAAGGTGTCGAAGCCCACCGCGAGGATCAGCACGACCCCGGCCACGACATTCTGGCCCGGTGAGTTGACGCCCGAGAAGCTCAACCCGTAGGCAAGCGACTGCATGACGAAGGCGCCCAGCACGGCACCGGGGATCGTGCCGATTCCGCCGGCGAACGAGGTGCCGCCGACGACGGCAGCGGCGATCACGTACAGCTCGTAGCCGGAGCCAACGTCCAGGGTCGCGCCGTTCAGCCTGGCGGATGCAATCGCGGCGGCGATCGCGCACAGCACGCCCATCAGGACATATGTCTTGAGGATCGTCGCGCGCGTGTTGATGCCGGCCAGTTCGGCGGCATCGGGATTGCCGCCGTACGCGTACACGTAACGACCGAATCGCCGCCGGGTGGCAATCCCGGTCATGACGAGGGTCACCCCGATGAGCAGGATGATCGGGAAGGGGAAACCGGTTGAGATGTGGAGGCCATCGGCCGGGATCGGCAGGCCATGTTCGGCGGCATACCTCTTGGCGAGGCCTGCGGGCCAGAAGTTAGCGTTGGCGAAGGCGGCCAAACCCAGCACGGCGCCGCATCCGATGACTCCGAGCAGTACCTCGGCCCAGACGGGCCGGACCGGGAATCCGTATCGGTGGCGCTGACGCCGGCCGCTGATGAGCAACCCGATGATCGGCAGGCATGCGAAGCCGGCCAGGATCCAGGTTGCGGTGCCGCCGATGGATCCCTCCGCACCCCCGCCGATGAGCTGGAAGCTGTCGTCCAGGCCGGACACGGCAGCGCCGTGCGAGAGGTACCAGACCACGCCACGGATCGAGAGCAGCCCCCCGAGGGTCACGATGAAGGAGGGCACGCCAACGTAGGCGATGATGAATCCCTGCAGGGCGCCGATGGCTGCTCCAAGACCCAGGCCAAGGCCCAAGGCGATGACCCACCGGAACGGGAAGTCGACGCCCATCCCGAGGAAGTGGGGGAGCCAGTCGGTCATGAGCAGGGCGTAGCTCATGGCGATGATGCCGACCACCGACCCGACCGACAGGTCGATGTTCCGCGACACGATGACCAGGACCATCCCCGTGGCGATGATGGCCACGCCGGTCGCCTGGACGGCGAGGGTGACCATGTTCGTGGGCTGGAAGAACTTGCCGTCGTTCAGGACATTGAAGGTGAGCAGGATCACCGCGAGGGCGACCAGCATGCCGAATAGTCGAAGATCGATCTCGGTCTGCGCCAACAGACTTCGGAGCGAGGTGCGAGTGGGGGGCTTGACCTCACTCGGCACGGGTGTCGCCTCGGCCACGTTCGTCGGGATGCCCTCCTGACCCTCTAGCGATGGAGTGACCTGCGCCCCCGGGCGGTCCCAGGGGCGCAGGTCGTGATCACGAGCTCAGCGGTTGATGACCGCTACTTGCATGCCTCAGGGCCCGTGGCGGCGTCCACTCCAGCGCAGAGGTCCGCCTTCGAGATCTGCTCGGCGTCGACCGCCACCTGCAGGGTCGCCGCCGTCAGCGGCGTCGGCTGCAGGATGAAGGACTTGACCGTGGTCCCGTTCGGGGTGGTGAAGTCCTGGGCCGAGAGACCCGCCGCCGGTGCGACGGTGGTGTCGAGCAGGCCGTCAGGAAGCTTCAGGTCGGCCATCGCTGTGCCGCTGCACAGTGCAAGCGCTGCGGCGCCTGCGGCCTTGCCGAGTTCGTTGGCGTTCTTGAAGACGTCAACGAACTGCTTGCCCAGCGCGACGTTGTTCAGGTTGGCGGGATCGCCGTCCTGGCCGCTCAGGGGCGGGAAGCCGTAGCTCTTCGCGGTTAGCGCTGCCACGACGCCGAGCGCCGTGCTGTCGTTCTCAGCGAGGATCGCGTCGATCGGTGTGCCGTCGGCAACGGCCTTGTCGATGATGGCCTCCATGTTGGCCTGGGCCTTTTCGGTCTTCCAGGCTTCGGTGAAGGTGCCGTCGGGGCCGTTCAGGAGGACGATGTCGCCGGATGCGACCTTGTCCGCCAGACCGGCGTCATCCCAGCCCTGCGGCAGGAACGTCGAGGCGTTCGGGTCGCCGGGGTCGCCCTTGATGAGGACATAGTTGCCGGTCGGCACTTCGCTCAGGATGGCCGCAGCTTCCGCCTTGCCCACCAGGACGTTGTCGAAGGTCAGGTAGAGGATGCTCGCATCCTCGATCAGGCGGTCATAGGCGATGACCGGGATGTTCGCATCCTTCGCCTTCTGAAGGGCTGGCAGGATGGCCGTGTTGTCCTGCGCGAGGAGGACCAGTACGTCCGCTCCCTGCGAGATCAGCGTATCGACGTCGGTCAGCTGCTGCTCGCTGCTCAGGTTCGCATCGGCGCTGATGTACGTGCCGCCTCCGTCCTCGACGGTCTTCTTGAGGTTCGGCTCGTCGTGGGCCGCCCAGCGCGGCTGCTGGAAGTTGTTCCAGGACACGGCGACGGTGCAGCCCGCTCCGGCGCTCGCGCCGGCACTCCCGCCGACGCTCGCCCCAGGCGAGGAGCTGGTGCATGCGGCGAGAGTCACCGCTGCGGCGGCGGTCAATACCGCCAATCTACGAATCGACATAGTTGGTCCTTCTCCTCATGAGCAGCCACTGAGTGGCCGGGGTGTCAACCTGACGCAATGAGTCCGTAGGCTACACCCTCCTCGACTGCATGTCGGGCAAATCGTGTTGCCACGCCAGATAGCCAGACCGCCGTCATCACGGTCCCGCGCGCACCTAGAGAGCACACGCATGCCGCGCCCGGAATGGCGGGATGCCTGTGCTAGGCTCGTCCACCGAGGGCAGCATTGTCAAGCCGGATCTCCCGTGATCCTCAGCCTCGATCCGCGTGAGGGATCCTTTCTCAACCTGCATTTCGCGTCAACCCGATCCGCCCGCCATCTGAGGAGCCGCGCCATGAGCCCGCTGCAAGGAAAGGTAGCCCTGATCACGGGGGCCAGTCGCGGTATCGGGGCGGCCACCGCCCGATCGGTGGCCCAAGCGGGGGCGCAGGTCGCGATCGCGTCGCGTAGCGGGGACAATCCCGGCATCGACGGCGCCTTGGCGCAGGCCTGCGACGTGCGGGATCCCGCCGCGCTCGAGGCGGTGGTGGCCGCGACGGTGGCCCGCTTCGGGCGGTTGGACATCCTCGTCGTCAACGCCGGGGTTGGGGCGTACGGGCCGTTCCTCGATCTTCCAGCCGCCGACCTCGAGGAGATGATCGACGTCAACGTCAAGGGGGCGCTCTACGCGGTCCGAGCGGCGCTGCCTGAGCTGCTCAAGAGCGAGGCCGCCGATATTGTCACGATCGCAAGCGAGGCGGGCCGGCGCGGACTGCCGTACGAGGTCGCCTACTGCGCGTCAAAGTTCGCACAGGTAGGGATGACCAGCGCGCTCGATCACGAGCTGCGCGAGCGCGGCGTGCGCTGCACGAGCGTCTGCCCCGGTGGCGTGGCGACCGACTTTGCGATGGGCCATGGCCGAACCCCCGTGATGCCGCAGCTGGCCGGGATGATGTCCCCCCAGGATGTCGCCGAGGCCGTCTTCTTCGTCCTCACCCGCCCACGGAACCATAGGATCCTCGAGATCGCCTTCCGGCCGATGACCGAGACCTCCTGGGGCTGAGCGGGATGGCGGAGCTCCGATGGGGCATCCTGTCGACGGCCGGCATTGCTCGGCAGAATGTGATTCCCGGCATCCAGCGCGCCGATCGCTGTCGCATCGTGGCGATCGCCTCACGCGACGCATCCCGCGCCGCCCAGATCGCTCGGGAGGCGGACATCCCGACGGCGCACGGCTCCTACGCAGCTCTCCTCGCCGACCCCGACGTTGATGCGGTCTACATCCCCCTCCCGAACCACCTGCATGCCGAATGGGCGATCGCCGCGGCACGGGCCGGAAAGCATGTGCTCTGCGAGAAGCCGTTGGCCCTCACCGCTGCGGATGCCGAGCGGATGATCGCGGCGGCGGACGCCGCGGGTGTGCGCCTGATGGAGGCGTTCATGTACCGCCTCCATCCATCCTGGGTCGCCGTTCGCGAGCTCGTCGCGTCGGGGCGGATCGGCAGGCTGACCGCGGTGCAGAGCTGGTTCTCGTACTTCAACGACGATCCGGCCAACATCCGCAACATCCAAGCCTTCGGTGGTGGGGCCCTCTTCGACATCGGCTGCTACAGCGTGAACCTGTCGCGCATGCTGTTCGGGGCTGAGCCGACCAGCGTGAAAGGCTCGATCCTCCGCGATCCGACGAGCGGGGTCGACATCCTGACGAGCGGCGTGCTCGAGTTTGCCGACGGCATCGGCACCTTCACCTGCTCAACGCGAGCGGAGGACGATCAGCGGGTCCACGTGTACGGGAGCGATGGGCGGATCTCGATCGGGATCCCGTTCAATATCCCGCCGGACCGGCCGACCCAGATCTTCGTCACCCACGGGGGCGAGCCACCGACCGATCCCGCGACGGAGACGATCACGTTCGCGACTGCCGATCCATACGCGGTGGAGGCGACCGCCTTCGCCGCGGCGGTCCTCGATGGCGGTCCGACACCGGTACCGCCGCAAGACGCCGTGGCGAACCTGCGGGTGATCGAGCGCCTGTTCGGCTCCGGCGCCGGCGACCCGCGGGCGTCGTGATCGCCGGGTCGTGACGGGCCGGCGGATCGGAATGCTCGCCGCCCTGGTCGCGATCTCGGCGATTGCGGCCGGCACGGGCATGGTCCTGCTCCGACCGGCGGTTGAGACTGCGGTCGCCCCGTTCTACGTGGATGACACGGCCGGCTCCGGCGTCTCCCAGCGCTTCGACGGCCCCGAGTTGTATCAAGTCGGCGGCGGCGTTGCCGTCTTCGACTGCGATGGCGATCGCCTGCCGGACCTCTACTTCGCCGGCGGCGAGCGGCCCGCTGCGCTGTACCGCAATCGGTCCGCGGTCGGCGGGTCGCTGGCCTTTGCGCGCGTCCCCTCGGCGACAACCGACCTGACAAACGTGAACGGCGCGTACCCGCTCGACCTCGATGGAGACGGCTTCGTCGACCTGGCCATCCTGCGGATCGGGGATAGCCTGCTTCTGCGGGGGCATGGCGACTGCACCTTTGAGGCGGCGAGTCAGACGCTCGGTTTCACGGGAATCGAGGGCTTTGCGACCGCCTTCAGCGCGACGTGGGAGGGCGCTGCCTCTTTGCCGACACTGGCCATCGGGCGCTATCTCAAGCTCGACGACCGCGGGGAGGCGACCTTAACCTGCGACGAGGGCACGCTCCTGCGCCCCACCGCGGACGGCTCCGCATACGGGTCGCGAACTCCGCTTGCCCCCGGCTACTGCGCTCTCTCGATGCTCTTCAGTTCCTGGGACGGCTCGGGGCGACGCGACCTCCGAGTGTCGAACGACCGCCAGTACTACAGCGGTGGCTCGGAGCAGCTGTGGCGCGTGACGCCTGCCCAGCCGCCAACCCGCTACACGGCCACCGATGGGTGGGCATCGGTCAAGGTCTGGGGGATGGGGATTGCCAGCCAGGACCTGACCGGGGATGGGCTGCCCGAGGTGTACCTGACCAGCCAGGGCGACAACAAGCTCCAGACCCTCAGCACGGGGCCGAACCAGCCCGCCTTCCGCGACATCGCGCTGCACTACGGCGTGACCTCGACTCGGCCGTTTGCCGGCGACACGAGCCTGCCGTCGACGGCGTGGCATCCCGAGTTCGCCGATGTCAACAACGACGGTTTCACGGATCTGTACGTCTCGAAGGGAAACGTCGGCGCGCAGGCCGACTACGCCGCACGCGACGCAGGCGACCTGTTCCTGCGCCAGCCCGATGGGACCTTCGCGGAGGCCGCCGACAGGGCCGGCATCGTGCGGTTCGAGCGCGGTCGCGGGGCCGCTGTGGCCGATCTCAACCTCGACGGGCTGCTCGACCTCATCGAGGTGAACTACGGCAGCGACGCGGTTCTGTGGCGCAATGTCGGCTCGGGCTCCGCCGGCGCTCCGGCCGCAATGGGCCACTGGCTCATGCTCGACATCGAGCAGTCGGGTCCGAACCGGAATGCGATCGGAGCGTGGGTCGACGTGCGCAGCGGTGGCAGCACGGTGCGGCACGAGATGACCATCGGCGGCGGGCACATCAGCGGCGAGCTCGGCTGGCTCCATGTCGGACTTGGCCCCGCCACCGGCGCCGAGGTGCGCGTGGTCTGGCCCGATGGCGAGGAGGGCTCATGGCTGAGAATGGATGCCGACCAGTTCGGCACGCTCAAACGCGGCGAGGCCGCGATCCAGCTCTGGAGGCCGGGGGAATGAAAGGATCAGCGAGGCTCGCCTCCGTCGAGCTGCCCGTCATTTCGCGGTCGGAGGTCGCGCCGGAGCCTCAGGCGGCGATCTACCGTGCCCGGCTCGAGCGGCTCCGCGAGCGGGCCGCCGCGAGGGGCCACGACCGACTCGTCGTGTATGCCGATCGGGAGCACAGCGCGAACCTGGCCTGGCTCACCGGCTTTGATCCGCGCTTCGAAGAGGCGGTCCTCATCGTCGGCGAGACCGGTCGCCCGGTCCTGCTGGCCGGCAACGAGTGCATCGGGCTCGCTCGGAACGCTCCCCTCCCCGTCGACGCCATCCTCTTCCAGGAGCTGAGCCTGCCAAGCCAGCCGCGTGACCGATCCGCGCCGCTGGCCGATCTCCTCGCCGAGGCCGGCATCGGCCGCGGAGCACGCGTCGGTGTCATCGGCTGGAAGACCTACTCGACCGCGTCGTGGATCGACGCGCCGGCCTATCTGGTCGATGCGCTGCGTGACTTGGTCGGGCCGGACGGCGTGGTCGGCAACGCGACCGACCTGCTCATCGGTGCCGCCGACGGCCTGCGGGTCATCAACGAGCCCGAGCAAATCGCAGCGTTCGAACACGCCTCCGGCGAAACCTCGTCGGGGGTCCGGCGCCTGCTCGAGGGGCTGCGGCCGGGAATGCGTGAGCGGGAGGCGGTCCGCCTCCTCGAGTGGAGCGGGGCACCGCTCTCGTGTCATCTCATGCTGACCGCGGGTCCGCGAGCGCGATTCGGCCTGCTCAGCCCCGGAGATCGCATGATCGAGCGCGGCGACCCGTTGACCGTCGCATTCGGGATCTGGGGCGCGCTCAATTGTCGCGCTGGATTCGTGGTGGAAGACGCGTCCCAACTGCCGGTCGAGATCGGCGACTACGTAGAGCGCCTGGTGGGGCCGTACTTCGAGGCGGTCGCCGAGTGGTATCGCGCCCTGCGGATCGGAGTCAGCGGCGGGGAACTGCAGGAGATCATCGACCGTCGCCTCGGCGATCCGTTCTTCGGCATCTTCCTCAACCCGGGGCATCAGCTGCACCTCGACGAGTGGGTCAACTCCCCGATCGCGCCGGGCAGCCGCGTCGAGCTGCGGTCGGGGATGGTGCTGCAGGTCGACATCATTCCCGCCACCGGTGGCCCCTACTTCACGACCAACGTCGAGGACGGCATCGCGCTCGCCGACCGAACCCTGCGCGACGCCCTCGCCGGGACATTCCCCGAGCTCTGCGATCGCGTCGAGCAACGCCGTGCCTTCATGCGCGATTTGCTCGGCATCGACCTGCACCCGGACGTGCTGCCGCTCTCGAACCTGCCGGCCGTGCTCCCGCCGTTCCTCCTGCGACCGGACCGCGTCATGACCGTGGCCGGATGACCGGCCCGCGACAGGCGCTCGAGCTCGTGACGCTGGCGGATGGACCGATCGAGGTGGAGCTGCTGCCCTCGATCGGCGCGCGCCTGCATCGGCTCCGCG
>JBBQGI010000031.1:0-14282 GCA_038322875.1 Candidatus Limnocylindria bacterium | reverse complement strand
CGGCATCCTGACCGATACCGTCGGCTGGCATTGGATCTTCCTCGTCAACCTGCCGCTGGGCGTGGTGGTGCTGGTCGTCATCTGGCGGACGCTGCCGACCCGGATCGAGAGCGGCCTCGAGCGGAGCATCGACTACCTGGGCGCATCGGTCTTCATCGCTGCTCTGGTGCCGTTCCTCATCGGCCTCACCAACAAGCAGTTCGGCGAATGGACCGATCCCCAGGTGGGCGGCCTGATCGCCCTGGGCCTGGGGCTGGCAGCGGTCTTCGTCCTCGTCGAGTCGCGCGCCAAGGAGCCGATCCTGCCGCTCGGCCTGTTCCGCATCCGCGCCTTCAGCGCCAGCGTGTTCGCCATGTTCTTCGCGATGATGGGCTTCTTCGCGGCGATCGTGTTCATGCCGCGCTGGTACCAGGTCGTGCAGGGCAGCTCCGCCACCGAATCGGGCTACCAGATCCTGCCGCTGCTCGGCGGGCTGATCGTGTCGGCGATCGTGTCCGGCCAGCTTGTCGCGCGCACTGGGCGCTACAAGGCGCTCATCGTCAGCGCGCTGATGGTGCTGGCGGTCGGCCTCTTCCTGCTGACCCACCTACGGGCCGATACCCCCGGCCCACTCGTCTGGCTGTGGATGGGGCTCACCGGCCTGGGGATCGGTCCGGCCTTCGCCGTCTTCACGCTCGCCGTGCAGAACAACGTGCCGATGAACGAGCTGGGCACCGCCACCAGCAGCCTCACGCTGTTCCAGCAGGTGGGCGGCACGGTGGGCCTGGCGATCACTGGCACCATCTTCGGCTCGCGACTGCTGGAGGAGACCGGTCCGCAGATCATCGCCGCCGGCGTCCCGGCGGAAGTGGCCGGCGGATTCGCCGCTGGCGGCAGCTCGACCCTCCAGAACCTGTCCGGGGTGGGGGACCTGGGTGCGCGCATTCTGGCATCGCTGCCACCGGATGTTCGCGCCCAGATCGAGCCGTTCGTCCCCGGGATTGTGCAGGGCATCCACGCGGCCTTCTCGATCGCCACGGCGGCCACCTTCGTAGTGGGTATCGTCACCGCACTAGTCGCCGCGGGGCTGGTGCTGATCGGGCTACCGAGCAACCGGATGGGCGCCGAGGTCACCGCTCCGAACGTCGAGCCGTCGCCGGCCGAGGCGTAGGACTCAGTCGAAGCGCCAGCGAGTCGCCCCATTGGGCTCCTTTGTGGCGACTCCGAACACGGTGTCGAACCGGAACCGATACATGTCCCACGGCGGGGGACCGGCACTCGGGGCGCTGTACGGCCCCACGATCTGGGTGCCTTCGACCTGGGCCGGCCAGCCGGGAGCGAACTCCCGCTCGATGACCTCCTTCACCAGCCCCGCGTCCTCGACGCGCTCGGCGCGTCCCTCCAGCACCAGGTCGAGGCCCTTCAACGCGACCGCGATGACGCACTCAGGACTGCGGGCCAGGTTCCGCGCCTTGCGCGTACCGGCCCCTGCGGTGAAATAGATGTCGCCCTCATGCCAGCCGGCGCCGACGCCGGCCGCATGCGGCTTGCCATCAGGCCGGATGGTGGAGAGGAACCAGGTGGCCATCTCCGGCGGATCGAGGAGCGCCTCGCGAGCACGGCTCCAGGGCAGAGCCTCGTCGCCGTAGCGGTCAAGGTTGGTTGCCGAAACAGGCTCGCGGTCAGGCATGCAGCACCCCCGTTACGACCTCGTGTCTCGCCTTTCGCCCGGCACGCCATGACTCCCACCATGCCACGGCCAGCGCGCCGAGGCCCAGCAGGATCACGATCAACTTCACCCAGCCGCCAACCACCGGGATAGTAGTAAGGATCACGACGACCGCGGCGCCGGCCGCCAGGCGGGCCAGCTCGCGCCATCGGCTGGAGAGGCCCATCTTCACGGCCATGCGCGCGAGCGCGAGGCCGACCAGGGCATCGGCAACGAAGACGACGGTGAGCACGAAGGCGAAGGTGACGAAGCCGATCGACATGAGCGCGGAGATGATCTCGATGGCTACCAACGATCCGAGCTGGAGCAGCCCGAAGAGCAGCGCCAGCAGAATCATGGCGATGAACGCCACGATCACGTACGCGATGAAGGCCGCGCACGCCAGCAGGCCTGCGCCGATCGCCAGCAGCGGCCGCTTGCGCAGCACGACCTCGGCCGCGGACACGCCGCGTGGGAAGCCCCAGAGCAGCATCGCGCCGGCCAGCACCACCACCACGAACTGGCGGAGCGCGTCGAGCGCGGTGCTGCCGCCAACCGTCGGTCCAGGCTGACTCCGCTGGATGACGACATGCTCCGTGCCGGCCACGCTGCCAGTACCGCTGTACTGGCCCGCGCTGCCCTCGACGCTGCCGGCCACCTTGCCGGCCATGGTCACCTGGCCCCCGGCCACGATCAAGTCGCCGCCGATGCTGCCACTACCGTGCACCGTCACCTGGCCACCCAGCACGGCCGCGTCTTGGCCGACCGAGCCTGAGACGTTCACCTGTCCGCCCGCAACGCGCACGTCGCCGTCGCCCTTCCCGTTGATTGTGACGTCGCCGCCGGCTGCCAGCACGTCGCCGGTCACGTTGCCATCGATGGCGATCTGACCGCTGAGGACCGTCAGGTCACCGTTGACCGTGCCCGCCATCCTGGCGCGGCCGCCGAGCAGGTACAGGTCGCCGTCGACCGTTTCGTCGGCGGGAATGTTGAGCTCGTCGCCCAGCCGCAGCTTGCCGTCGAGCAGGACGCCCTTGCCCAGCACCAGGCTGGCCGCCATCACCAGGAGCAGTGCAGCAGCGGCGAATGCCGCCCCGCGACGAAACCGTCGGCGCACGAAACCCCTCCTCCAGATCTGAATGGCCCGATGGTCGGGCACCGCGGACGACCCGTCAAGCCTCGGGCGGCAGGGTGCAGACGCCGCCGACGGCCGAGGTGCCACCATGCGGCCGGCAAGCGCGCGTCGTGACCACCCCCATCGCATACTGACCCTACGAACGGGCACATCCGGCGAGGGATGGCGAGCAATGGATCGGCAGCGGATCAACAGCGTCGCCTCGATCGTCCCGATCTTGATGTCGGTCGCCGCGCTGCTGCTGGTGGTGGTCGCGGCGGCGACCGGTTGGGACAGGGACCTGCCTGACGAGGGGACCGCCGCTCATCTCTTCCAACTGCTGGTCGCCGGGCAGCTACCGATCATTCTTCTCTTCGTCGTAACCTCGGACGGAAGACCAGGTCGCCAGGTCGCGTTGCTGCTCGCGGCTCAGGCCGCGGCGCTGGGTCTGGCGTTCGGTGCTCTCGCCCTCCTCATCTAGCTGTGCAAGTTCCGCCACACCGCCACGGGCCGCTTCGGAGGCGCCCAGCGCGGGAGCCCGATGCCGTATCGTCGCGTCCGTGACCGAGCGCCGCCCGCGAATCCACCTCCCGACCCCCCGCCTGCGCCGCGGCACGCGACAAGAACCCCATGCGGTGGCCCCGGAACACACCATGGAGCCGGACCTGACACCGGACCAGCCACCGGTCGAGCAGAGCGTGGTCGACGCGGCCATCTACCGCGACGGAGTGCGGGTCGAGAGCCCGCCGACCGTCGCCCAGGCCGCCAGTCAGCTCCGCGAGCAACCAGGCACCATGGCCTGGATCGGCCTGTTCCGGCCCGACGAGGGCCAGCTCCACGCCGTGGCGGAGGAGTTCGGACTGCACGAGGTCGCGCTGGAGGACGCCATCGTGGCGCACCAGCGGCCGAAGCTCGACCGCTACGACGAGACGCTGTTCGTGGTGCTGCGAGCCGCCACCTACCTCGACGAGGTCGAGGAGGTCGAGTTCGGCGAGATTCACGTCTTCATCGGCGCCAACTTCGTCATCACCGTCCGGCATAGCCAGACTCCCGACCTGGCCGCGGTGCGGCGCCGCATGGAGGCCGATTCCGACCTGCTGCGACTCGGCCCCGAGGCCGTGCTGTACGCCATCGTCGACAGCGTGGTCGACGGCTACGCGCCCGTGGTGGCGGGGCTGCAGAAGGACATCGATGAGATCGAGACCGAGGTCTTCCGCGGCGATCCCGCGGTCAGTCGCCGCATCTACGAGCTGTCGCGCGAGGTGATCGACTTCCAGCGATCGGTGCGGCCGCTGCTGGCCATGCTCGATGGGCTGCAGGCGGGGTTCGACAAATATGGGACCGATGAGGAGCTGCGCCGCTACCTGCGCGACGTGGCCGATCACGGCACGATCGTGGCGGAGCGGGTCGATGGCTTCCGCCAGATGCTGTCCGACATCCTGACCGTCAACGCCACCCTCGTGAACCAGGCCCAGAACGAGGAGATCAAGGCGCTGTCGGAGTCGACCTACGACCAGAACGAGCAGGTCAAGCGCATCAGCGCCTGGGCCGCCATCCTGTTCGCGCCGACCCTGATCGGCACCATCTACGGCATGAACTTCCACAACATGCCGGGCCTCGGGGAGTCGTGGGGCTTCGCCATGTCGCTGGGGCTGATGCTGCTGGTGAGCGGCCTGCTGTTTGTCCTGTTCCGGCGCCGCGGCTGGCTCTAGCCGGCTCGGGGCTACCCGCCGATGACGGCGAGCTTGAGCACGTGCGCCGCTTGATCTCCGACGTCCGAGACGAACACCGATACCCCCGGTTGCAGCAGCGTCGCGCCGCGGGCGCCGACTTGGATCGT
Organism: Candidatus Limnocylindria bacterium; assembly: GCA_038322875.1. GTDB lineage: Bacteria > Chloroflexota > Limnocylindria > QHBO01 > QHBO01 > CF-167. The sequence goes on along the minus strand of JBBQGI010000031.1, from coordinate 9,641 downwards.
CGATCCGCCGGCGGGTTGCACCTCGATCCTTCCGTCGAGGACGTAGAGCACCGTGGCGCCGGCTGATCCAAAATCCGTCGCGGCCGCTCCGGGCGCGACCGTGACTTCCTCCAGCGTCTCCGTGTAGGGGCCTCCCGGCAGCGCAGCGATATCAGGCGACTCGTACAGGCGCGCGGCGGTCGGGAGTGGCATCGCAGCGCCCCGGTTCGTCACCGAACGAATGGAGATGAACAGCCAGTCGTTCGACCACGGATTCGCGATCCCGATGGCACCCGCCGCGATCAGCGAAGCCAGCGCCACCGGAAGCAGTCGCCCGTCGCGGCCCGCCGGTCGAAACGAGATGAAGCACACCAGGATGGCGAGGGCCACGATCAGGAGGGCGAGGGCGGCGGTCGGCAGGACGTCATCGGCGTTGCGGTGGGCGTGCGCCTGGACAATGATCCCGGCCTGGACAGGGCCGACCCGGATCGTAGGTCCTTCCACGAAGGCGATAGTCGCAACACCCTTCAGCGAGTACGCGATGCCCGTGTAGGGGTGAACATGCGGTCCCAAGACGGCTCCCGGTGTCTGCGACAGGTCGAGGATGCTGAAGTAATCGGCGCCCTTGGGCAGGGTCTCCAGCGGTGCTGTGGCGACGGTCCGGGAGGCCGTGGCTGAAGGGGTCGGGGCAGCATTGAGGCGAGGCCAGACCAAGCCGATGGCGATCAGCGCCACGACCGCGACAACCCCCGCCTGCACGAGCGGCGACGCCGCGAGCTGTCGCACCGAATAGCTCGGCCGCCAACCAGCCGTGGCTCCGAGCACCGCCCCGAACAGCAGCCAGGCGATGAGCGCCCCGATCGGTGCGCCAATGCCCAGGTGCAGCATCATGAATGACCCGTGCATCGGGTCGGCAGGATTCAGCCCAGGAGGCGGCGGGGTGGCTGGGGCCGCCGGCACTGGCACCAAGACTCCCAGCAGTGGCATGAGGACGGCCCCGGCGAGCAGCCAGCAGATGGCGCCATAGGCGAGGCCCGATGCTATGCTCGGGCGCAATCGGCCCCTATTGGTGGCCGCCAGATAGACCAGCGCGGAGAGCGCCAGCCCGATGAGCAAGAGGGCCCAGCCGAGCCAGGATCCAGGGTCCTCCCGCGGCACGAACAAGCGGTTGAGCATGGCGCCCAAGGCCAGCGTCGGGAAGCCGAACGCGGGGCTGACGGATATCCATCCGAGCCAGGCAGCGATTCCGGCCAGCGCGCCCAAGACCCTTCCCACGGCGCCATCGTTGCACGTCGAGTCAACGGACGAGTTCGATGGTGCACCGATGAGCGCGCGATGGCTCGGCATCCTCAAGGGCGAGACGCCGTTGGCGCTCGGCCAGCGGTTTGGCCGCCGGGCGTTCTCATTCGTCCCGGCCCATGAGCGCTGCAAGTTCTGCAACGCGCCATTCCGCGGCCGCTACGCCGGCGTGTTCGGCAAGCTCGGCTACACGCCGTCGCGCAAGAACCCCAAAATCTGCGAGCGCTGCATCGAGCGCGCCCCTGAAGGCGGCGCCCTCGTCCCGGTCAGCGTGCTCTTCGCCGATGTGCGCGGCTACACCACCATGTCCGAGCAACAATCGAGCGTGGAAACCACCGCCCTCCTGCATCGGTTCTACCAGGCCGCATCGGACGCCCTGCTGGCCCACGATGCAATCCTCGGCCAGATCGCCGGCGACGAGGTGATGGCCATCTTCGTGCCCGGTCTGGCCGGGTCTGGCTACCCCGGGGCAGCCGTCGAGGCCGCCCGGGCGCTCCTGCGAGGCATCGGCTACGGGACGGCGGCAGGGAACTGGCTGAGCGTGGGCGTCGGAATCTGCACCGGTGAGGAGTACGTCGGCAACGTGGGCGGCGGCGGCTTCAAGGACTTCACCGCCATTGGTGACGTCACCAATACGGCGGCGCGCTTCCAGGGGAAGGCCGCCGGCGGAGAGATCGTCATGTGCACGACGACCTATGAGACTGTGGCGGGCGCCTACCCGGCCGCCGAACCCGAGGCCCTGCGGCTAAAGGGAAAGCAGTCCACGGTCGATACGTTCCGAATCCGTGTCGAGTGACCACAGGCCATCTCGACCAGAGGGTCGAGGTGCTGAGCTACTGATCGGTCGGGTAGCGGCTGGTGGCCGGATGCTGAGTGGTCGGTCTCACGACGTTCGGCGGGCGGTTCCTCCGTCCATCGACCGCCGTCTAGACTGATTGATCGATGCAGCCCGCAGGAGATCGAATTGCCCACGAACGAACCGCCGACCTTGACCGAGGACCGATTCGACCGGGCCGTCCTGTACGCGATCGAGCTGCACCGATCCCAGCTGCGCAAGGCGACCCAGATCCCGTACGTCACGCACCTGTTCGCCGTGTGCAGCCTGGTGCTTGAGGACGGCGGGACCGAGGACGAGGCGATATCGGCGCTGCTGCACGATGGCCCCGAGGACCAGGGCGGCCAGACGGTCCTCGACTCGGTCCACGCGCAGTTCGGCGACGAGGTGGCGGCGACCGTCGAGGGCCTGAGCGACGCCATGCCGGCGCTCCGCGAGGAGAAGGCGCCGTGGCGCGAGCGCAAGGAGGCCTACCTGGCGGACTTGGGGACGGCGTCGGCATCGGTCCTGAAGGTGTCGCTGGCGGACAAGCTGCACAACGCCCGCTCGATCCTGACCGATCTGCAGGCCGAGGGCGAGTCCGTGTGGGACCGATTCCACGCTGGCCGGCCGGACCAGGCCTGGTACTTCGGCAAGCTGTTGGCCGCGTTCGAGGCTCGTTTGGCCGGCTCCCGCAACCTGCCCGAATTCCGGCGGGTGGTTGGGGAGCTGTTCGCGTCCTAGGGGTTGGCGCGGCGGCCGTGGGCGGCCTCGTCGACGATGCGCTGGACTCGGCGCGCGCGGGTCTCTGGACGCGTGGCTGAGGTCACCCAATAGATGAGTGCGCGCTTGGGCGACTTGGGGAATGCATCCCACTGCCGGCGCGCCGCAGGGTTGGCGTCGAGCGCCGTCGCCAGCTCGGCTGGCTCGGTCAGTGACTCAGCGGCGTCCAGTGCCGACCAGGAGCCATCGGCCTTGGCTCGGGCGATGACGGCGAGGCCGGCATCGGTCATGCGCCCTTCGGCAACCAGGCGGTCGACTCGGTCCTTGTTCGAGCGCGACCAGGCGCTGCCCTTGCGGCGGGGCGTCAGGAGAAATGCCTGCCGTCCGTCGCCCAGGGAATGGGTGAGCCCATCGATCCAGCCGAAGCAGAGTGCCTCGACTACGATCAGCTCGTAGTCGAGGCTCGTGCGTCCGCTGGCGCGGGTCCATTGCGCGACCCAGGCGTCGCGAACGATTGCGTGGTTCCGGGCCAGCCACCTGCGCCAGACGGCGCGCGTGGCGGGGTGGACGAGCGGGCGGCCGGCATGGGTCTCGGACATGGGGCCTGCCGGCTCAGGCGAGTGCCGGCTCGTCGATGGTGAGGGTGAGCGCATCGGCATCCACGGTGGCCTGCACGCCCAGCGGCAGGGTGGCGAGGCTCGCGCCGTGGCCGAGCGGCAGGCCGTAGAGGATGGGCACGCCCAGGTGACCGAGGCGGTCGGCGAGGACGTTCTCGGTCGTCTTCGAGCGCGGTGAAGATTGCCATTCGTACCATTCGCCGCCGGCCATCTCGCCGACCACGATCCCGCGCACGCCCCGCAGCTTCCCGATCTGCGCGAGGTAGAGCAGCGCGCGGTCGAGGCGAATGGGCGCCAGGCCGCCCTCCTCGAAGAAGAGGATCGCGCCGTCCAGGTCGATCTCCCACGGGGTGCCGATGGTGTAGATGAAGTCCCCCAGGCAGCCGCCGAGCAGCCTTCCGCTCGCCCGGCCCGGGGTGATGGAAATCACCGTCAGCCGATCATCGTCGGGCGGCACTTCGCCCGTCGTCTCGCCCGCGAGAACTCGTAGCAGCCGCTCGGTGGTCAGGGCCGGCGGGCTGGGGCTGCCCACCATCGTCAGGCTCGGGCCGTAGAACGTGGCCAGACCGATCCGGTTGAACGCGACATGCAGGGCGGTGATGTCGGACAGGCCGATGAACGCCTTGGGGCTCGCCGCGATGGCATCCATGTCGAGGAGCGGAATGACCTGGGCCGATCCGTACCCGCCGCGCATCGTCTGGATCGCGTCGATATCGGGGTCCGCGAAGGCCTGCTGGATGTCGCGGGCACGCGTCTCCGGGGAGCCGGCGTGCCAATCGGCCTCTTCGAGCGCGCCGGGCATCAGCTTCGCGGTATAGCCGTGCTCCGACCACCAGCGCAGGGCTCGATGCACCTGGGCGCGCGATTCCGGCGGAGAGCCGGGCGTCACGATCCCGATGGTGGAGCCGGGCGGCGCGGCCTTGCCGATCAAGGTCGGCACTACAGGTCGGCGTTAAAGGTGTCGCAGTTGCTGGCGTTGCCGCCGCTCATCCCCGTCCTGAACCATTGCTGGCGTTGCGCCGCGGAGCCGTGGGTCCAGGTCTCGGGGTTGACCTGGCCCTGCGTCTGCTCCTGGATGCGGTCATCTCCCACCGCCGAGGCGGCGTCGAGCGCCTGACCGATCTGGTCCGGGGTGAGCGGGTCCAGGAAGCCGCCCGCGACCGCGTGGCTGGCCCACACGCCGGCGAAGCAGTCGGCCTGCAGCTCGGTGCGCACCGATCGGCTCTCGGCGCCGGTCCCGCCGCCGCTCTGCTGGAGGGTGCCGAGCAGGTCCTGCACGTGATGCCCGTATTCATGGGCGATGACGTAGGCCTCGGCGAACGGGCCGCCCTCGGCGCCGAACTGGCTCTGCAGCGTGTCAAAGAAGCCGAGGTCGATATAGACCGATGCGTCCGGGGGACAGTAGAACGGCCCGACCGCACTGGTCGCCTGGCCGCAGCCGGTGTCGATCGCATCCGTGTAGAAGACGGTCGGGGAGAGCACGTAGCCGTCGACCGCCGTCCCCCAGTAGGCCTGGATGCTGTTCACGTAGCCGATGATCCGGCAGTCGTCTCGGGAGTTCGCGTCGACATCGGTCTGGCATTCCTGGCTGAGGTCGTTGGCCGTCTGGTCGCCGATCTTGGTGCCATTCAGGATGCCGGTGAGGGTCGAGGCGTCCTGCGGGGTGCCGCCGAGCAGCAGCACGATGACGACCACGACGATGCCGCCGAGGCCGCCTCCCACTGCCAGCGTCCCGCCGCGACCGCGCATGTCCCGCACCTGCCCTGGGTCGAGCCGGGTGCCACGTCTGAACGTCACGCGCGAAATGTACAGGGAATGGCTTGCAAAAGCGCATCAGGCTAGCCGCTCGCCGTTGCGTCTCGGCGGCTACCATGCCTGCATGCCCGAGGATCCGGTCGCGCTCCTCGCATCGCTCTCGCTCTTCGCCGACCTGGGCGAGCCCCAGCTCGAGGGGATCAGCCATGTCTTCGAGGAGGCCACCTTTGCGCCCGGTCAGCGCATCCTGCGGCAGGGGATCAGCGGCTCCAACTTCTACGTCGTGGTCGAGGGGGAGGCCACGGTGCGGATCGACGGGGAGGATCGCGCCAGCATCGGTCGCGGCGACTTCTTCGGGGAGATGAGCCTGCTGCTCGACGTCCCGCCAACCGCCGACGTGGTGGCGCGCACGCAGCTCCGCTGCCTGGTGCTCAACGGACCAGACCTCCACGCCTTCCTGGACCGCCAGCCGACGATCATGTACCGCATGCTCGTCTCAATGGCCCGGCGGCTGCGCACCGCCAACCAGCAGCAGGGCTAGCCGCGTGGCGGCAACCTCGGGCACGACCGCGCCTGCCGAAGCGGAGCGACCGTTCCCGCCCGGCGAGTACCCGCTGGTGGTGGTCGGCAGCGGCCCCGGAGCGATCCAGGTCTCGCACGAGCTCGATCGCCTGGGGATCGTCCACGCCACGATCTCGGCCGAACCGTCGCCGGGCGGCATGTTCCGCCGCCTGCCGCTCTACCAGCGGCTGCTGAGCTGGACAAAGCCCTACGCCCTGGGCGACCCGGCGGGCAGGGCGGGGGAGTGGTACGACTGGAACAGCCTCGTCTCCGACGACCCGAAGCTGCGCTCGATCATGCCTAGCCTGATGGATGGCAGCTCGTCGTTCCCGAGCCGCGCGAACATGGAGGAGAACCTGGCCGCCTTCGTGGCGCGCGCCAAGGTGCAGATCCGCTACGGCTGCCCCTGGCAATCCACCCGCCAGACCGATGACGGCCGCTTCGTCATCTCGACCCCCGACGGGGACTACACCTGTGCCACGGCTGTCTTTGCGGTCGGCATGGCCGAGCCGTGGAAGCCACCGACCCCTGGGCTGGAGCTGGTGCCGCACTACGTCGACGCCGGTCCCGCGGAGTCCTACGCCGGCAAGCGCATCTTCATCATCGGCAAACAGAACTCCGCGTTCGAGATCGCGACCGCCTACCTGCCGTGGGCGAAGCAGATGGTGCTCGGCTCGCCGCGCCCGGCGAGCCTCTCGGTGATCGAGCATTCGCTGGCCGGGGTTCGGGCCCGATACGTCCAGCCCTACGAGGACGCGATGCTGCACAACGGCGTCTTCCTGCTGGACGTCAAGATCGAGCGGATCCAGCGCTCAGGCGAAGGCTTCTGGATCAGGATGAGCCGCACCGATGACGGTCGCGAGCTCAGCTACGAGGCCGACGCGGCGATCGCGACAACCGGCTTTGCCGTTCCTCTGCGGGACCTGCCGGCGCTCGGGGTGGCAACCTTTGCCCAGGGCAAGATGCCGGCGCTGACCCCGCTCTGGGAGTCGGCATCGGTGCCCGGGATCTTCTTTGCCGGGACGATCACGCAGGCGGCGGCCGGGCTCAAGAAGCACGGCATCCCTTCCAACTCTGGCGCTGTGCACGGATATCGATACAACGCCCGCGTCCTGGCGCGCCATTTGGTGCGCTCCAGGTTCGGGATCGAGCTGCCCCGACCCGCGCTCGACGCCGAAGGCGTGGTGCCATTCCTGCTTGAGCAGCTCACCCTGTCGCCGGAGCTGTGGAATCAGCGTTCCTACCTGGCGCAGGTGGCGTCGGTCACCGATGCGGGGTGGCAGGATGACGGGATCTGGCCGCTCGCGGCCTTCGTGGATTCCTCGGGGCCGGATGCCGTGGCGGTGACCCTCGAGCCGCGGCCCGATGCGAGCATCTTCCCGATCGCCTATGTCAGGGTCGGCGGAGCGGTGACGGAGCACGTCCTCGATCCAGAGACGATGAACGAATATCGCGGCTCCCGCCACCGCGAGCAGATCGCGGCGATCCTCACCCCGCTGATGCGTCCATGAGCGGTACGCTGCGCGCATGACAAACGGACACGACCACGGGGACCATTCCGAGCACGACCACGACGACCACGAGGGGCACCAGCACGGCCACGAGCTCCCGCCAATGGACCCGAACGTGCATCGCGAGCAGGGCGTGGCACTCTTCAACCAGGTCTGGCAGATGCTCGACGTGCCGGATCGCACTCCCGAGCAGAACGACCAGATGGTGCATGCCGCGCACGCATCGCGCTGGCATTGGTCCCAGGCCGGCGACCTCGGCGGGGACCAGCAGCTGGCTGTCGGCGAGTGGCAGTGCGCGCGCGTCTATTCGGTACTGGGACGTGGCGAACCGGCGCTCCACCACGCGCAGGCCTGCCTGGCGATCTGCGAGAAGTCCGGCCTGGCCGATTGGGTCGTCGCCGCGGCCTATGAGGCGCTTGCCCGCGCATCCGCAGTGGCAGGCAACGTGGGCGACGCGCGGACCTGGCTGTCGCGGGGTCGCACGGCGACCGCTGCGATCGCCACAGCTGAGGACCGCGAGGTGATCGAGGCGGACCTGGCTGAGATCGGCGCCATGCCCGAGCTCGCTGAGGGCTAGCGCGGGCTAGGCGGACGGCTCAACTTCGTAGATATAGGCCGTCAGCAACACTGCCGGATCCGGCAGCCAGTCGAGCCCCGGGGTGCGCACGAAGCCGAGGCGCCGATACAGCCGCTGCGCGGTCTCCATCCATGGCGTCGTGTGCAGGTAGACGCGCGTCCGGCCGTCCGCCCGGGCTCGATCGAGGCAGGCCCGCACGAGCGCCTCGCCGATCCCGCGCCCCTGGAAGGCGGGCAGCACGGCCAGCATCCGGATGCCAGCGCCGTGCGGATCGTCGAACTCGCCGTACGGCCCCGGCTCTGGCACGAAGCTCACGGTGCCCGCCAGCGCCCCATGCTCCTCGGCCACCCAGACGAGCACGCCGGCGTCGAGCCGGGCGGCCACGTCGCGGAGCTCATCGGCATAGTCGTCGAGCGGCTCGGGGATGATGGATTGGTAGACGTCGACGACCATGTCACCGACCGCGGCGTATTCATCGGGTCGGATGTCGCGGATCAGCATGCCGCTCGAGATCATGCCGCGGGCAGCCCTCCCTTGTCGCCCCCGCGATGCCGACGATCGGGCTATCCTTCGCGCCAGGCGGCTTCCACCTCGGCCGCCCTCACCGGATGGAGGGCTCTTCCCACATGGATCTTCTCGAACGCATCGACGCGCTGATCGCCGAGCGCCACCTGCTCAAGCACCCCTTCTACACCAAGTGGCGCGCTGGCGAGCTGCCGCGCGAGGCGCTCCAGGAGTACGCGCGCCAGTACTACGCCTTCGAATCCACCTTCCCGCGACTCCTCTCGGCACTCCATACCCGCTCCGACCGGCCCGAGGTGCGCAAGTCGCTGCTCGACAACCTCTGGGACGAGGAACACGGCGAGGTCAATCACGCCGAGATGTGGCTGCGTTTCGGTGAGGGGATCGGCGTCGAGCGTTCGTCGGTGAAGGAGGCCGCGCCGAACGCCGGCACCAGCGCACTGCTGGACTCGTACTGGTCCGCCGTCTCGGATGGACCGATCGCCGCCGGTATCGCCGCGCTGTACGCATACGAGGGGCAGGTTCCTGAGGTCGCGGCGGAGAAGATCCGCGGCCTGGTCGAGCATTACGGGGTGGACGATCCGCGCACACTCGGCTTCTTCACGGTTCACTCGACGCTCGACGTCGAGCATTCGGGGGCCGAGCGCGCGATGATCTCCGACCTGGCTCCGGAAGAGGCCGATGCGGAAGCCGTCCTGGCCGCGACCCGCGCCGCCCTCGATGCGTGGTGGGGCTTCCTGGACGCGGTGAACGTCTGAGCGAACCATTAAAGCCGGCCGAGTTCGGCTTTCCCCGGACGGACCTGCGCCGCGACTTGGTCGCAGCGATCCTGCGGGGTGAGAAGACGTCGACCACCGGGCTCCTGACCGACTACCAGCGGGACGGCGACCCGCTCCCGGAGGTGGGGGAGCGCTTCGCGCTGATCGACGAGAGCGACGCCGAGGTCGGCGTCATCGAGACCACCGAGGTATGGGTCACTACCGTCGGACAGGTCGACCTGCGGTTCGCGATCGACGAGGGTGAGGGATTCACATCAGTCGCCGAGTGGCGCGCGGCACACGAGCGCTTCTGGCTGTCATACGCCGATGAGACGCGCACCTTCCTGGGTGATCCTGACTGGCGACCGGGCGACGATACGGCGGTCGTCTGCGAGCGCTTCCGCCTCATCGAGACGCTGCCTGCGTCCTAGTTCAGCCGATGGTCGCCTTCACGAAGGCCGCCACCCGATCGAGCGCATCGTCGAAGACTGGACCGATGCCGTGGCCGACCCCCGGGAAGACCAC
>JBBQGI010000030.1:0-14399 GCA_038322875.1 Candidatus Limnocylindria bacterium | reverse complement strand
CCGGTCCTTGACCTCGGTGGCGGCACCGGGCGGGTCGCCTGGCCGCTTGCCGAGTCGGGCTTCGAGGTCACCAGTCTCGATCTCTCGGCGCCGATGCTCGCCCGATCTGAGACGAAGCGCGAGCTCGCGTCGCCGGCGGCGCGGACCCGCGTCGATCTCGTCCGCGCAGACGTGCGCGACTTCGCCCTGCCGACGCAGTTCGGGCTTGCGATTGCGCCGGGCCGCACCTTCCAACTGCTGCTGACGGCCGACGACCAGCGATCGGCGCTCGCGACGATTCACCGACACCTGCGGCTGGGCGGTGTCCTGGTGCTCCAGCTGTTTGACCCGCTCCTCGACGCTTGCGCCGCGTTTGATGGCGTTCCATCGAGCACCGATCGAGGGACCGTCGTTCTCCCCGACTCCGGGCACCGAGTGACAAGACGCGTTGTCCACCGCACGACTGAACCGCTCCAGCAGCTGATGACCGAGGTGTGGGAATTCACCGAGCTCGACGACGCAGGCAATGCGCTGCGCCACGAGCAGGAGACGCTGCGGATGCGCTGGACCTACCGGTTCGAGATGCGCTACCTGCTCGAGGTCTCCGGCTTCGAGGTCGTGGCCGAGTACTCCGATTTCCGCGGCAGCCCGCCCCAGTACGCCGCCGAGCAGGTCTGGGTCGCGCGTCGTCCCCTCAGCAATGAGTGACCGGGGCAGTGCTGCAACGCCCGACCGTCAATCCTCGTAGTGCTCACCCGGCGGTCGCTGGCCGGTCCTCCGCAACCGCCCGGGGCACGTCATCGGGTAACGACTACGTGCTCCGCGACCTGCGCAACATCGGGTCCTGATCATCGTGATGGCGGTCCTGCTGGCCGCCGCGGTGCTCGCCTTCAGCGTCCTGAAGATCGGCCCGAACTAGGAAGCGGTGCTGTTACTACTCGCGGTAAGCCGACGTCAACCACTCGCCCGTCACCGCATCGACATAGATGTACGCGAGGGTGGCTTTGGGTAGCTCGCGAGGGGTGCGGTCAGGGAGATAGGGGCCAGAAAAGATGTCTAGCGACAGGCCCTCCCACCTGATCGGCCAGTCATCGACCAGCCGCCCCGATACCACGTGGTGGGGGCTCATCGTCTGGCTCTCGACCCGCGTGGCGCTCCAACCCGTCAACGGATCGACCGTCGCAACCAGCTGCCGGCCAACTGAGAGAGCCCTACCCGGCGCGCCGGCCAATCGCCGAACCGGCGCCCGCGACGACTATCGCCTGATGCCGAGCACCTCTCCAAGCCCGATGCTGACGCTCTGATTGGTGACGTAGATTGTCCCATTCCGGGCGACCGCGACATCAGCCGGGGCCGTGAGCTGTCCGGGTATGAGCTCGGTCCGGCGCCCGTGCCAGACGCGATACAGGGCACCAACCGTGTCGGTGCCGCTGAAGAGCCCGAAGACCCCGTGCTTCACGATCTCCACCACATACAGGGCGCCATCGGGGCCGAAGCCGAGCCCGGTGATCGAGGTGAAGCCGTCCATCCACAACGCACAGCCGCCGCTGGGGTGCGCCTGGTTGCAGACCGCGTTGCGGGCCCACGGTGCGATGCGCCAGATCCGCGACTCGCCGGGGGTGAACGGGAAGCCCTTCAGCTCGCCCACATACCAATAGCCATCCGGTCCGATGGCGACGCTGGTGGGCACCGCCTCGGCGCGCAGCCGTGGCGGCAATGGCATCGGCAGATGCGCGGTCGAGACGACCTCGTTGGGGAATTTCGCGACGGTCTGAACCTTGCCACGCGGCCCGACCAGCAGCAGCGTGTTGTTGGCGGCATCGGTCACCAGCACCCGGTCCTCGCCGAGCGAGGCTGCACCGTAGGCGTTGGAATCGGTCTGGTTCGGCGGCTGATCCTGATCGGTCGTGTCCGGATGCGCGTTGACGTAGGCCTGGATGTTGGCCACCACTGTCCCAGCCCTGGCGCGGACCACGCTGTCAAAGGCGGGGTTCAGCGCCTGGGGGCCGCCCCCGACGATCGCGAGGGTCGTGTCGTGGATGAATGCGACATTGACCGGGCCGGTCACCTCACCCTCCGGTGACAACGCCGAGGGAAGGCCCGCGGCGAAGACGTGGGCGCGGCCGCGGTCGATGACCGAGATGCGGCCGGTCGTACCGTAGCCGCCGGTGCCGCCACTGCCCGCCTCGGCGAAGTAGATGCGTCCGTCGTGGCCAACGTCGATGCCTCTTGGGTTGTCGAGGCCGGAGGCGACGACCCAGACCGATGGCGCTGCCGCCCCGACCGGCGCTCCGGCCAGCGCCAGCGCAGTTAGAGCAGCAAGCAGCGCTGAAATAAATCGGAGGCGACGGTCAGGATGCATGACGAGTTATCCTTTGGCGGGTGTGGTGAAGCCCGCAGTGTAGCCCTCCGATGCACTCCAGTGGACTCCGGAGCGGAGAATTGCGGTGCTAGTGCACCGCGGTTGCCGCGAACGATGGCGGACGCCTCGACACCGGCCCCCGTCGCTGCCTAGCTGGCCCTCGGCTGCCCCGGACTCACCCTTCCTGGCCCAGAAGACCGTGCGCCTGTTACTCGTCGGTTTCAACAACGCCTGCCGCTAACGTCTGGTTCCGGCTGCGCTCCAGGCGGGCGCGCCTGATGCGCGCGAGCCGCTCCCCGATCTGGATCTCCATCCCCTGGTCGCTCGGCTCGTAGAAGACGCGGCCAGCGAGCTCATCGGGCAGGTACTGCTGGTCGACATCGGCATCGTCGAAGTCGTGCGGATAGAGATAGCCCTTCCCGTAGCCGTGCTCCTTCGCCAGTCGCCGATGAGAAGACGGACGCAGGTGGAGCGGCACCGGAAGCCGGCCCTTCTCCTCGACCTCGGCCAGGGCAGCGAAGTAGGCAGTCCCAGCCCGGTTCGACTTCGGAGCCGCTGCAATATAGCTGGCAGCCTGCGCCAGGGCGTACTGCGCCTCAGGCAGCCCGATCAGCTCGACCGCCTGCATGGCCGCCACCGCGATCTGCAGCGCCCGAGGATCGGCATTGCCGACATCCTCGCTGGCGGCGATCACGATCCGCCGCGCGATGAAGGTCGGATCTTCGCCCGCCGCGACCATGCTGGCGCACCAGTAGAGGGCGGCATCGGGGTCGTTGCCGCGCATGCTCTTGATGAAGGCCGATGCCGCCTCGTAGTGCTGGTCGCCGACACGGTCGTACGCGAGCAGCCGCTGCTGCGCGGCCTCGCCGATCGCCTCGCGGCCGAGCTCGGCGCCCTTCCCCGCCACCGCGGCCGCCGCCTCCAGGATGTTGAGCGCCTGGCGGGCGTCGCCGCTGGCCAGCTCGAGCAGTGCGGTCATCCCGTCCTCGCCGGCCGAGACGCGTCCCGCCAGGCCACGCTCGTCGCCGAGCGCTGCCGCCACGATCTGGCGCAGCTCGTCCGGTCCAAGCGGCTCGAGCCGATACACCCGCAGCCGCGACAGCAGCGGCGAGTTGATCTCGTAGTACGGATTCTCGGTGGTCGCCCCGATCAGGACGATGGTGCCGTCCTCGACATGCGGCAGCAGCGCGTCCTGCTGGCTCTTGTTGAACCGGTGCAGCTCGTCGATGAAGACGACCGTGCGTCCGCCGGCCTGGCGGAGGGCCTTTGCATCCGCCACGAGGGCCCGGATATCGGCCACGCCCGAGGTAACGGCGGATATCGGCCGCCATGTGCCGCCGGATCGATCGGCGAGGAGGCGGGCGAGCGTCGTCTTGCCGGATCCCGGCGGCCCCCAGAGGACCATGCTCGGGGCGTAGCCTGGCTGTACGACCTTGGTCAGGGCGCCATCGGCTCCGACGAGGTGGTCCTGGCCCACGAACTCGTCGAGCCGGCGCGGTCGCATCCGGGCGGCAAGCGGTGCGTCGCTCCCCGGCTCGTCGTCGAAGAGCGGCTGGCTGACGGCCACGGGCTTACGCGGCATCGGTGCTCTCCATGGGCCGATTATGATGCCCGCCATGGAGCAGAACCTGCGCGTCCCCGGCCCGACCCCGCTCCCACTCGAGGTCCGCGAAGCGCAATCGGCGCCGATGATCGACCACCGTGGCACCGAGTTCGGCGAGATGCTGCGCGAGATCAGTGCGAGCCTGGCCACGCTGATCGGCACCTCCGGTGACGTGCTGCTGCTGACGGCCTCCGGCTCGGGCGCCCTCGAGGCCGCGATCGTCAATCTGCTCTCGCCCGGCGACCGGGTCCTGGGCGTCACCATCGGTTCCTTCGGAGACCGATTCGCCAAGACCGCCTCCGCCTTCGGCGCCGAGGTCGAGCGCTTCGAGGTCCCCTGGGGCAGTGCCGCCGACCCCGCTGCGCTGGCCGCGCATCTCGCGGCGAACCCGCCCTATCGGGCGGTGCTGCTAACCCACAACGAGACCTCGACCGGGGTGACCAACCCGCTCCAGGCCCTGGCCGCCGCGGTCCGCGCCGCGCCCGGCGAGCCGCTCGTCCTGGTGGATGGCATCAGCGGGCTCGGCGCGATGCCGTTCGAGATGGACGCCTGGGGGATCGACCTGGTGGTGAGCGCCAGCCAGAAGGCCTTCATGGCGTCGCCGGGGATCGCCATCGCCGCGCTCAGCGAGCGCGCCTGGGAGGCCACCGCCTCCGCGCGCATGCCGCGCGTCTACTGGGACTTCGGCGAGGCCCGCACCATGGCGCAGAAGGGCCAGACGCCCTGGACCCCCGCAGTCAGCGTGCTGTATGGCCTGCGCGTCGGCGTGGCACGGCTGATCGCCGAGGGACGCGAACGAACCTGGGCCCGGCACGCCGCGATCGCCGGCGCCGTGCAGGCGGGGCTCGAGCGCCTCGGGCTGCAGCTCGTTGCTGCACCGGCCGACCGATCGCACACCGTGACCGCCGCCTGGCTGCCCGAGGGCGTCGACTGGGCTCCCCTCAATGCCGCCATGCGGGCCAGGGGCCTGATCGTCGCCGGCGGCCAGGGAGCCTGGGTGGGAAAGATCCTGCGCTGCGGTCACATGGGGGCGGTGGGGATCGACGAGATGTGCGACGCGGTGCGGGTCATGGGCGAGACGCTCGCCGAGCACGGTCGGGTGACCGATCCGGCGGCCGCCGTCGCGGCCATGCGCGAGGTCTTCGAGACGAGCCTGGCCGCGGTCGGCTGAGCTAGCTCCCGGTACGCCCGCGCAGCAGCGACCGGACTCGGCTGCGCAGCGCCAGCCAGAGGAGCGGCAGCTGGAGCCGGCCCCATGCGCGCTCGAGCCGAGCGATCGCATCCAGGGAGACGGAGCGGCCAGAGTACGACTGCCACACCTTGCCATCGGCGATCTGGTGGATCTCGGTGCTTCGTCGCGGGATCTGCTCCTGGAGCCAGCCCGCGTACTCGTAGACGGTCTCCGATGGCCGCTGGGCAACGCCGGCACGGTCCGCCGCGAAGGCGAGCCGCTGCCACTGCCGATCTCCGGGGGCCAGGAATCGGAACCGATGCCGGCGCTGCAGCAGGCGCCACGCCGCGACCGCCACGAGGAGGCTGAGGAGGGCGACCACCAGCCAGGCGTTGCCGTTGCGTGCCTCTTCGGTGGGCCGGTCCTGCCCCGCTCCGAAGCCGCCATCGACCGGCTGGAACGAGGGCAGCTCCGAGATGGTGCCGGTGTTGTCGCCCTCCTGGAACTGCTGTCCGGGGTCGACACCGCCGACCGTCGGGTTGATCGGCGGCACGATCCCCTCGCCGCGCAGGCGGACGACCGGGGAGATCGACTTGGTCGCCTCGAAGATCTGCCAGCCGTAGCCGGGGAAAAAGACTTCGGCCCAGGCATGGGCGTTGCGCTCGCGGACCTGGTAGATCCCCGTGTCGAGTCGCTCCCCCGGCGCGTAACCGACGGCGACCCGGGCCGGCAGGCCGATGCTGCGCGCCATGACCGCCATGGTGGTGGCGAAGTACTCGCAGTAGCCCACCTGACCGTTGGGATCGAAGAGGAAGAAGTCGACCAGGTCACGCCCCGGGTCGGATGGCAGCGCCGCCACGGTCGAGTAGGTGAAGCGCGGATCGGAGCGCAGGTAGTCGGCGAGCGCCCTGGCCTCGTGATACGGGTCGGTGGCCCCGGCATTCAACACCACCTGGCGAGCCAGGTCGGTGGTGCGCTGCGTCACGCCATCGGTGCTGCTGTAGGTGGCCAGGATCTCGGACGGGTACGCCGTCCCCGCCCCGGCCAGCATCGCCTCTGTGGCGGTCGAGATGGCCGCGGTGATCTGGTAGCCCTTGCCGGTCTCAAGGACCACGCCCGATTGCAAGGCGCCGAGCAGCGGCTGGCCCCCGGGCTCGTGGATGACGAGCGGCGAGAAGGCGGTGGTCGGGTAACCCGGCGTGAAGACGTTGCGCCCGACGCTGCGCTGGATCTCGACCGAGACCGTCTCGAGCGTGAAGGCATTGGCCGCCAACGGGCGTTCGGGGGTATAGCCGGGGAAGATGCGATCGCCCGCGGCTACGTGGCGATCCGAGCCGTCACTGCTCGTCCAGCCGTGCCCCGTATAGACGTCGTAGGTGATGCTCCGCATGTAGTAGGCGCGCTGCGAGGCGACCGTCATGACCGGGCCATCGGACGAGACCCAGCTGCCGCGCACTCGGAACGACGAGCCGAACGAGGTTCCCTGGATGCGTGAGTCGGATCCGCTAAGGCCGGCAAAGACCCCTTCGAACTGGTTGCGCACGTCGGACCAGATGCCGTCGAGGTTGCTCCAGACGCTCGTCAGCGGGGCCGCGACGGCCACGGTGGTGAGGATCCAGGCCATGGCGATGCTGCCCACGATGAAGGTCACGCCGCTGCGCATGATCTGGGTCGGCACGTCCAGGTTCTCGGTCACCCGGCGCAGCCTCCAGCTCTCCTCGCGGCTGACCAGGGCGACCCGCAGCCAGAGCAGCAGCGCGGCGATCGAGAAAAGCACGAGGAAGCCGAAGAGGTCGGCGAAGGTGGCCGACATATTGGCGATCAGCGCCACGCCGACCAGCAGGATCGTGTCGAGCACCCGATGGTGCCGATACAGCGTGTAGGCTGCGATGAAGGCGGTGGTCCACATCAGGACGCCGAGCCCAACTGCGTACGGGGACAGCTGGGGTGCGAAGCCGCCGTCGACCACGATCCGCGACCAGTCGAGCGCGTCGCCGCGCAACGTCATCAGCCGCCCCATCTGGTCGAGGTCCGGGAAGAACTCGCCGCCGATCGTCCAGAGCACCATCCAGGCGCCGAGGGCCGCGCTCACCGGCAAGACGATCGCGACGCTCAGCCGGGTCAGGCCGAGCAACGCCCCGAGGATCGCGGCGCTGACCGCCAGGGGAACCAGGAAGTCGAGGTGGCCGAACCACTCGGCCTGCTGCAGCGACCATGCCAGCGCCACGAGCATGACCAGCACCAGGGCGAGGCTTGTCCAGCCCTCCCGCGGGCGCAGGAAGCGGCGAGCCAGCTCAGGCACGTGAGCGTTCCCGGGTGAGCTGCGGCGTGCGGGCACCGATCGCCCGACGGCCGAGAACCGTCGACAGGTCATCGCCGGCGCGGACCAGGTGATGCGGGACGTCGTATTCGGCCAGGGCGTGGCGCACGGCGGTCAGCTCGGAGCGACTCTCGTCGTCGTCTCGCCCCTCGAAGCTGAACCGATCGAGGAAGACGACGATGGCGCCGATCCCCCGCCGCCGCAGTGCCGCGAGAGCCCGAACCCACTCCCGCTCAGTCGAGCCGGTCACGATGCAGAGTGTCATGCCGCGGCGCAGCTGGGTGAGCGTGGAGACGACCACCTCCGCGAGCGGCTGGTTGCCATCGGCCTGCACGTTCGCCAGCAGGTTGAGGATCTTCTGTTCGACGCGCGTGCCGCGGTCCGGGGTCAGGTGCTGCGGGCGGCGCGAGGAGACGGTGATTCCGACCGCGCGATTCTCCGCGAGGGTGTGGACCGCGATCGAGGCGGCAGCGCTGATGGCCGTCTCGACCGATGCGTCGTCCGGTGGACCGGCATGGCTCGAGCGGTCGAGGTCGAGGAGCAGCCACAGGTCGGCGGCCTGCTCGAGGTCGAACTCCTTCACGTGCAGCTCGCCGTGGCGCACCGAGCTGAGCCAGTGGATGCGGTTGATGGCATCGCCATATACGTAGGGACGCACGGTGCTGACCAATGGTGTCGCCGCCTCGTAGCGGCGCCGTGACGGCGTGCTGCCATCGACCGGCGATGGCGGCAGCCGCCAGTGCGGAAGCGCATGCACCTTGGGGAAGACCACGACCCAGGTCGGCCGGCCGACCACCATCTCGGAGGTGAAGAGGCCGAACGGGTCGCCGGTGCGCACCCGCAGTGCACCGAGCCGGTAGCTCCCGCGTCGAGTCACCGTCACCTTGGCCAGCCACTGGCGGCTGGCGCCGGCGCGCACGCCGATGACCCGCCCGGGGAGCGGCGCGGGGAGGGTCGATTCGTTCGCCACCTCTACCCACGGCTTGCCCCAGCGCGTGTCGTTGTCGACCCGGTACACGGCCTCGAGCGTCTCCCCGACCTGGGTGCGCGGGTTGACGACGTGGTAGCCGGCCCGTAGGCCGCGCAGGCCGCGCCGCGCATACCAGCGTGAGGCGAGGAGCAGGGTGGCCAGCAGGTAGACCAGGAAGAATAGGAAGTTAATCCCGGTGCTGAACGCGGCGACGACCAGTGCCGTGCCGAAGAAGACCATCCGGAGCTGCCGAGAAAGGCCCATGGCCGTGACCCTAGCGCGTGCCGGCTGGGGCGCTGCTGCTGACCTCCCCGATTGGGACCTGGGCCAGGATCTCGCGCACGATCCCATCCGGATCGACCTCGCGCAGCGAGGCCTGGCTCTTGACGATGAGCCGATGGGCGAGCACCGCCACCGCGAGCTGCTTGACGTCGTCGGGGATCACGAAGTCGCGGCCGTCGAGCGAGGCGAGCGCCTGGCCGGCGCGGTACAGGTTGATCGAGCCGCGCGGCGAGGCGCCGAGATACACGTCCGGATGCTCGCGCGTCGCGCCGGTCAGTCGCACGATGTACTCGGCCACGGTCTGGTCGACGTAGATCTCCTTGACCGCCGCCTGCATCTGTCGCAGCTCCTCGAGGTCGAGCACCTGCTGCAGATCCTCGATCGGGTGCGAGCGCTTCTGCTCATCGAGGATGACGATCTCCTCCATCGCCTTGGGATAGCCAAGACGCAGGCGGAGCATGAAGCGGTCGAGCTGCGCCTCCGGCAGGGCAAACGTGCCCTCGTATTCGATTGGGTTCTGCGTGGCGATCACCAGGAAGGGCGATGGCATCTGGTGACTGATGCCATCGATCGTTGCCTGCCGCTCCTCCATGCATTCGAGGAGCGCGCTCTGGGTCTTGGGGGTCGCCCGGTTGATCTCGTCCGCGAGCACGACCTGGGCCATGATCGGCCCCGGCCGGAACTCGAACTCTTGGGTCTTCTGGTTGAAGATCGAGAGGCCGGTGACGTCGGACGGGAGCAGGTCCGGGGTGAACTGGATGCGCCGGAACGAACACCCGATGCTGCGGCTGAGCGCCTTGGCCAGCATCGTCTTGCCGACGCCGGGAACGTCTTCGATCAGGATGTGGCCTTCACACATGAGCGCCACCAGCGCCATGCGCACTTCGACGTGCTTTCCGACGATCACCCGCTCCACGTTGGCGACAACGCGCTCGGCTGACTCCTGGACACTTTTCACGTTGGCGCTCCATTGCGAGCTTCACGGGAGGCGGACCATGCCCCACCCACAATACCGCAGCGGGTTACAAGGGGGTTCACTGGCACCATGGTCAACCGCCGGTCCCCGCGAGCTTTAGCCACTCCGCCATCACCGCGCCGCCGATCGGAGCAGCATGCCCCGAGCCGGTTCCCCCGCCCTCCACGATGACGGCGATCGCGATGGATGGCGTCGATCCCTGCTGGGCGGGCGCGAAGCCGATGAACCAGGAGTGCGGCTTGAGGCCCGGGCCGCGCTCGGCGGTCCCGGTCTTGCCGGCAGTCAGCACCCCCGCCACGCCGAAGCGCGAGACCGCGCCTGCTCCCGCGTAGAGACGTCCGAGCGGGCCTTCCACCGCGTCGATCATGGCCGAGCGAACCTCGCTCGCCACCTGAGATGAGACGGCGCGGTCTCCGCCCTCGCCACCGTAGGTCTCCAGGACAGAGGCTGTGGGGCCGCCGCCCGGCGCCTCGGCGTGGGTCCGCAGGTCGCGCACCACGAACGGATGCGGAACCACCCCGTCGTTGGCGATCGACGCCGCCAGGAGCGCCATCTGGAGTGGGGTCACCGAGACCTGCGCCTGCCCGAAGGCCGCGCTGGCGAGCTCGACTCGGTCGCTGAAGGGGGCACACGCCCCGTCGACCTGCGTGGAGACATAGGACGGATCGGCCGATAGCCCCCGCGCGCTGCTGCCGATGCGAATGCCCTCGCAGAAGCCGAAGCGATGCGCGTAGTCGAGATAGCGCTCGGCCCCCAGCTCCAGCCCGACATGAGCAAAGAAGATGTTGCTCGACACCTGGAGCGCTGGCGAGAGCGCCCAGAGCGCCGGCTTGACCGGCGTGAGGTCGTGCTCACGGATGGTGAAGCCATCGACCACGAAGCCATCGGACTCCTGCTGTGGCTGGTCGGGGAATGTCGTCTCCGGCGTGATGGCGCCGGCGTCGAGGGCGGCGGCGGCGGTGAGCACCTTCATGATCGACCCCGGCACGTAGTGGCCCCGCCGGCTCCGATCCAGCAGCGGGTTGTCCGGGGAGCCCACGACCACATCGAACGCGGCCTGCGCGGTATCGGGGTTGCCGGAGAAGCCGGTGGCGTCGTAGGTCGGCGACGAGACCATGGCCAGGATGGCTCCGGTGTGCGGATCGATCGCCACCACCGCCCCGACATTGCCGGCGAGCTGGCCCGCGGCGAAGTCCTGCAGGCGGCGATCGATGGTCAGCGTCAGGTCGTGGGCATCGGGCTGGCGGGCCAGGATGTCATTGACGATGTCGCGCAGCGGGTTCGGATCGGCCCGGCCGGTCAGCAGGTCGTCCCAGGCCTGCTCCACCGCGGTCGCTCCGAAGCGGAGGCTGGCGTAGCCGATCACGTGCGAGAAGGCCGGGTCGGCATACGTGCGGCGACTCGTGCCGTCGACCACCTGGCTGGATGCGAGCAGCTGCCCCTGCGCGTCGAAGATCGAGCCGCGCGGCAGGCTGCGATGGGCCGCGATGACCTGGGGATTGTCCTGGCGCACGGCGAGCTCCTGCGCGTCGAAGACCTGCCACCACGCAAGGCCCCCCGAGACGCTGGCAAAGGCGAGCACCAGGTAGAGCGAGAGCCGGCGGATATTGGTGGCGATCACGGTCCGCGTCCCTCCGCCGCCGCATCGACCGCCGAGCGGTGGCTGATCGACAGGAGCAATCCCACCACCACGAAACTGGCGAGCAGGCTCGACCCGCCATAGCTGACGAACGGGAACGTGATCCCGGTCAGCGGCACCAGCTTCACGTTGCCCGCCGCGATGATCAGCGTCTGCAGGCCGAGGCCCACGGTCAGGCCCACCGCCAGCATGGCGCTGAAGTCGTCGCGCGCCAGCATGGCGGTGCGCAGGCCGCGGAAGACGAGCACCAGCACGAGAGCCAGCAGGGCAAAGGCGCCGATCAGCCCCAGCTCCTCCGCCACTGCGGCGAAGATGAAGTCGGTCGGCAGGGCCGGGATGGGGAGGTGCCCGGAGATCGTCGGCAGCCCCTGGCCGAGCCCCTCGCCGAAGAGGCCGCCGCGCCCGAAGGCGTACAGGGCCTGCACCGTCTGGTAGCCCGAACCACTGGGATCGACGAACGGATCGATCCAGTTGTCGACCCGGACGCGCACGTGCCCGAACAGGTTGTAGGCGACGAACGAGCCCGCCACGAAGAGCAGCAGCCCGAGCGCCACGTAGCTGCGGCGCCCGGTCGCCACGAAGAGCATGGTCAGGAAGATCCCCAGGAAGAGGAGTGCCGTGCCCAGGTCGCGGCTGATCACCACGATCATCATCACGATCACGAAGATGGCGATCATCGGCAGCAGATATGGCAGCGGCGGGATCCGGATCGGACCGATGTGCGCACTGGCACCCGCCAACAGCGTTCGCTTCTCGGCCAGGTAGCCGGCGATGAAGATGACCAGCACGATCTTGATCGCCTCGCTCGGCTGGAAGCCGACTGGGCCCAAGAAGATCCACAGGCGGGCGCCGTTCACCTCGCGCCCGAAGAGGAAGGTGATCACCAGCAGGAGCGTGCCGGCCAGCGCCCAGATGTACTTGTAGTGACGCAGCGGACCGTCGTCGCGGAAGCGGGCAGCGATGAGGAGCATCGCTCCGACCCCCACGCCGAACCAGATCAGCTGCGTCGTCGCCATCCCGAGCCGAACCCCCAGGAGATCGGTGCCGAGCAGGTCCTGCGGCAGGCGGTTCAGCATCACGATGCCGACCCCGCCGATCGCGGCCACGCACGGCAGCAGGATCTGGTCGCCGCGGTTGCCGACCAGGCGCAGGGCGATATGCGCCGCCAGCATCAGGCCGACATAGCCGATCGCGACCGCCATCGGTCCAGGCTCCAGGGTCCCCGACTGCGCGATATGGGTCACCAGGAAACCGAGCGGGACCAGGATCACGATCGGCAGGAGGAGGCGCAGCTCCACCGGACGCGGGACCGCGCGTATCACCGCTCGAGCCGCATCCTGACGCGTCCGATGGTCAGCTCATCGCCGAACGAGAGCGCAACGGCGCGATCGATCAGGTGGCCGTTGACGTACGTCCCATTGGTGCTCCCCTGGTCCTCTATGAACCAGCTGCGGCCTCGAAAGGTGAGCATGGCGTGGCTGCCGCTGACGAAGTCGTCGTCGATGAAGATGGTGCTGTTCACGTTCCGGCCGATCGAGTTGATCGGTCCCAGGGCGATCGTGCTGCCCAGCGCCGGTTCGTCGTCGGGGGACTCCATCACCGACAGCCGCCCGATCCCCGACTGGCTCGCCATCTGCGTCACCTCGGCGCTACGCAGGTCGCGCATCAGCGAACGGGCGAAGCCGAAGAGGATCACGTAGAGGAGGGCGAGGAAGCCGAGCTGCAGGCCGAGGAGCAGGATCCTGAGAACCTCTCCGGTCATCCACCCACCCGAAACTCGATCTGGGTGCTGCCGATCTGGATCGAATCGCCCGGCCCGAGCGCCACCTCGGTGACCTGCTGGCCATTGATCCAGGATCCGTTGCGGCTCCCGAGGTCGGCGAAGCTGTAGGCCCCATGCTGCAGCTTGAGCTGGCAGTGGTGTCGGCTCACCTCGGGGTCGTCAACGATGACGTCGTTGTCACTGGCCCGCCCGATGCTGATCAGAGCCGCGCCGAGGTCGAAGCGGACCTGGGGGGCACCATCGGTCTGCACCAGCAGGAAGGCACGCGTGGCGGATTCCGGCGGCGCCACCTCGTGCCCGGGACGCGCCAGGACCATGGTGTTCACCGATAGCGGCTGCGACGCCTGCTCGGGGATGCGATCCCCAGCGTCGTCGACCACGTTGGCTGCCACCCGGACGTCGCCGCGGGGGACCATGGGATCCGAGACGAGATGGACCGTCGGCCTGGCGACGAGGTGATATCGCTCGCGGCGTGCCCGCGCCATGGCGCCGTGCGCCAGGTCATCCTCCAGGGATCCCCGGTACTGCTCGAACGACGCGTAATCGGCGGGATGCAGGTGCAGGTCGTATCGGTTCGGGACGATGATGCCGGCGGCACCAAAGGACTTGCCGCTATCCATGGCGCGTTCGATGCGCTTGGTCAGGAGGACCGGCTGCAGGGACGCTCCCAGCCGGCCGGCCGGCGCCTCGAAGAGCCGCTCGAGGAATGCCTCGAGCCGCGAGAGGATGCCCACTCGCCGATCCTAGCAGCCGCCGCCTGGTCCGTTCACGCTGGGGCGGGGCCGGACGGGCGGGGTACCAACGGCGCCCGCCGAGGCACCAATCGGCCTGTACGGGGAACGACCCGGGCCTCGGTATACTCGAGTTCTGAAGCCCTTTCCTCGCACCGGATGCCGATACGAAGATGCTAGACGCGCTGACCGAATCCTTCTGTGAACGGTGCGGCACTCGATTCGAGTTTGCCGCTCCGTCCCGCGCCACGCCCATGACACGGACCCGCGGGCTGGTCACTGGACTCAAGAACTACATCATGAGCCAGGATTCGCTATCGGACTCGCTCGGCGACGCGATGCGCTCCCAGTCCGATGCCCTGGCCTCCAAGCAGCTCGACGCCTTTCACGCCTCGTTCAACTTCTGCATCGACTGCCGCCAGTACACCTGCACCAGTTGCTGGAATGACGCCAAAGGTCGCTGCCAGAGCTGTCAGCCACTCTCCGAGGCGGACGCCCTCGCAAAGCGCTTGGAGGCAACGCTCGACCAGCCTGAGCCGCAGCCTGGCACTCCATTCGAATTCGTTCCTCCTTCGCCCACTGC
>JBBQGI010000029.1:0-14542 GCA_038322875.1 Candidatus Limnocylindria bacterium | reverse complement strand
GTCGGAGACGACCTTCTTGATGGTACCTGTGGTCATGTTGACCTCGTTCTCTTCTCGAAGTGAGCCGACGACGCACGGCCGGCTCGAGAAGGAACCTGACGACCACGCGGGAGACTCCCAAGGCGGGAGAGTGACCACAGTCTACCCCGATTGAGCCTCTCCCGCCACCCCGGACGATCGGCGAGCCCATCGCGTAGCATGGCGACGCCCATGACAGACGCGCTTGGCATCACGGCCGCCACCTACGGCGTGCTCATGGCGATCTCGCCAATGCTGCAGATTCGGCGCATCTTCCAGACCCGATCGTCGGCCGATATCTCGCTTGGCTACCTCTGGGTGATCGAGATCGGCTTCGGCCTGTGGATCGCCTACGGCATCTCCCTTCCGAACCTGGCGATCGTCATTCCCAACAGCGTGGCGCTGACGGTTGGGCTGATCACGATCCTGGTCGCGCGCCACTTTCGGGCACCAGGGCCGATGTAGCATCCCGTGGTGGACCCCGCACCCTCGATGCCGACGGCGCCCCCGTTCACCCTGCGCGCGCGACTGCTGACGCCCCTGGCGAGCGGCGGACTCCGCTACGAGCCGGACGCGCGCATCGAGGTCGACGAGCGGGGCCGCCTGGCGCGCGTGACAACGTGGGCCGACGGGCCGGGTGGAGGCGCCCTGATCGACCTTCGACCCTGGGTGGTCATGGCGGGACTGGTCGACCTGCACGCGCATCTGCCGCAGCTGCCCAACGCGGGCGTGGGAGCGGGGCTCGACCTGCTCACCTGGCTGGAGCGCTACATCTTTCCGCTCGAGCGCAGCTTCGACGCGGCGACCGCCGAGCTGATCGCCCCGGCCGCCTTTCGCGCCTTCGCGCGTGCCGGCACGACCACGGTGGTGGCCTACGGCGCGCTCTGGGCGGAGAGCCTCGACGCCTGCTTCCAGGCCGCCGAGACGCACGGCATCCGCGCGGTCATCGGCAAGGTCATGATGGATCGCCTCAGCTACGACACCGAGAGCGACCCGACCGAGGTGCTCGACCTCTCGCTGCGGCAGTCGATCGACCTGTGCGCCACCTGGCACGGACGGGACGACGGTCGCCTGATGTACGCCTTCACCCCGCGCTTTGCCGTGAGCTGCTCGGCAGAGATGCTGCGAGCGTCCGCCGCCGCCGCCGCCGATGCGGGGGCTTACTGGCAGACACACCTGTCCGAGGATCGTGGCGAGATTGCCGAGGTCCGGCGCCTCTTCCCGGATGCCATCGACTACACCGATGTCTACGACCGTGCCCGCGGTCTCACGTCGCGGGCGATCCTCGCGCACGCGATCCACCTCTCCGATCGCGAGGTGGCCCGGCTGGCGGAGAGCGGTGCGGTGATCGCCCATTGCCCCAGCTCCAACCTGTTTCTGGCCAGCGGGGCGATGCCGCTGTCGCGCTACCTCGCGGGCGGGATCCGGATCGGCCTGGGATCCGACGTCGCCGCCGGCCCCGACGCGCCCCTCTTCAGCGTGATGCGGGCCGGTGCCTACACCCAGAACGCGCTGCGTGCTGCCGAGCTCAGCAGCGCGCCGCCACTCACGCCCGCCGAATGGCTGCGGCTCGGGACGCTGGGGGGTGCCGAGGCGCTCGGACTGGCCGATCGGATCGGCTCGGTGGAGGAGGGCAAGGAGGCGGACCTGATCGCGATCGATCCATCCGTAACGCTGCCGCTCGAGGGAATCGGCGCACACGACGACGGCCGCGCCGACGAGATGCTGAGCCGGCTCATCTTTCGCGCCCACCCGTCGATGGTGAGGGGAGCCTGGGTGCGCGGCCGCCTGCTGCCCGCCTGATCGAACGCACATCGGCTACGCTAGCCCGCGATGAAGACCGATCGAATCGTCCAGATCCTGATCAACGCGGGGGCCTTGTACGCAGCGGTGTACGTGGTCGGCGGGATCACCTTCGTGGGCGAGTGGTGGAAGCTGCTCCTGGTCGCGCTCGCCTTCAGCCTGCTGAACACCTACGTGCGACCGATCCTGCGGATCCTGACCCTGCCGATCAGCGTCCTGACGCTCGGCCTCTTCCTACTCGTCATCAACGCCGTGATGCTGCTCGTGACGAGCGCAATCAGCGACCAGTTGCAGCTCGGCTTCCACGTGGCGGACTTCGGAGCCGCGCTCTTCGGCGCCATCGTAGTGGCGATCGTGGGCTGGATCCTGTCCATGGTGATCGGCGCCAGCCGGCTGCCGACCAGGGCCCTCTGACCAACCGCGCGTCGGGGGGTGTTGCCGTCTCCTTCGGACTGGCGGCCGCGCTGACGATCGTCCTGACGGGGCCGCTGCTGCTCTTCAACCCGTGGTTGGTGAGCTTCGAGCAGGGACGGCACGGCGTTGCCGCCTCGCTTGGGACCGACCAGACCGACATCGACCGCGTCACGATCGCAATGCTGAGCGACCTGTTCGTGAACGGGGACTTCACAGCGGGCCTCGATCGGCGTGGCCCGCTGCTCGACCCATCGGAACGGAGCCACATGAGCGACGTCGGCGGCCTCGTGCGTGTGCTCGCGCTGCTCGAGGGGGTCGCGCTGGTGACGCTCTTGCTGGCCGGCCGGATGCTGCGCCACGAGCGGCCGCGTCGTGGGCGGGTCCTCCTGCGCGCCGCTGGCGGCGTCGGCATTGCGGCCATGGTCCTCGGGGCATTCTTCGCCTTCGCCTTCGACACTGCTTTCGCCGCATTCCACGCACTCTTCTTCCGCGCCGGGACCTGGCAGTTCGGCCCCGATTCGAACCTGATCCGCCTGTTCCCTGAGTCCTTCTGGTTCGAGACCTCGCTGCTGGCTGGTGTCTCGATCGTGATCGGCGCTGCGCTCGCCGCGTGGGTTTCGCGGCGCGACCTGGGGAGCGGGACAGGCGAGGTCTGAGGCTCGGCTACACTCGGGACGGCATGGGCAACTCGATCCGCATCGGGCGCATCCTCGGCGTGCAGATAGGCCTGCACCCGTCGTGGTTCGTGATCGCCCTGATCGTGACCTACACCCTGGCCGCTGGCGAGCTGCCGAGCCTGTATCGCGGCTGGAGCGAGTGGCTGTACTGGGTCATCGGCGCGATCATCTCGCTCTTCTTCTTTGCGTCCGTGCTGGCGCACGAGCTGAGCCACGCGCTGGTGGCCCGCCGCTTTGGCCTCCGCGTGCGCGACATCACGCTCTTCATCTTCGGAGGTGCAGCGACGCTCGAGGGGGATCCCAAGCGACCGATGGACGAGGCGCTCATCGCGGCGGCCGGCCCGCTCGCCAGCCTGGCGATCGGCATCGTGCTGTCGGTCGCCGACGCGGCGATCGAACAGGAACAGGTCGGCGCCATCGTGGGCTGGCTGGGCTACATCAACCTCTCGCTGGGGCTCTTCAACCTGATCCCCGGCTTCCCGATGGACGGCGGACGGATCCTGCACGCCATCCTGTGGCGGGTGCGCGGCGACCGGAACGCGGCGACCCGCAATGCCGCGGCGGTCGGACGCCTCTTCGGCTACGTCCTGATCGCCGGGGGAGTGTACCTGATCATCCAGCAGGTCAGCCTCTTCGGCGGCGTCTGGCTGGCGCTGATCGGCTGGTTCCTGTCGAATGCCGCCGAGTCGACCGTCGCCCAGATGAGCGTCGAGCACGCGCTGCGCGGCATCAAGGTGCGCGAAGTGATGGAGGCCGATCCACCATCGGTGTCACCCAATATGACCGTCGCCGAGCTCGTCAACGACCGGCTGATCCGGGGCGAGCACCGCTCGTTCCTGGTGCGGCACGAGGACGGCGGGCTGGCCGGGGTCGTGACCCTCTCTGACGTGCGGCGCATGCCGCGGGAGAACTGGGAGTCCGCCCGCGTGACCGACATCATGACCCGCTACGCGGACCTCGCCAGCATCGGCCCCGACGCCGAGCTGGAGGTCGCCCTCAAGCTCCTGCAGGAGCGCGAGGTGAACCAGCTGCCGGTGGTCACCGACGAGGGTCGCACCGCTGTCGGCCTGCTGACGCGGGCCGGCATCCTGCGCCTGATCGAGGCCCGGATGCGCCTTGGCGTCTAGCCCGATGCTCTCCGTCGAGGAGGCTCGCGACCGCATCCTGGACCACGTCCGCCCGACCGACCCGGAGCGCGCGTCCCTCGCCGACGCCGCCGGTCGGGTGCCGGCCTCCCTGGTGCTGACCGCGATGGTCGACGTGCCGCCCTTCGCCAACTCGTCGATGGACGGGTTTGCGCTGCGCGCTGCCGACGCTCCCGGCGAGCTGGAGCTCGCCGGCGAGGTGGCTGCGGGGGCGGGTACGCTCCCCAGCGTGATGCCCGGCAGGACGGTTCGCGTGATGACCGGCGCCCCGATCCCGCCCGGGGCGGATGCGGTCGTCCCCCTGGAGGTGGCGGAGGAGCTGGCCGATGGACGGGTTCGCCTGCCCGCCACGGCGGTCGGGGCGTTCGTGCGCGACGCTGGTTCTGACACCCGCATCGGCGACTTGGTCGAGCTTCCGCCGGAGGCGCTCGGCTCCGCCACGATCGCCGTGCTCGCGTCGCTGGGGTGCGGGGAGCTCGAGGTCCGCCGCCGCCCGATCGTCGCGATCCTCTCGACCGGCGACGAACTGGTTCCGCCCGGCGAGCCACTTGGCCCGGGCCAGATCCACGATGCGAACTCGGCTGCCCTGGCCGCCGCAGTGACCGAGGCCGGCGGCGAGCCGCATGTCCTCTCCCGTGTGCTGGACAAGCCCGCTTCGATCGAGGCGGCGCTGAAGGACGGAGCAGCTGGCGCCGACCTGGTGGTGGCCAGCGGCGGCGTGAGCGTGGGTCGCCACGACCACGTACGGGGTGCCATCGAGCGGCTCGGGGAGCTGTCCTTCTGGCGGATCGCGGTCCAGCCCGGCAAGCCGCTCGCCTTTGGGTCAATCGACGGTCGGCCGGTCGTCGGCCTCCCCGGCAACCCGGTCAGCGCGCTCGTCACCTTCGAGCTCTTCGTGCGCCCCCTGCTGCGGGCCTTGCTGGGGCTGTCGGGGGATGGGCGACTGCATCTCTCGGCGCGGCTCGATGCGCGCATCGCCAAGGACCGGGAGCGGCGCGCCTACCTGCGTGTGCTCGTGCACAGCCGACCCGACGGCCTGCTGGCACGCCCAGCCGGCGGCCAGGGATCGGCGCAGCTGCGCGCCCTGGCTGCGGCCAACGCCCTGCTGGTCGTGCCCGAGGGGGCAGAGGCGGGGGAAGCAGGCTCTCTGTACGACGCGATCCTCCTCGGAGGAATCGTGTGAAGCCATCGCACCTCGGCCCCGACGGCGCGCCACGAATGGTGGATGTCAGCGCCAAGCCGATCACCTCACGACTGGCCGTGGCCGTTGCCACGGTTCGGATGCGGCCCGACGTGCTCGGCGCGCTGATGGACGGTGGCGGCCCGAAGGGGGATGCCTTCGTGGTCGCGCGGCTGGCCGGGATCGGCGCGGCGAAGCGGACCTCCGAGCTGATCCCGCTCTGTCACCCGATCCCGCTCGATCGGGTCGAGGTGGAGCTTGCCCTTGATCGCGACGCCGGGACGGTCACCATCCGGGCCGAGGCGCGTGCCACCGCGCGCACCGGTGTCGAGATGGAGGCGCTCACCGCCGCCAGTGTGGCTGCGCTGACGCTCTACGACATGGCGAAGGCACTGCAGCGCGACATCGTCATCGAGCGGGTCGAGCTGGTGGCCAAGCAAGGGGGGCGGAGCGGCGCATGGTCAAAGGACGGGTCGATCGCCGCGCCGCTCTCCGCCGCGCACGAAGCGATCGTGATCACCTGTTCAACTCGAGCGGCCGCAGGCGAGCGTGAGGACATATCCGGCCCGGCGGCGGTGGCTGTCCTGGCGGCGGCAGGCTTCGACGTGGACTCCGAGCCGCTGGTGCTGGCCGATGACGAGTACCGGATCGTCGCCGCATTGGTGGAGCTGGCCGACGCCGGCGCTCGACTGCTGGTGACCAGTGGCGGCACCGGCCTGACCCCCGGTGACGTGACGCCGGCTGCCACGCGCCGCGCGATCGATCGCGAGGTCCCGGGCCTCGCCGAGCTGATGCGGGCAGCAGGGCTCGCCTCGACCCCGATGGCCGCCCTCTCGCGCGGCGTGGTGGGGGTCCGCGGCGCGACGCTGATCGTGAACCTGCCAGGCTCGACCCGTGGCGCCGTCGAGTCGCTGACCGTCATCCTCCCCGTCCTGCGTCATGCGCTGGAGCAGCTGGCCGGCGGCGATCACTAGCGTCCGTTCCGGTCCCTTCGCCACCTGGCGCCGGGTAGCATGACCGGCATGGAGGTTGGGATCCCCCTCTACCCGTTGATCGTGCTGCCCGGGGCGGTGGCAATTGCGCTCTTCTGGCGTCGTGCCGGGCGCCACCTGGCCGTCCTGCGCGCGGGGCGGCCGATCGAGCGTACTGACCAGCCCCTGCGTCGGATCTGGGGGGTCGTGGTCTACGTGCTGGCCCAGCGGCGACTGCTCAACGACCTGTGGCCGGGGCTCATGCACGCCTTCATCTTCTGGGGCTTCCTGGTGCTGCTGGTGACGACCGGCAACTACTTCACCAACGGGCTGGTCGAGACGGTCCTGCGCTGGCCCCTGGGCGGGATCGCCTGGCTCGCCGCGGTGGCGGTCGCGAATGTGTTCATCGGCCTGGTGCTGGTGGCCCTGGGCTACGCCGCATGGCGGCGGATCGTGCAGCGGCCCGCACGGCTGGCGCTCAGTCGCGACGCTTTCGTCATCCTGGCCCTGATCCTTGGGGTCGTGGTCAGCGAGACCGCCGGCGATGCCCTCCGCTTCGTCGCGCAACCCGATGATCCAGCCCGGCGCGTGGCCCTGCTCGCCGGGCCCCTCTCGGTGGCCCTCGCCCCTCTCGGAGCGGAGGCCGCTGTGGCCGGCTTCGGGATCTTCGCCTGGCTGCACATCGGCTTCGTGATGGCCTTCGGCACGTACCTGCCCTACAGCAAGCACCTGCACATCCTGACCAGCGAGCCGAATGTTTACCTGCGCAACCTGGAACCACGAGGCGCGCTGCGCAAGATGGACCTGGAGGCCGAGCCGGCCCCGGGGGAGGAGCTGGTCTTCGGCGCCAAGTCGCTCAAGGACCTCACTTGGCGCCACCTGCTCGACGGCCTGTCCTGCACGGAGTGCGGCCGCTGCATGGAGTTCTGCCCCGCCTCGATGACCGGCAAGACCCTCTCGCCGAAGCACTTCATGGAGGGTCTGCGGGACCAGATCGTGGCTGCCGAGACGGCACTCGCCGCGGCTGCCGGGGCCCAGCGTGCGGCGAAGGGGGGAGCCGCGGGTGGGGTCGAGGCGGCGGACGCGTCGATCGCGCTTGCCCGCGAGCGGGCGGTCGAGGCGATGGCGCTGCCCCTGGTCGACCATGCGATCCCCGAGGAAGCGGTCTGGCAGTGCACCACTTGCGGCTGGTGCGTCGAGGGCTGCCCCGTGCTGATCGAGCACGTCGACAGCATCGTCGAGATCCGGCGCAACCTGGTCCTTGAGGAGAGCCGCTTCCCGAAGGAGCTGAACGCCGCCTTCCGCAACATGGAGACAGCCGGCAACCCGTGGGGCCAGCCGCGCGCCGCTCGCCTCGACTGGGCCAAGGGCCTGGATGTGCCGGTGCTCGGCGCGGAGGAGGGCGACGGCACGAACGCGGCGGCGCATCGCGGGGTGCTCTACTGGGTAGGCTGTGCGGGCGCTTTCGACGATCGCAATCGCAAGGTGGTTCGGGCCATGGCGTCGCTCCTGAAGCAGGCCGATGTCCCGTTCGCCGTGCTCGGCCCGCGCGAGACCTGCTCCGGCGATCCTGCCCGACGCGCCGGTAACGAGTACCTGTTCCAGATGCTCGCCGAGGAGAACGTCGCCACCCTGACCATGGCCCACGACCAGCACAGCGTGCGCACCATCGTGGCCAGCTGTCCGCACTGCTTCAACACGATCCGCAACGAATACCCACAGTTCGGCCTCTCCGGGGTCGAGGTGGTCCATCACACGCAGCTGCTCGACACCCTCGTCGCCGATGGCCGGCTGACCCCCGATCGCAGCAACGAGGCGGTGGTGGCTTACCACGATGCGTGCTACCTGGGCCGCTACAACGAGGTCTACGACGAAGGGCGGCGAGTGGTCGAATCGGTGCCCGGCCAGACGGTGGTCGAGATGGAGCAGCACCATCGCAAGGGCCTGTGCTGCGGAGCTGGTGGCGCGCGCATGTGGATGGAGGAGCGGGAGGGGCAGCGCATCAACCACCGACGCACCGAGCAGGCCCTTGCAACCTCGGCGACGGCGATCGCCACCGCCTGTCCGTTCTGCCTGATCATGCTGCGCGATGGGACGACCGACCTCGACCGGGCCGATGTCGCGGTGCGCGACGTCGCCGAGCTTCTCGCCGATGCCACCGGCGCCTGGGCACTCCAGGCCGTCGACCGGCAGGCGAGTCGCGGATTTCGCAGGATCTGGCCCTAGGCTTCACTCAGAGCCTGTGAATGAATTCGAGCGCCTGGTCGGACTATGGGCCGCGACCGCGCTTGTTGCCGCTACCGCAAATAGTCGGATAGACCTCATCACCACTTGACCTCGCGGCCTGGGATGCTGACAGTCCGTCACGTAGATCGAAGGCTGGCCAACCACAGAGAGCGTGCCGAATGACCGAAGAGAAGAAGCAACCAAGGCTGGTGCTCCTATGCGGCTTGCCTGGATCGGGCAAGACGACGCTCGCTGGCCAGCTTGCCGAAGCTTACGGAGCGGTTCGACTGAACCCCGATGAGTGGGAGCTGGCGCTCGGGATAGATCAGTTCGACGAAGAGTTTCAAGTCAAACTCGAAGCCGAGTTCTGGCGACTCACGCAACGGTTGATCGAGCTCGGGACCTCGGTGATCCTCGAATGGGGTTTCTGGGCTCGATCCGAACGGGACGAGAAACTGGAGGCCGGGCGCGCATTGGGAGCGGCCGTTGAACTCCGTTTTCTCGATGGGCCCTACGACGAACTGGTGCGACGCGTAGCGGTTCGTCGCGAAGCCGGCGGTGTCGCCATCACCGAAAGCCACATGGCGCAGTATCGAGACATCTTCCAGCCGCCGACAGAAGAGGAGTTGGCTCGGTTTGACGCGCCTCTGTGGTCGGCGCCATAGCGTTTGTAGCCCCTAACGACCCTACGTCGGTTCGACTGGCATCCGAGCGAACATGTAGGACACCGCGGCGACCTGCTCCACGCCTGGGCGCTCGCTTCCGTCGGCGATCGATGGTCGACGAGGCAGCCCCGAGATCGCGCGCGAAGTGGGGGCCAGCGAGCGGGCGGTGCAGACGGCAGGAGGTCCGCCGCAGGCCGGATGGCACACGCGTCGATCCGCTACGATCGCCCGCAACAAGGAGGGCACGTGGCCGTAGTTGAACGACGAGAGGTCGATCGCGTCCGCGTCAAGGCGATCGTCGAGCGGGAGGAGGCGGCGTATCGGGCTCGCACCCCGCGCAGTGCCGAGCTGTACGAGCGCGCCCGGCAGTCGATGCCACTCGGCGTGGCGAGCTCGTTCCAGACATACGACCCGTACCCGCTCTTCATCAGCGAGGGTCGCGGGTCGCGGATATGGGACGTCGACGGCAACGAATACCTCGACTTCGACATGGCGCTTGGCGTGCTGGCCGCCGGCCACTCGCACCCCGCCTTCGTCGACGCGATCCAGAAGCGGGCCGCGATCGGGACCGCCTTCACCTTCCCGATCGAGGAGCAGGCGCTCGTGGCCGAGGAGCTGAAGCGACGCTTCCGGGCCGACCTGATCCGCTTCAGCAACTCGGGCACCGAGGCGACCATGGACGCCATCCGCGTCGCGCGTGGCTTCACGGGCCGCGAGAAGATCATCAAGTTCGAGGGCGGCTATCACGGCCATCACGATGACGTGCTGGTCAGCATCCAGCCGCCGCGCCAGGCGATCGGCGAGATCGAAGCCCCGAACAGTGTGCCGACCAGTGCGGGCATTCCCCGCAGCCGGATCGCCGAGACGATCATCGCGCCGTTCAACCGGCCGGAGATTGTCGAGCAGATCCTCCAGCGCCACGAGGGCGAGATCGCTGCGATCATCGTAGAGGCGGTGCAGTTCAACATCGGCGTCGTGCCACCCGAGCCCGGCTTTCTGGAGCGGCTGCGGGAGCTTGCCACGGAGCATGGGGCGGTCCTCATCTTCGACGAGGTGAAGACCGGCGTCGTGATCGCCTATGGCGGGGCGACGGAGTATTACGGGGTCCAGCCCGACCTCTTCTGCCTCGCCAAGAGCATCGGCGGTGGCACGCCGATCGGCGCCTTCGGCGGACGGGACGAGGTGATGCGGGTGATCGAGGGCGGCGCCAAGGCGCCGCTGATCGAATCGGGCCTGAGCCACTCCTCCTTCGGTGGCACGGCCCGCGTGGCCCACATGGGTACCATGAATGGCTCGCCCCTGGTGATGGCGGCGGCACTGGCGGTGCTGACCAAGGTGCTGACCCCCGACGCGTATCCCGGCCTGCAGGCGATGGGGGACCGGCTGACCGCCGGAAGCCAGGAGATCGTCGACGAGTTTGGCCTGCCCGGCTACGCCATCAACGTCGGCCCCAAGGGGATCGTCATGTTCGCGCCGCAGCGGGTCACCAACTATCGGGACTTCATCGGCCTGGACGACGAGCTGTGGGCCTCCTCGTTCTGGTTCCTGGCCAATCGCGGGATCCTGATTCCGCCGGCTCCCGATGACCAGTGGACCCTCTCGGTGCAGCACACCGATGCGGAGGTCGATCGCTACCTCGCGGTCTTCCGCGAATGGGCCCTCGAAGTGGCGGGATAGTAGGTCCGTAATGCTCGAGCGATTGGCACGTCCCTGGGCCGGCCTGTGGAGCGTGGTGGCTCGGGCAATGGATGGCTTCTATGGGGCGCTCGGGCGTCCGGGCAAGCTCATTCAGGACTTCCTGAACGGCGCCTGGCTCGGCCACTCGCTGCATCCGGTGGTGGTCGACGTGGTGGTCGGCGGCTCGACCGTCGCCGTGCTGCTGCAGGTGCTCACGTGGCTGGGTGTGGCGGACCTGCGCACCGCACTGCTCTGGGTGCTCGGCCTCACCTGGCTCGCCGGCGTATCGGCCATCGTGACCGGCCTGACCGACTTCAAGGACACCGCCACCGGCGACGAGCGCAACGTCGTCGGGCTGCACGGCCTGGTCAACATCATCGCCACCCTGCTGCTCGTGGTCGCCTTCCTGTTGCTTCTCGGTGGCGCCGACCTGGTCGCGGGCTGGCTGGTGGTGGTCGCGTTCGGACTGCTCAGCATCGGCGCCTTCATCGGCGGCCATGTCGTCTTCAAGTACGGCTACATGGTCAACCACAACGCCTTCGCTCGGGGCAAGAAGGCCAGGGAGTTCACGGCGGTCCTGCCGGCGGCCGAGCTGCCCGAGGCGACTCCGACCAAGGCCTCGCTGGGTGCCACGACCCTGGTCCTGGTGCGCCGTGGCGACGTCGTCCTCGCGCTCAAGGAGACCTGTTCGCATGCGGGCGGGCCGCTCTCTGAGGGCAAGCTCGTCGGCGACACGATCGTGTGTCCCTGGCACTCCTCCGCGTTCCGACTGCGCGACGGAGCGGTGCGCCACGGGCCATCCGCCACGCGGCAGGTGGCCTATCGCGCGCGCATCAGCGGCGACCAGGTCGAGGTCCAGGGTCCGATCGAGTAGCGGGGCGATGCACCTCGATTCGCTATCCTGCCCTGGCCGGACCCCGCCGCAGCGAAAGGATTCCCGCGTGACCTACCGTCCGACGGCCGATCACGACGAGCTGCGCGCGGTTGTGCGTCAGCTCGCGGACGAGCAGATCGCGCCGCGCGCTGCCGAGATCGATGCCAAGTCGGAGTTTCCGTGGGATCTCAAGGAGCTGCTCGCCAAGCAGGACCTGCTCGGCATCGGCTTCCCGGCCCGCTTCGGCGGGACCGAGCTGGACAACATCTCGCAGGTGATCGTGATCGAGGAGATCGCGCGTGCCGATGCCACCACCAGCCTGATCCCGATCATCCAGAAGCTCGGCGCCCAGCCGATCATGCTCGCCGGCACCGAGGAGCAGCAGGCGCGCTACTTCCCGCGCCTGGCCAGCGGGGAATGGCTGTCCGCCTTCGCGCTGACGGAGGCGGCGGCCGGCAGCGACGTCGCCGCCATCCGCCTGCGCGCCCGGCGCGACGGTGACGACTACCTGCTCTCGGGCAGCAAGCGCTTCATCACCCACGGGTCGATCGCCAACCTGGTCACCGTCATCGCCCTCACCGATTCCGATGCCGGCGGTCACAACGGACTGAGCGCCTTCATCGTCGAGACCGCCACGCCCGGCTTCTCGGCGCCGCGGCTCGAGCACAAGATGGGAATTCGCGGCTCGCCGACCGCCGAACTGCACTTCGATGACGTCCGCGTGCCCGCCGCCAACCGGATCGGCGCAGAAGGGGAGGGATTCGCCATCGCCCTCGCCACCCTCGAGCGCTCCCGCCTGTCGATCGCAGCACAGGCGGTCGGGATCGCCCAGGGGGCAACCGACTTCGCCGTCGGCTACGCCGCGCAGCGCGAGCAGTTCGGCGGGCCGATCGCCGAGCTCGAGGGGATCCAGTTCATGCTCGCCGACATGGCCAGCGGCACGGAGGCCGCCCGGCAGCTGCTCTACGCCGCGGCCGCCGCGCTGGACGCCGAGGCGCCGGACCTGGCCTACTGGACCAGCTCGGCCAAGCTGATCGCCGGCGACACGGCGATGCGGGTGACGACCGATGCGGTGCAGGTCCTCGGTGGCTATGGCTACGTGACCGAGTACCCTGTCGAACGCATGATGCGCGACGCTAAGATCACCCAGCTCTACGAAGGGACGCAGCAGGTCCAGCGCCTCATCGTGGCACGTCAGCTCCTGCACCGGGCCGGCGTCAAGCGCCCGGTCCGGTAGCGCACGGAGGCCAGCCAAGCCATGAAGATCATCGTCTGCATCAAGCAGGTGCCCGCGAC
This sequence comes from Candidatus Limnocylindria bacterium, assembly GCA_038322875.1. Taxonomy (GTDB): domain Bacteria; phylum Chloroflexota; class Limnocylindria; order QHBO01; family QHBO01; genus CF-167. Next base: position 1,596 of record JBBQGI010000029.1, on the reverse strand, counting down.
CACCGCGGAGAAGCGCTACACGGCGGATCACCGGCTGGACCGCGCCGCCGCCGAAGCGGTGATCAACCCGCTCGACGAATACGCCATCGAGCAGGCGCTGCGGCTCCAGGAGGCGGGCTCGGTGGAGACGGTCGGCTACCTCTCGATGGGTCCCGAATCAGCGGCCGAGGCGCTCCGCAGGGCATTGGCGATGGGCGGCGATGACGCCACCCTGGTCAGCGATCCGGCCCTCGTCGGGGCCGACGTATGGGCCACCGCGCGGGTCCTCGCGGCCGCACTCGACAAGCTCGCCCCGGATGTGGCGCTGATGGGCATGGCCTCGGACGACGCCCGCGGCTCGCTGGTGCCCGGCGCCGTCGCGGCGCTGCGCGGCGTGCCGCTCCTCTCCTATGGGTCGGAGCTGCGGATCGATGGCCCGGTCGCGCGTGTGCGGCGGCTCACCGCGGCCGGCTTTGACGTCGTCGAGGCGCCAATGCCGGTGGTCGCCAGCGTGACCGACCAGGTCGGCGAGCCTCGCTATGCCTCGCTCAAGGGGATCATGGCGGCCAAGCGCAAGCCGATGGAGACGTGGAGCCTGGCGGACCTCGGCCTCACCGCCGAGGAGCTGCACGGCGCCGCGCTGACCCGGGTCGTCGAGGTGCGGAAGCCGGAGGCCAAGCCGCCGACGGAGCGGGTCGAGAACGTGAGCGCCGATGAGGCGGTGACCCGCATCGTCGACTGGCTGGCGGCCAGGAAGCTGGTCTGATGAGCAACGTGATCGCCTTCCTGGCGGAGTTCGCCGATGGCTCGCCGTCGCGCAGTGCGCTCGAGCTGGCGGCGGGCGCCGCCGAGCTGGGGGGCAAGCACGGCGCGGTGGCCCTCGCTTACGGGCCGGGGGCCGGTGGCGCGTCGAAACTCGGGGCGGCGGGCGCGACCAGCGCCATCGTGCTGGGCGACGATGCGGCACCGGCGATCACCCATGCCGCAGCTGCGGCGGCCGCGGTCCGTGAGCTCGCCCCGCGGGTCGTGCTCGCTCCCGCCACGCCGAATGGTCGCGACCTGGCGGCGGCGCTGGTCGGACTGCTCGGCCTGCCGGCCTTCGGTCCGGTGCGGGCAGTCAGGATCGAGGACGGCCAGGTTCGTACCGAGCAGGCCACGCTGCAGGGAACCGTGATAACGGTCAGCGAGCCGAACGAGGGAGCTCCGCAGCCCGCGGTCGTGCTGGTCCTGCCGAGCACGTTCAGCCCGATCGAGGGAGGATCGGGGACGGCGGCGGTTACGAAGGCCGCGACCGGGGATCCCGGTGCCTTCGGGACGGCCAGGATCGTCGAGTCGCATCCCGCCGAGGCGGCGGTCGCGAACCTCGAGGAGGCATCGGTCATCGTCGCCGGCGGACGCGGTGTGGGGAGTGCCGATGGGTTCGCCGTGCTCAACGAACTGGCCGCGGCGCTCGGTGGCGCCGTCGGCGCGAGCCGCGCCGCCGCCGATGCGGGCTGGGTTCCTTATCAGCTCCAGATCGGTCAGACTGGGAAGGTCGTCAAGCCGGCGCTCTACATCGGCTGCGGCATCAGCGGCGCGATCCAGCATCGCGTCGGCATGCAGACCGCTGAGCATGTG
>JBBQGI010000028.1:0-14561 GCA_038322875.1 Candidatus Limnocylindria bacterium | reverse complement strand
GGGCGGCCATCCTGTCATCGGCCATCGGGTCCTACCTCTCATTCGACGTCGGTTGCTAACTCCAACGTCGTGAGGATGACTCGGTGGCCATTGCGTGTGCTGGCCGGATCCGCTGTTACACCAACTCTAGGGACACCAACCTCGAGGTCGCCCAATCAAGCCGAACCGGCTCGATTTGAGCACGAATCGGGGCCTTGGTGAAGGGGTGGTACCGCATACCGGATTCGCGGTGTATCCGTGTCATGCGACCCAAACTGGGTCGATTGAGCGCGTTTGCGTCGCCATGGGAAGCATGGTGCGATTCCATAAGGGTGCTTATAAGGGTGCTTCAGCTTGACTTTCCTCCCTGGGCGGCTCAGGCGTGGCCGCTGAACGCAGTGTCCCATGCCGTGGCCGGCTACGGCCTTTGGGTTTCACCAAGGCCGTCGGTCAACTCCCCCCCGGCTTCGCGGCGGCACTCAGTAGGCTGCTCGAAGTGATTTACGGGAGGACGTCCGATCTTCTACCTCGTGCGTCCGATCCTTATCGCGCGATCAGGCGAATTAACTCGACGGAATCACGATGTGCCACCGGTACGAGGCGTGGTTTCCCCCGCCGAAGTCAAGTTGCACCGTGAGCGCATAGTCGCCAGTCCCGCTCTCCGGCGGGAATGCATAGGGCGAAGGCATCTGTTGCCTCTCCGAGCCACTCAGTCGAGGTGCTTCCCGCGGGCGGATCTGCTTCGTACCACTCCCAAGGGAAGTAGGTGAGCTCCCACGACCTGATCGCTACTGGTTCCGACATCGTGAGGAACAACATCGATGCGTCTGGGGCACTCTCGTATGGAGCGGCCGGGGGCACGATCGCGGGGACGCCAACGCTCTCGGATATCGTGTTGCCCTCGCGCCACTCGAATGCGCCTAGCTCGCCAGGAGCCTAGCCTCCCCCTTCGCTACCGAGCATCCCCGCTGGAGGATGTACGCCCGGGCGGTCGCTGGCGCTCGGCAGCTGCTCTGACGAGACAGCGCACGCCTCGACATCCTGTCCATGGTGCGAAGGATCGACAGTCTGACGCGGAGTCGACGCGGAGTCGCTGCCTAACGACGACGGCGACAACTCGGCGACGGTCGGACCGGCTGCGCCACATCCAGTCAGCAGCGCACCAATGACGGCACCGCGTTCGTACCGATGGCCCAGTTGTGGAAGGTACCGAGTTTCACTAATGGTCCTTTGACCGTGCTGCCCGGCGCACCGATTAGGCGGCCGGTATCAACGGCGGGAGTAGCATCATGCAACGGATCGCGGAAGCCATGAACCGGGCCGGTCTGGCTTCGCCGCGTCATCGCAATTGCACCCGGAGTGCCTCAGGCTAGGAGCGCGCGTCATGGATCCGGTCGCGGTCACGGTTCACTTCTTGCACATCGCCAGCGGCGCTGCATGGCTCGGCGGTTCGCTCTTCGCCAACCTGTTTCTTGTGCCGCACACGCTTGGACAGCCCATCGATCGGCGCCGCGATCTAGCTCAGACCCTGATCCTCGGCCCTGAGCGGCTCATGATCGGCGCCGCGCTGCTCGTGGTCGTCACCGGCGTCGCCCGCGGCATTCTCTTTGGTCGAATCACGACGCTGGAAGCGCTTGGCCGCCCCTACGGGTTGGTGTGGCTGGCGTCGATAGCCGTAACTCTGATCGTCTTCGGAACCGGCGCCCGTCTTACCGGGCCGGCAGCTCGCAGTCTCGTCCAGGCGAGCGGCATATCGCATGGCCAGTCCTCGACCGCCGGGGATGAGATGCTTGCGCGTCGGCTGGTCATTGGGTTCCGCATCGAGTTGGCCGGCATCCTTGTGGTGCTCGGGTTGATGGTTGTGCTTCGCTACCTATGAGCTGACGAAAGGCACCGGTGTGTCTTAGGTGGTGTGATGTCACGGCTTCTGAACGTAAGCGCCACGGACTAGCATCCGGCATGGAGCCGCCGGGAAGCTGATAAGGGTGCTCGAGTTCGCCCACAGAGCCGAAATCGGCTGGATTTTGAGCACGAATAAGCTGTGTAGCCTGCGGAGCGAGCGGGGGACCAGTCTCCTCTCCCGAAACAGCGACGCAGGCGATCCCCGAGGCGACGACATCGTCGGTCGCGGTCCCGGCATCGGCATCGACTTCCGCATCGGCATCCGCGGCGGCCGCGTCGGACCTGCTCGAGGCGTGGACCGTCGCAATCGTGGAGCTCGGCGGTGGGCCCGACATGCCGACCGAGGTCTTTGGATCCCTAGGTCCGGGATCACCGAGATTCCACGCTGCGCCTTCCCCTTGCCCTCCCGGAGTCGGTATCGGTCCCACCGCCGCCGAATCAAGCGCGAGATCCCCTTCGCAGGTGTCCGGGGATCGACCTACCGATTGCCAAGCTTGGTCACGGTCCCAACGAAGCCGGCAGCCGGAACCCGGGGCGACTGCCCGGCCGTGAGGCCATCTCCCAAGATTCGGGATGCCTATCCCCTGTTCTCCTGGGATGGCGGGAGTGGACGCTTCGGCCAGTCCACGTTTATCTCCCAGGAGGACACAATGCGCCAGACCTATCGAATCATCGGATTGGCGGCCCTGCTCGCCGGCATTTCTTTCCTCGGCCAACCGCTCGTCTCCGCGTTGGCACCCACGAATGGGACGGGCGAGATGCTGACTGACCCGGCGATTATCCGCGGAACCCTGTGGCCTGCATTCCTGGAGGGCGCAATCTTTCTCGGGCTCGCAGCCGGCGTTGGCCTCCTCGTGATTGGCATGGACGAGGCCCTTGGCTCGGTCAGGTCCGTGGCTGGCCGTGCCCACTTCTTCACAGGTATCGCGGCGGCATTTGGCTGGCTGCTTGTCGCCTCCATTGCGCTCGAGCGCTACAGCAGCGTCACCGGTATCGCCAGCTCCTTCGGGGAAGAAGGGCGCCTGGTGTTCTTCCAAGCCTGGGCGCTGAGCGTCACGGGCGGAGTCTTTGTCGCGAGTATTGCGTCCGGGATCTGGTGGATCGGGACCGCCATTCGCGGCTCAAAGGCCGTCCTCGGTCGGCCGCTCGCCTTGTTCGCGGGCATGATCGGTGCCCTCAACATCCTCGCGAGCCTGGTCGGCGTCCCGTGGCTCGTGCTGCTCCAGATCCCGCTGTTCTTCGTCGTGGGGATCGTGTTTCTGCGCCGCGCCGGCCGGCTCACGCCGACACGGACATCCCCGGAGGTCGCTCCCGCGTAGCGCGGTATTCGGAAACCGGTGGGCGGACAATACGGCCATGACACCGCTCGCGGGCGCCCAGATCATGAGCGTGGTCGTGGCGGCGCTTCTCGCGGCCCTCGTGGCCAGGGAGGCGCTCCACGGCCGCGTGATCCCGATCACGGCGACCGGTCTACTGCTGCTGATCGTCGTGCCGGCCGTCGGCGGGCCGCCCGTCGTTCCTGCGTGGGTCGTCCGCGACGCCTGGCTCATCGGGGTCCCGGCCGTGCTCGCCACGTACCCGGACGGGCATTTCGTCCCGTCGTGGACCCGCTGGGTGCTGGCTGCGACCGCGATCGTTGCGCTGGGCGATGCCCTCGGGCAGGGCTCATTGCTGAACGGGCAGCTGGCCTCGTGGCTCCTGCCGGCGGTCATGATCCTGTTCCTCGCGTGCCAGGTGCACCGCTACCGTCGTCGCTCGACTATCGACGAGCGAACACGCGTCCGCTGGCCCGTCCTGTTCCTCGCCTGGGCCTTCGTGGGGTTTGAGGCCCTGTCATTGACCGGCGAACCGATCGGAACCGGTACGGGGTGGTCCGCTGCCATGGCGGCCGGCCTCGTGCTGCTCCTCCCGGTGGGGCTGGTGATCGGGCTCGTTCGCCCACAGCTCGCCGACGTCGACCGCCTTCTCCGCGACTCCGTCCAATGGCTGACGCTCGCGATGGTGACGATCGGCGCGTATCTCGGCGCGCGTCTTGTCGCGACGGCCGGCGGGTGGCAGAGCGTCGCGGATCCGGCGGCGGCCGTCGCGGCCGTCGTGGCCGCCCTCGGCGCCCGACGAGCCACCGGTCTCCTCGCAGACCGCGTCGTCGGAGCTGCCAAGCCGGACCTGGTCCGAACCCTGACCGTCCTCGGTGAGCAGTTCGAACAGTCGCTGGACGGCCGCGAGCTGGCAGGCTCCATCGCGCGCACCATTGCCGACGCGCTCCTTCTCCCCGACGTCGAGGTCACGGTCGTGGGTGTGGAGACGGAGTCCGTGGGGCGCGATCCGGCGACCCGTTCGGAGACGTTCGACGTGGTGCACCAGGGCGAGCACGTCGGCGTCATCCGAGCAGGGCCTAGAGCGGCCGAATCGGAGCTCACCCCGCGTGACCGAGCGCTGCTCCGACTCGTCGCGACGCATGCCGGCCCGGCGATGCACGCCGTCCGGGTGGTGGCCGATCTGCGTCGCGCGCGGGAGCACCTGGTCCTTGCCCGCGAAGAGGAGCGCCGTCGGCTGCGACGGGACCTCCACGACGACCTCGCGCCACAGCTGGCAGGACTGGCACTGTCCGGAGCGGCGGTCCGCCAGTTTGTGACGACGGACCCGGCGCGCGCGATCGACCTCGCGGGACAGCTGGCCGATGACCTCCGGCGCGCCGCGCAGCAGGTCCGCGAGATCGCCTACGACCTGCGCCCGCCGGTCCTCGACGATCTGGGCCTGACCGCTGCGATCGTCGATCGGGTGGCTCGGCGCTCGGAGGGAGGCGGGCCAAACGTCGTGGTCGATGCGCCCGAGAACCGGCTTGAGCTCCCCGCAGCCGTCGAGCTCGCCGCCCTGCGCATCGTCCAGGAGGCGGTGACGAATACCCGAAAGCACGCCCGGGCCAGCGAGTGCTGCGTCCTCCTGCAACTCGATGGCCGTGACCTGCTCGTCGAGATCAGGGACGACGGTCGCGGGTTCCGGGCAGACGTCCGGAAGGGTGTGGGTCTGCGCTCGATCGCGGAGCGGGCCGCGGAGCTCGGCGGCACCTGCGACGTCAAATCGTCGCCGGGCGGCACGAGCGTCCTCGTCAGGCTTCCGGTCGCCGTCGAGGCCGGGGCATGACCCGGGTCATCCTCGTGGACGATCACCCGGTCTTCCGCAACGGGCTGCGAGCGCTTCTTCAGGCATCCGGCATCGACGTCGTGGGCGAAGCGGCCACCGGCGCGGACGCTGTGCACCTCGCGGCTCAGTTGACCCCGGACGTGGTCCTCATGGATCTCGGGCTCCCGGACATGTCCGGCGTCGAGGCCGTCGGCCAGATCGTCGCAGCTCGACCGGCGACCCGCGTCCTGGTGATTTCGCTGTACCAGGATGACGGATCGGTGGAGACGGCCCTTCGTGCAGGGGCGCGCGGGTACGTGGTCAAAGACGCGCCCGCCGATGAGGTCGTCGCCGCCGTCCAGGCCGTTGCGTCGGGATCGGCGGTCATCGGGGGGTCGCTGGCCGGCCGGCTCGCCGATCTCGTGCACGGACGCGGCGGAGAGATCCCGGAGGAGGACTTTCCCAACCTGACGTCGCGGGAGCGCCAGATCCTCGCGTTGATCGCAAAGGGTCTGACGAACTCGGCCATCGCGGAGCGGCTGGGACTCTCCGGCAAGACGGTTGCCAACTACGTGTCCGTCATTCTGGCCAAGATCGACGCGGCGGATCGCAACGAGGCGATGCGGAAGGTGATTCGCGCCCCCTGAAATGGGCATGCAGGCGGCTGGTCTCCCCTAACCCGAGACGCCCGGCACGACCAAACCGGGTAGGGTGCGGATAAGGGTGCTGGCCGACAGGACACAGGTCCGCTATTGGCTCCACTTGAGCACGAATCGGTTGGCCAGATGAGACTTGATACCGCATACCGGAATCGCGGCGAGCGTCCGGTGTTCCGACTGAGTACGGTTGTTGCGGTGGGCTCCAGCCGGCTCCGGTGGGGGCCCGGCCGGCTTGAGGGTCACATTCAATGGTTCATGTCTCGACCTCGACCGGGATTGCTGGCTCCCGCTCAATCGGTCGTCAAGTGCCGGAGTTAGGCCGGCTCGACGTTCCCCGTGGTGCCGTCGACGGTGACCCGCATCCCCGTCCGCAGGCGGGCCGTCGCATCGCCACAGCCGACCACGGCCGGGATCCCGTATTCGCGGGCGATGATCGAGGCGTGCGCCGCAGCGCTCCCCACATCCGTCACGACTCCGGCCGCCCGAGTGAAGAGCGGCGTCCATGCTGGCGCGGTGAGCGGAGCGACAAGGATCTCGCCGGGCTGAAACTCGTCGAACTGCTCCGGGCCGCGGACCACCCGCACCCGCCCGCTGGCGCGACCGGGCGACGCGGGCACGCCCGACACGACCGCGGTGTCCGATGGCACGGCACCGAGCACCCGTGGCATGCCGTCGAACAACTTCTTCAAAAGCGGGTTCAGCCGTCCGACGAGCAGGGGTGGCACGAGGCGAGCCTGCTGCTCCCGCGTCGAGCGGCGGGCGGCCACGTCGACGCTCGCCGCAGTGCCCCCGGCATTGAGCGCCGACAGCGCCTCGTCACGGCTCAGGAAGAACACGTCGTCAGGCTCCCCGATCACCCCGAGGGAGGCGAGCGCCGCGCCGATCCGCAGCACAGCCCGTCGCATGACGGGCCAGGCAAGCGTCAACTCGCCGACCTGCTCCTCGCGCAATGGGACGAGATGCTGGGCATCCGCCAGCATCTTCCGAAAGGCTCGAAGACGGCGCGGGGACGAAGCGAGGGCCGTGAAGGCTGCCTCCTCCGCGGCATGCCTGGTCTCGACCAGAGCAGCGTGATCTGCGGCCGGCCTGGTCGCTGACCCCCCTCGCGGCCCGGGTGCATGCCACCAATCCAGCGAGGCCACGGCATGTCGAGCTGGACCGGTCGGTGCCTGAAAGCCGGTCAGGAGTGGCAGGTGGCTGCCGCCGAGCGAGGGCGCCAGGTGGCGGCGGTAGGACTGCGCGAGGTTGAGCTCCATCTTGTACGCGGCTCCGGCCAATGCCGTGACCCACATGAAGGATTCGCCGGCGAGGTCCGCGAGCTCATCGATCAGCGCCGGTAGCTCGGTCACCGGCAGCAGCTCGACTCGTCCTTCGGCGTCCTCCACCGCTGCCCGATACCGGGGCTGCAGGTCCGTTCGCCACTTACGCTCGACGATTGGGAAGGCGTGCCGGACGGTGGAGGGGTTGATCCCCGCGAGTGTGCGTGGGGATCGGACGAAGTGCCACAGCATGTTTGGCAGGTTGCGGGCGAAGGCCGCGGGCGTGGCCCAGTTGAGCGTGTAGAAGTACCACCCATTGACGACCACGTGATGTGGCCGCGGTATGCGTTGACCGATCTCTTGTAGGTAGCCGGCATGCGTCCGCTCCTCCATCGCGGTCAGCAGCCAGGAGTCGAAGAGTGGCGTCACCGGCTCCGAGATCCACTCGCCGAAGCGCAGCTGGCGGGTATAGGCGCCGGGCGCCGGAGGTTCCCACGAGACGTCGGGCGGGAGTGCGGTCATCGGTCGGGCCTGCAGGATCCAGAGCCCGCCGTCCGCGTCGATTGCCCACTCGATGTCCTGCGGGACGCCCAGGGCGGCCGCGATCCGCCGCGCTTCGTTGGCCACGCGCAGGGCTTGCCCGGGGTCGATCGCATGCTCGGGCTGGCGCCGCGCCCTCGTGACACCGTCGCGCACCACCCATTCGTCACCGACGGTCGCGCCGGAGACGAGGCGTTCACCGAGGCCGCGCACAGCGGTGACGACGCAGGTGCGCCGATCGCCGCTGATCGGATCGGCGGTGAGCGCCACGCCGGCGGCCGCCGGCGCGACCATCCGCTGGACGATCACCGCCATGTGGCCGTTGGCAGCGGGTCCATACGCCTTCGCCCGCGAGGCATGGGCGCTGGCCAGGACGCGATCCGCAGCGGCGGGCAGCCCATCGGCCGAGACGTCCAGGACCGTCTCATACATGCCAGCGAAGGAGCGCTTCGCCCCGTCTTCCGCGATGCCGCTCGACCGAACGGCAAACGGGCCGCTGCCGAGGTCCACCACGCCTGCCTGGAGCAGCGAGCCGCGCTCGTCCGCCGACATTCCGCCGGTCGCAACGGTCAGGACCAGTCCATCGGGAACGCGGGCACCGGCGGCGATCAGTTCACCGAGCTGGGCGGCCTTGCCGCCGACCTCGGCAGCATCGGCCCTGCGCAGGTCTCCCAGGCGCCGGACGGCGGGTGCAGTCATCGTTCCTTCCTCTCATTGCTCGCGGCGATCGCCGCGCGCACGATCCAATCGACCTCTTTGGCAACCTCGTCGACCGATAGCCCCAGGTGATCTCGCCACATCCGCAGCGACGAGGATGCAGTTACGACCGTGAGCAGCCGCGTGATCCGGTCCCGGTCGGCCTTCCGCAGCTTCGGCTCGATCGAGTCCGCGAGGCGTCGAATGCGCTGGTAACGAGTCGGCATCGTCGCGTGCCGCACCTCGGAGGCGGCCGGGCTGGCCATCGCCGCGCGCGACAGATCGTCGAGATTGTCGAGGCGCTCGAGGAGCGCGCGAATCATCGGTCGCAGCTCGTCCAGAGACTGCGGATCAGCGATCGCGTCCAGGCCGGCCCGGCGCGCGGCGTGGGGATAGACCGCGGCCAGAAGCTCGGGCTTCGTGCGAAAGTGGCGGTAGATCGTCGGGACGGACACGCCAGCCTCCCTGGCCACGGCCGGAACGGACAGGCTCGCCAGGCCGGTCGCCATGACCCGCATCGTGGCGTCCAGGATGCGGGCTCGCGTCTCCTCGGTTTGCTCTTCCCGCAGTTCGCTCCGATACGCGCGCGTTGGCCGTTGGGAAATACGAGTCATATTGTGAATATATGAACCGTGTCAAGGGGTCGCCGCGTCTATCGGTTCTTCGACTGGCGTGAGCGGTGGTGCGCACCTGGCTGCGCCCCAGCCCAGACCAATCCCCGCACCGCCCGACTCCAGCGGTGGGTATCCCTATCGGCGGAAGTTGCCGATCGCTCGATCCAGGAACCGGCGCCAGAGCGGAATCGAGATACGTGTGCGATCGGGTGATGTGACCGAGGAATCGGATCGCCCGCACCACCACGACATCTTGATACCAGCAACTGACCCCACGCCACATCTGGTACCCCTCATCATGATCTGCGAGCCCAGACCCGGTAGAAGCCAAACGCATAAGGGTGCTGATAAGGGTGCTCCAGTTCGCCTACCAAGCCGAAATCGGCTCGATTTGAGCACGAATCGGGATTCCGCTCAAGAGGTGGTACCGCATACCGGATGCGCGGGATTTCCGTGTCATACGTGCCATCCTGGGTCGATTGAGCAGGATTGAGTCGCTGTGGGAAGCATGACGCGGAGTCATAAGGGTGCTAATAAGGGTGCTTCAGCCCCCTCCGGTCGACCTTCGCCCCGATTGGTCAAGAATGCCTAAATTCCCCATGCCATCAGTCTTCTCGAGACGATCTCGGGACGTGAGATAGGACGTTCTCCTCCGCCAGCAGCACCGAGGCTTCGGTGCCGGCCACGACTCGGTGAAAACCAGCCCGCCTCTCGATCATGTCCAAGAAACCGTCCGCGTCCGTATCGTCCTCGGCACGGATGACAGACGGGCCCGGCGCCCGATCCGGCTACAGGTGAACGGGCCGAAGAACCGCAGGAGCTGGACCCGCGTCGTCGTCCCCGCGCGCGCCCGAGGCTCAACGCCAGGCAGTCCCCGCCTCGGAGGGCTCCAGCCGGCTCCTGACGTGACCGATGGCTTGACTCACGCTAATTCCCGCCATGAGACGCAGTTCCCCAGACCGGGCGAGCTCGCGACCCAAGCTCACGAGCGCGGGCGAGGCGCCACCCCGGTACGTACCACCGCGCTCAAGCTCCACGACGATGGGCAACAGGCTCCCCCACTGTTGGAGCCATCTGGTGGCCTGGTGCTGACGAACGCACCAACGCTTGCGGACGTCCTCATTCAGTTCCGGAAGTCTTTCAACGCCCGCCCAAAGGGCGTCCGGAGCGGCGTACCGAACCGTTCCGACGTGGGTATGCGTCAGCGCCGCGGTGCACAGGAGGCATGGCTCTAACGTCGTGTACATGACGTGGTCCCAATAGTCGCCGATTGGCAGCTGAAGCAGGGCGTTCATCTCGGCATGGGCAAGATACGTCCCGGAGATTTGGCCGGCCGGCGCCGTGTTCTCGAAGGCGCGGCTACGACCCTCGGCGACGACCTGTTCCGTGTTCTCGGCAGGCGTTCAGCGGGTCAGCATGGCTGCCGGCATGAAACGCTTCCCACGCAAGCTCAAACGCACGGCACCACGGCGCTATGGGGTCGGGCCAAGCGATCATCATCGAGATTGTGGCATCGCTACCGAATTCGGGCCCGACCAACTACGGCGATTCCGCGGCGGCCGACCGATCCTGCTAGTGGGCGAGATGGAGCACCATCTCCATGCGAGGCGAGGCCGACTCGGTGTTCGGGCGGCGTACGGACGCAGCCATATCGTCTAGAGCACGCACTCAATCGGGGCCTTCCTCCAGCCAGCGGGTCGGCCGGCTGGACCGTCCGGCCAGCTGGCACCCCGCACGTGGTGCCAGTCGGGCTTCCGGCACAACGCTGAGAGCGACACGATCGACATGGGCGTCGGAGCGCCTGGGTTGCTGGTTCAACTTTCGTCTCGGGGCGGCAGGGTTGGATGGTCGAATACGGGATAGACGCCCACCGCGAATCCATACACCGTTCTCCCTGAGCGTGGGAGCTGTTCGAACTCGCGGATCACCGGCGCCACGCCCTTCCAGAAGTCCGCGGCCCGTTCCCGGGGGATCCGCGCGTGTCGGATGAAGGCCCACAGCCGGCCGGCCTCGTAGGCAGCGCGGGATTCCGCGGCCGCGACCTCGAAATCGTTGAAGTCCCGCGAAAGGGTGGTGCCCTCCGCCCGGTTACCCAAACCGACATAGAACATTCGCGCGGTGCGCCCGTAGTAGCGCTCCTCGACGGCCCGCACGCGCCGCGTCCGTACGACGCGCAGCAAGCCGGCGCGGACGAGAACGTTGACGTGGTGGGCCACCGTGCTCTTCGGGCGCTTCACCGCGCTTGCCAGCTCGGTGACCGATGCCGCGCGCTCGTGCAGCAAGCTAAGGAGTGTCGTCCGCAGCGCGTCGCCGATCGCCCGCACCTGATCGGCCCTGGTGAGCTCGAGGGTCTCGTGGAGCTCGTAATCGGGGACGCTGTTACTGACTGACATGGATGGACTATACTAAGGTCATCGAACGATCCATATTTTTGGACCGTTGCGGAAGACCCACACCTGGGAGAGCGATATGGCTGAGGTTGTTCTGTATCACCACGCGCAGGGCCTGACCAGTGGCGTTCGAGCGTTCGCCGATGAGCTACGCCAGGCAGGTCACACCGTCCACCTTCCCGATCTCTACGAAGGCAATGTGTTCGAGACGCTGGACGAGGGGCTCGCCTATGCCAAGCAGACGGGCTTCAACACGATCGGCGACCGTGCCCGTGCTGCGGCCAACGAGATCCCGGAGACGCTCGTCTACGCCGGCTTCTCCCTTGGCGGGGCGTCCGCCCAAGAGCTGGCCCAAACCCGGCCGGGCGCGAAGGGTGCGCTGCTCTTCCACTCTTGCATGCCCGTGTCCGAGTACGGGGCAACCTGGCCCACCGGCGTGCCGGTGCAGGTGCATGGCATGGACGCCGACCCGTTCTTTGCCGAGGAAGGCGGAGATATCGATGCTGCTCGTCAGTTGGCCAATTCGGCTGATGACGCTGAGCTGTTCCTGTATCCGGGCCATGAACACCTGTTCGCTGACTCCTCGTTGCCGTCCTACGACCAAGAGGCGGCCTCATTGCTCATGAGCCGCACGCTCGATCTTCTCGAGCGCGTCCGATAGGACAAGGGTACGGCGGACTCCGTGGACACGAAAAAGCCCCGATTCGAGCGTGAATCGAGGCTCAGAGATGAGTGCTGGTACCGCATACCGGATTCCCAGTGAAACGTCTCATGCGTCTCAGCCGCGTTCACCCAGTACATCCAAGAGACGTATGAGACGCATGAGACAGGATCGATAAGGGTTCAGATAAGGGACCACGAGGCATCGGCGATGCGTCGCACCGACGTTGCGTTGTTCCCGGGCTTGCGCCGAACGCTTACCCACCTCCGAACTGGCACCCGTCACGTCGGGGTCGCTATCCACCACGAATGCCCTTCCGGATCACGAACCCCGTATTCGCGCTGCCCGTAGTCCTAGTCGCGAGGGGCGTAGAGGATGGCGGCACCCGCAGCACCCGCTCGCTCGTAGTGGACGTCGACGTCAGCGACATGCACCTCAGCGCCTCTGGTCGTACATCCGGCACGCCCGGATTCCGCCCGAGCGAGCCGCCGAGTTCTGGGAGGCGGCAGTGGCGCTGGTCCACGAGTTCGACCGCCTGCCCCGATCCGGCTCCACCGCCTATGGGTTCGTGGTCGGCATCTACCCGATACCCGACTACCCCGTGCTGCCGGAACCTGAACCGTAGAGGTCCTTGTCCTCCATCTCCCACGCGTGGTCGAGCGTGTGGTAGGCGGAGTGACGGATGAGAAACGCGAGCGTCCACGACCGCATGCGCCGCGCGACCTCTCCGGCGTTGTACGCGCGCATTGCCGCGACGTAGTCCTTCCGATGCTGCAGCAGTCCCTCCGGGCTGAGCGCGGCCTCCTCCGGGATCCGCAACCCGACCTGCTTGGCGAAGTCCTCGCTCTCGGTGCGGATGACGTGGCGGATGATCCGATCGCGGTCGCGTCCTCCGCCGCGCGGACCCTTGCGCATCTCCGGCGAAACACGCGCCGCGACGCCGTCAAAGTACTCCCAGCAGGCCCGCAGGAGCGTTATCCCGCGCTCGAGAGCGGCGTCGCCCATCGGGTCATGCTCGGTCGACGAGGCCGCGTAGGAGATGCCCCAAAAGTCGGTCGAGCCTGGGCCGATTCGGTCCTCGACGATCTCGAGTGGCCCCGCGGCGTTGAACTCGGCGGCCATCCCGGCGAGCGACGCGACCGGCCGGTAGCGCTCCCGATAGGACTCGAGCGTCTCCAGTGCTAGCTCGGGGGTCTTGGCCCCCCGACTCCACCCGGGCCAGTCAATGCTGAAGGCAACCGACTTCTTCTCCTTGGGTCCGTGTTCGATGACCGTGCGGACTGGCATGGCTCAGTATTCCACGGGACGCAGGCCACAAACAATGGCCCGCTAGACTTTGGGCCATGCGACTGGGCCGGATCTGCGCCACCACCGCATACCGGATTCCCAGTTAACGTCTCATGCGTCTCAGCCGCGTTCACCCAGTACATGCTCGCGGACGCCCAACGGAATCCGGGGGACGATCCCGACCTGCAGCGGGACGCCGTAGACAGAGGCCTATGACAACGCATCCGCCTCCCCACTCAAGGTCGCTGAGAGGCGTTTTCGACGCAGGCTCCTGGTCAGTATGGAGCGGCCGGCGCCTGCGAAATGCGTGGGTCATCCGCGCGGTGGGCGCGGAGGGTGCCACATACCGAGGTCACCGACCATGCTACAGCCTACTGCCCCAACCTACATCGGCCTGCATGTCAGCAAGCCAGCATCAGCGTGGCGCTGCTGCGACCGGGCACCACGGCGGTCGACGCATCTCAGCGTGGCCAGACGCCGCTGCCACGT
Organism: Candidatus Limnocylindria bacterium; assembly: GCA_038322875.1. Lineage (GTDB taxonomy): Bacteria > Chloroflexota > Limnocylindria > QHBO01 > QHBO01 > CF-167. The sequence goes on along the minus strand of JBBQGI010000028.1, from coordinate 962 downwards.
GTCCGCCCGAACGCTCGCCATAGCGCAGCTCGACCGACCGGACCACGGCGCGGATGACCCTTGACCGGCCGCTCCATAGCAGCTCAGGGCAGGCCGACCGGCCTGAAGGGTTCAATTTCCCCGATTCGTGGTCTGCGCCACCGGTAGCATGCGCTCTCCTCTACCGGAAGGAGCTCCATGCTGTTCTCGCTCGTGTACTTCCTGGTCCGCCGTCTCCTCGGAGCCGGAGGTCGCCGACCAGACGAGAAGGACATCGAGCTCCTGGTGCTCCGGCACCAGCTGAAGGTGCTGCAGCGGCAGGTGAAGCGCCCTCGACTCAACCGTCTCGACCGGGTCCTGTTGGCGGCGGCGGGCAGGACGATGACGAGGAGCAGCTGGTCCTCGTTCGTGGTGAAGCCCGAGACCCTGCTGCGCTGGCATCGGGAACTCGTCACGAAGAAGTGGACACACAGGCGGTCGGGTCACCCCGGCCGGCCACCGATCGATCCCGAAGTCCGAGACCTCGTCGTCCGCCTCGGCAGGCAGAACCCACGCTGGGGCTACCAGCGGATCCGCGGGGAGCTGCTGAAGCTCGAGATCAGGATCTCCGCCACGACGGTCCGCACGATCCTGCTGCGACACGGCCTGGACCCTACTCCCCGCCGGGCCCCTCTCTGCCAAGATTCAGTGAGACACCCTCCCGCTGGGAATAGGTGACACGCTGAGGGCGGGGAGAGGAACGCACGCAAGACATGCTCGAACCCTTGGCACCGCGCCCCCTGGTCGGCCACGCTTTGCCGATGCCGGACCCAGAGGTCAGGGAGCGCCCGATCCGCCGGCGCTTCACCGCCGAGTACAAGCTGCGGATCGTCGAGGAGGCGAACGCGGCGAGCGAGCCCGGCGCGGTCGGCGCCCTGCTCCGCCGCGAGGGCCTGTACAGCTCCCACCTCGTCGAGTGGCGGCGGCTGTACCGCGCGGGCGCC
>JBBQGI010000027.1:0-14578 GCA_038322875.1 Candidatus Limnocylindria bacterium | reverse complement strand
GCTCGGGCAGCGTCGAGGTCGTCATGTGCGGACAAGGAACATGCCTCTCCGGTGGCGTTTCAGTCTTCCCGGTCACGTGCGGTTGGTCGGCCGGCTTTCGCATCGGCCCCGCGCGTGCCCGGTTACCGTACTCGGCCGCCGGGGAAGCAGGACGCCAACCGTACCAGCCCCGGCCCGAGCCGGGCAAGGTGAGTTATCCACGAACCACCGCGCCTTCCGGCGATCTGTGGATAAGTCGCCGGGCTATACTCGCCCAGGATGGTTCCAGGCGCCCTGTGGGCAGGTACGATCGAGGTCCAGTGGCGGCGACGCTGATCGAAGGCTCGCCGCGCTTCGCCCACCAGAGCGAGGCAGAGCTGGCGAGAATCCTGGACTTCTACGGTGTCGCATGGCGATACGAACCCGACATCTTCCCCATCTCCTGGAACTCCGACGGCGCGGTCGTCGAGTCGTTCGCCCCCGACTTCTACCTGCCGGAGATCGACCTTTACGTGGAGCTGACCACCCTCAAGCAGGCGCTGGTGCGCAAGAAGAACCGCAAGCTGCGCTGGCTGCGGCAGCTCTACCCCGAGCTTCGCGTCAAGCTCTTCTACGCTCGTGACTTCCGGGCGCTGATGGTCAAGTACGGGCGCCTCGATTTCCTGGCCGATGTCGCCGCCATGAATGGCAGCGGACCCTTGAACGACCGATGATCGACGCGGACGTCGAGGAGATCCTGCTCAGCAGCGAGCAGGTGCAGGCGCGCGTCGCCGAGCTGGGCGCCCAGCTGGCTGTCGATTACGCCGGACGCGACCCCGTCCTTGTCAGCGTCTTGAAGGGCTCGATCATCTTCCTGGCGGATCTGGTGCGCGCCATGCCGATCCCGCTATCGATCGACCTGATGGAGGTGAGCAGCTACGGCGCCTCCACCGAGTCGAGCGGCCAGGTGCGGATCCTCAAGGACCTTTCCACGTCGATCGCCGATCGCGAGGTGATCGTGGTCGAGGACATCATCGACACCGGGCTGACGCTCAACTACCTGCTGCGCTACCTGCATGACAAGGGGCCGGCCTCGATCCAGATCTGCTGCCTGCTCGACAAGCCCGCGCGTCGCCTGGCCGAGATCGAGATCGACTATCGAGGGTTCACCATCGCAGACCGCTTCGTCATCGGCTACGGCCTGGATTACGGGGAGCGGTATCGGAACCTGCCATACATCGGCGTGCTGCGGCCATCGGTGTACACCGCGCCAGTCCCCGAGTAGCCGCGTGGCCCAAGGGGAGGGGGCCGGCTTCAGGGTTCCGATTCTGCTGGGCAGCCTGCTGATGGTCGCCGCCGGTTTCCTGACCTGGTGGCAGGCGGGCGGCGAGACGATCGATGGCGTGCCGATCCCCGGCAGCGCCGGCATAGGGCTGGAGGGCCCGGGGATCGTCGTGTATGGAGCGGCGCTGGCGGCGCTGGTGCTGCTCGACATCGGCTACATGCGTGGCCGCTGGGGCTTCATCCTGGATGCTCCCTGGGTCTACCTGGTGCTCGGTCTGGTGGCGGCCGCCGCTGTCGCGTTCCGGATCTGGGAGCTCTGGTCGGTTGGCTTCCTGCCGCTCCCGCAGCGCTCGCCCGGGCTCGCTGCGGCCGTGCTCGGAACCGGCCTGGTGCTGTACGGCGCAGGGCGAGGATTCGGCGGGCACCGACCGATCTAGCCGCCTTATCGGGCGGGGAGCACCATGGGGCTGATCAGGATCCAGCCCACGACCACCACCACCAGCAGTCCGGCGAGGACCAGCATCGGGCGCAGGTCGGGCCGGTAGTCGCGCGGCGAGCGGCGCGGGAGGAGCGGGTCGCCGGCCATGCGCGGCGGCTAGATCTCGCCCAGGTAGGCCTGCCGCACCTGCTCGTTGGCCGCCAGGTTGGCCGCCGTGTCGGAGAGGATGATCTGGCCGGTCTGCAGCACGTAGCCGCGGTGCGCCACGTTCAGCGCCATCTGTGCGTTCTGCTCGACGAGCAGCACCGTCGTGCCCTGCTCGTTGATGTCGGTGATGATCTTGAAGATCTGCTCAGTCAGGATCGGGGACAGGCCCATCGATGGCTCATCGAGCAGGAGCAGGGTCGGCTGCGCCATCAGCGCCCGCCCGATCGCCAGCATCTGCTGCTCGCCTCCCGACAGGGTGCCGGCCTTCTGCACCCGCCGTTCCTTCAGGCGCGGAAAGAGGTCGAAGACACGCGCGACGTCATCGTCGATCGCTGCCCCGGCTCGGCTGAAGGCGCCCATCTGCAGGTTCTCGTAGACGCTCATCCGCGCAAAGACGTGGCGACCCTCGGGCGACTGGGCAATGCCCAGTCGCACCACCTCGTGAGCCGGCATCGACTGGATTTCACGCTCCTCGAACTGGATGCGGCCTTCGCGGGCGCGCTGGGTCCCGCTGATCGTGCGCAGGGTGGTCGACTTCCCGGCGCCATTCGAGCCGATGAGGGTCACGACCTCGCCCTTGTCAACGTAGATGCTCACACCCTTCAGCGCGTGGATGTTGCCGTAGTAGGTGTGGACGTCGTCCAGCTGCAGCATCCGGGTCATGCGGTGGTTGCCTGCTTCCCGAGGTAGGCCTCGATGACCCGTGGATTGGCGCGGATCTCGGCGGGCGTGCCCTCGGCGATCTTCTCGCCGTAGTCGAGCACCGTGATCCGCTCGCTGACCCCCATCACGACCTTCATGTCGTGCTCGATGAGCAGGATCGTGAGGCGCAGGTCCCGCCGCAGGCGGGCGATGAAGTCGGTCATCTGCCGCGATTCGCCCGGGTTCATGCCGGCGGTCGGCTCGTCGAGCAGGAGCAGCTTCGGATCGCTCGCCAGGGCGCGGGCAATCTCTAGCCGCCGTTGGTCGCCGTAGGGGAGGTTCTTGGCCAGGTCGTCCTCCACCGATCGCCGCAGGCCGACCAGGGCGAGCAGCTCCCGGGCCTTCACCACGGTCGCCTCCTCCTCGCGACGAATCGAGGCGGTGCCCAGGATGGCGTGGAACCACTGGCCGCGCATCCGGACATGGCGGCCGACCTGGACATTGGCCAGCACCGTCATGTTCTGGAAGAGGCGAATGTTCTGGTAGGTGCGGGCGATGCCCAGCTCGGCCACCTCATGCGGGGCAAAGCCGGTGATGTCCACCCCATCGAGCACGATCTTCCCGGCGGTCGGCGCGAAGATGCCGGTGATCTGGTTGAAGAATGTCGTCTTGCCGGCACCGTTCGGCCCGATGATCGAGACGATCGAGTGGCGCGGGATGTCAAAGTCGATATCCCGATTGGCGACCAGGCCCTCGAACTGCTTGGTGACGCCGTGCGCCTCGAGCAGGAGGGCGTTGGCCGACTCCTGGCTGGTCATGCTGGTCGGGTCGATGGCGTGTGATTGCATCGGTCAGGCGCCCTCGGCGGCGAGCGAATCCTCGCCGGACTCGGGCTCGGGCTCCCCCTCGACCTCGTGCAGCTCGCGGCGGCGAGTCACGTCGGGCACCAGTCCCTCGGGACGCGCCAGCATCATGATCACCAGGACGCCGCCGTAGACGAGGAGCTTGAACTCGGCGAATTCGCGCAGCAGTTCGGGCAGGCCGATCAGCGCGAGGGAGCCAACTACCACGCCGGGGATGCTCCCCATGCCGCCCAGGATGATGATCGACAGGGCGGTGATCGAGACGAGGATGCTAAAGGTGCCGGGGAAGACCGATGCCAGGTGCGTCACGAAGACCGCCCCACCCAGGCATCCGACCGACGCGCCCAACGCGAACGCGAGCAGCTTGTAGTTCGTGGTGTTGACGCCGGTCGCCTGCGCCACGTCCTCGTCCTCGCGCATGGCGTTCCAGGCGCGGCCCGTGCGCGAGTACTTGAGCCGGTAGGCGACGAAGGCGGCGAAGATGCACAGCCCGAGGAGCGGGTAGTAGGTGAGCGTCGGGCCACTCAGCTCCCAGCCGAGGATCGGCACGGAGATCTTGGCGACGCCGAAGAGGGGTGGCACGCTCAGGATGCCCTGCGTGCCCCCGAAGATCGGCTTGAGCGCATCGGACAGGAAGAGGATCCGCGCGATCTCGCCGAAGCCGAGCGTGACGATGGCCAGGTAGTCGCCCCGGAGCCGCAGCACCGGCGCGCCGATGAAGAGGCCGGTTAAGGCTGCCCCCAGCACGACGATGGGGAGCGCGATAAAGAAGGGCAGCCCGAGATGGAGCGACGAGATAGGGGAGGTGAGAAGGGCGGTCAAGTAGGAGCCGACCGCATAGAACGCGACATAGCCCAGGTCGAGCAGGCCGGCGTAGCCGACCACGATGTTCAGGCCGAGCGCAAGCAGGGTGTAGAGGCCGACGAAGACGAGCACCTGGCTCAGGAACGAGCCGGCGATTTGGGGAAGGGCCAGCAGGAAGAGGATCAGGACCAGCAGGGCCATGCCTCGGATCGTGGCCTGCGTCCCTGGATCGGCCGCGGCGATCCTGCGTCCGGTGGCGGTCCGGACGGCCGGCCACCCATAGGTCGCCACCGCGAAGACGATCGCCACCACCACGGCGGCAGGGAGGCTGAGGCCTTTGTGATCGAACAGGAAGCGCGCGATGGCGCCGAGCTCGAAGTCGGTCAGCCGCGGGCGCAGGAATGGCTCGAGCATGCTCATGACGACGACGCCGAGGGCTGCGCTGACGAGGGGGCGTCGCAGTCGGGGCGACATGACTCGCGCCGCCGCGCCGAGCAGACCGGCGCCTGCGGCGGTCGCCACGTTGAGCAGCGCTCCGGTCGTCGGCCCGTGACCAAATTCGACGAAGTCGATCAGCGGGGCGGAGACGCGGACCAGGATGCTGCGGACCTCGATGTTGCTCACGATGACGAGGGCGACGGCTAGGATCACGCCGCTCGTCAGGCCGGTCACGAGACCAGCCCCCAGGCGTTGGGCGAGTCCCTTGCCGTGCCCAGCCGTCACGAAGCCGAGCGCCAGCGGCGGCACCATCAGCATGAGACGGCCGAGCGTTACGACGCCGGTGACGGTGTTGCGTTCGGCGAAGGCGAGGACGATCCCGACCGCGGTCAGGTACAGACCCAGGGAGCCGGCGATGAAGCCGAACCACAGCGCACGCCGCAGCAGGCCGGTGTCATCGGTCACCTCAGCGGCCCTCCGGGCGTCCGAGGATGCCATATGGTCGGAAGATCAGCACCAGCACCAGCACGCTGAACGCGACGACGTCGCGGAGCTGGTTCGGCGACGGCACGTTGAAGCCGGAGAGCAGGAGCGCCGGCGCCACCGACTCGAGCACCCCAAGGCTCAGCCCGCCCAGCATCGCGCCGATGATATTGCCGATGCCGCCAAGGACCGCGGCGGTGAAGGCCTTGATCCCGGGCAGGAATCCCATGAACCAGTGCACCTGGTTGAAGACGAGGGCGTAGAGCACACCCGCCGCGCCAGCGAGCATCCCGCCGATCATGAAGGTGATCGCGATGATGCGGTCGACATTGATGCCCATCAACGCCGCCGTGTCCTTGTCCTCGCTGATGGCTCGCATGGCGCGCCCGGTGCGCGTGCGCTCCACGAACCAGTAGAGGCCGAGCATGATCACCACTGCGGCGATGATGACCACCACGTGGGTCTTCAGGATGGGGATCCCCAGGATGTCGAACTTGCCCTTCAGGAGGTCGAGCTGGGGAAAGGCCTTGACCTGCTCGCCGTAGAGGCCGCGGACGCTGTTGCTGATGAACAGCGACGCGCCGATGGCGGTGATGAGCGGCACGAGCCTGGGTGCCCGACGGAGGGGCCGATAGGCGATCCGCTCGAGCAGCACCGCCAGGACAGCCGAGCTGAACATGGCCGTGAGCAGGACAGCTCCCATGCCGACGATGGGATTGGCGTCCAAGAAGCCCGAGCGGCCCAGCGAGTCGGCGACGAAGAAGGAGGTCATGCCGCCGAACATGAAGACGTCGCCGTGGGCGAAATTGATCATCAGCAGCACGCCGTAGACGAGCGTGTAGCCGAGGGCGATCAGCGCGTAGACGCTGCCCTGGGCGATGCCAAAGATGAGGAGGTCGCGCCACTGGTCACCGGTGAGCAGGCCCTGGGAGAGGGTTGCCCAGGTTCCCAGCCCGACGCCGACGACCACCGCGACGCGAAGCGCCATGAGAACGATATCGACGAGAGAAATTCGCCGTGATCGCCGCACCCGTATCTCCTTGGATCAGGTCCGGGTAGTAATGGGAGCGGGTGAGCCGATTGCCGGCCCACCCGCTCCTGACGATGTTCCTAGGTCACGTCACGCGACGGCGTTACGAGCCGGACCGCGTGGTGTAGACCTCCTGGAACGTGAGCTTGCCGCTCGCCGAGTCGAGCTTGAGCTGCGCGATCGAGACGAACTTGCTACCGCAGTCGCCGTTCTCGTCGCAGGTCAAGGTTCCGGTCAGGCCGGGGTAGTCCTTCAGGTTGTGGACGTACTCCCGAACGGCATCACGTGGGATCCGAAGGTTTCCATCCGCGTCGGTCACGGCAACCTTGGCCACTGCATCCATGAGGATGTTGATGGCGTCGAAGCCGTGAGCGTGGTACGGAGCGATCGGGCCATCTGTGCCCGAGAGCGCCGTGTACTTCGGAATGAAGTCGCCGGTGTACTTGGTACCGAAGTTGAGGTCAGGTCCAGAGAAGTACATCCCCTTGTCGGCCGCGAACTGGCCGGCAGTGTCGATGAAGCCCTGGTCCTTGACGCCATCGGCGCCCATCAGGATCATGTTCTCGAGTCCCGCGACGTCCGCGGTCTGCTGGGCCAGAAGCGGCCCCTCAGGATCGAAGATCGGGAAGAAGAACAGGTCAGGTGCAGCGCCCGCGTTGCTGGAGGCGATGGTCGTGAGCACCGAGTGGAAGTCGGTGTCGCCGATGTTGATCGCCTGCTGCGACGTGGTCTTGCCGTTGCAGAGAGCGGCGAACTGGTCCACGAAGACCTGCTGTAGCTGCTCTGCGTACGGGCTGCCGTCATGCACGGTCGCGGCCGTTTTGGCGTTTAGCTGCTCGCATGCGTACTTGGCAATGGCAGCGCCCTGCACGTTGTCGTTGTACGCGGTGCGGAAGTAGAAGGGCCCGCCGAAGTCCGGCTTGTCCGGGTTCGTCAGGGAGGGGGCCGTATTCGCGGCAGAGATCATGGTCACGCCGGCGCCCGCCAGGACCGGCATGGCCGGGACTGCGGTGCGGGAGCAACTCGTGCCGACCACGGCGATGATCTGGGTGTCGGCCACGATCGCCTGCGCGGCGGTCTGCCCGGTGGCGGCGTCGCCACATCCAGCGTCTTCCTTGACCAGCTCGACATCATGTCCGAGCAGCTGGCCACGGTCGTCGATTGCGACCTGAATGCCGAAGTTGATGTCATTGCCCAGGGAGGCGACGTCACCGCTGATGGCATTCGCGCTGGCGAACTTGATCGGGTCGCCAGGGGCGACCGTTACACAGCCCTTTGCATCTGCCGCGCAGATGGCATCAGCGTCGGCGCTCGCCGCGGCGCTAGCCGGCTGGCTCGCCCCCTCGCTGGGCGACGTGCCAGTACCCTGGCAGGCCGCAAGGACGAGGAGCATGCCCGTCAAGACGGCGCTCCATCGCAAAAGATTCCGCATCCAGTGATCCTCCAATTGCTCGGGTAGGCGCGAGCACGCCAGCTCAGTAAAGAGTGGGGCGCATCATACGGGCGCCTCCACGTGCGCGCAAGGGGTCCTGCGCTGCGTAAATGAGTAGTCCTGTGTGCTGCTGGGAGGTTCATTCGGGCCTGCCGCGGCCGGGCTCGGCGGCGGCGTGGTATCCTTTTCGCGGGTACGTCTGCAGCCCACGCGCTGCGTTTCGCTCCCGAGAGGCTCCCGTGGAGAATCACGTCCGCAGCGCCCGCTTGACCGATATCGATGCCGCGATCCGCATCCTGATGCGAGAACCGACTGATCCCGGCCAGCGGCGCGAGGACACCGATCGGCTCCGCAATCTCCTCTTCATGCCGTCGGCCACCGTGGTCGTCGCGGAGGTCGAACGCCGAGTCGTCGGCATCGGGGTCCTCTCGATCCGTCCCTCGGTCCGCTCGGGTCCGTTCATCGGCGTCATCGATGAGCTCGGAGTGGAGCCCGCAGCTGGACGGTCGGAGAGCGCCGCGCCGGCAGCAGACGCCGCGCAGCGGAGCGCCCTGGGTATCTCGATCATCGAGCACCTGGTGGTCTCGGCGCGCAATAAGGGTTGTACGCGTGTGGATGTCACCGATCCTCTCGCCACCGCCGAGCCGGCACTCATCAAGGGAGCCGGGTTCGCGAGACGAGGGGCGCTCCTGAGCCGCGCCACCGCCTGATCGTTCAGATTGGCGCGCCGGGGCCGGGACCCCACATCGTCAGCCGCATCGGAATCAAAACCTAGGAGAAGCTCACTTGAGCAAGAACGTGGCCGTCTTCGTTGACGTTGCCAACCTGTACTACTCGGCCCGCGGCCTGGAGGTCGACGTCGACTACGTCGCACTCCTGAAAGCGGCCACCAAGGGACGCGACCTGATTCGCGCCTACGCCTATTCCGGGCTCGATCCGGAGAACGAAAACCAGCGCAAGTTCATCGACTTCCTGGGCAAGAACGACTACAAGGTCGTTCACAAGGACATCCGCAAGTTCGGCGACGGCCGCGTCAAGGCCAACCTGGACATCGAGCTGGTGGTGGATCTATTCCGCCTCGCCGATCGGATGGACATCGCCGTGATCGTCTCGGGAGACGGCGACTTCGCTCCTGCGATCCGCGCGCTCCAGGACAAGGGCGTCCGCTGCGAGGTGATCAGCTTCCGGCCGAACACCAGCTCCGACCTGATCGCGGTCGCCGATGAGTTCATCGACATCATGAAGATCATCGGTATCGGGCGCGGCAAGGACGCCGACAAGGCGAGCAAAGTGATGAGCGCCCCGCCGATGCCGGCCAAGGAGGTCGTCCCCGACTTCGGCTTCCGCGAGGCACCCGCCGCCGTCGCCGCGGCCGCGCTGGCAGCCATTCGCGAGGGCGGGGGAACGACGACGGCGCGCGGGCGCGGGCGCGGCCGTGCGCGTCCCGAGCCGGCGGTCATCGAATCGATGGCTCCCGGAACCGAGGAGCCGCCCGAGCCGGTCGCCGCCGGTGAGGGCGCTGGCGAATCGGCGACCGCCGAGGCGCATCGCCGCCGCCGCCGCCGTGGTGGTCGCGGCCGGGGTCGGGGGGGACGCGTGCATACCGATGAAGCCGCCTCGACGACCGCGCCCGTCGATGCGGAGGTCGGCCGGACCGAGCCCAGCTCGATCGGAGACGTGAGCCGGACCGACAGCGAGGAGGTGCGCGAGTACACCTTCGAGGAGGCGGATGCGGCAACCCTCGCCGAGCTTGGCCTGCCGCTCACCGCCAACGATGCCTCCGTTCCGGCAGCGGAGGCGCCCAAGCCGCGCCGCGGCCGCTCACGGGCCACTCCGGCGACAGCGAATGACGCGGCTCCGGCCACCGACGCCGCGTCGGATGCTTCGCCAAAGGCTCCGGCCAAGCGAGGCACTCGTGGCCGCGGACGGGCTGCTGGTCCGACCGCCGACACGGCCGCGGCCGAGGTCGCGGAGACGCCGAAGCCTCGACGGCGGGCCGCAAAGGCAGACGGCGAGTCGCCGCCGGCCGAGGCACCGAAGCCACGGGCCAGGGCGCGCGCCAAGCCGGCTGCCGAAGGATCGGACGTCTCGGCCGGTACGTCCGGCGGCGAGGAAGGGATCTGGCAGCGATTCCGCTCGGGACGAACGAAGGCCACCTGACCTTCGGGGAAACAAGAGAGGCCGGCCTCCGGGCCGGCCTCTTCGTCTGTCTGCCGGTCGATCAGCCGGGCTGCTCAACCTCGTCGCTGGAGGTGCTGGCGGCGCGCTTGCGACTGGCAGGTCGCGTGACCTCGGGGGCGTCTGCGGCCTCGACCCCCGTGGTGCCGTTCTCCTCGGCCTCGATGTCAGGCCGCTGGAAGATCGGGACCCATTCGCCGGCCGAGGCACCTGCCGCGACGGCGGCGTCTCGAGCTTTGGCTGCGACCTCGCGCGCACGGCTGGCGGCGTCGCGCGCCGACTCCGCAAGCTCATCGCGCATCTCGCGTCCCGCCTTGGGGGCGGTGAGCATGGCTGCGATCACGCCACCGGCGGCGCCGAGCAGGATCCCGACGAAGAAGGCGCCCCAATGGCGCTGCTCCCGTCGCTTGCGGATCCCCATGCGGACGGCCGCGTCGTCGATCAGCTCACGGGCGACGGGTACAGCTGCGCCGGCGGCACCGAGCGCTGCCGTACGGTTGCTCCACAGCCGGCTCAGGCTCGGCTGCATATCGCTGCGCCATATGCGGCGACCCCAGCGCAATGCATCGCGGCCAGCACGCGCCGCCTGGCGACGCATCGGCTCGGCATCGCGCCAGGAGGTTGCGGCGCGCTCGGAGGCCGTCTCCGCGGCGTCGCCGATGACCTCCGCCAGGGCGCGGCCGCGCTTCGTTATCTCATCCTGCAGGCCCGGGTTGAGCAACCGCTCAACGGTCGATCTGGCGTTGGTACTTACCTGATCGGGCATGGTCTCGTCTCCTTGCTTCTCAGGTTGGGGGCGTGCTCCAAGTATGGCACGGTTCTCCATTTGGCGCCCCGCAGGCCGCCTCCCGATACGGCGGGTCCGGTTGCCAGCCGGCCGCCAGCGCGTGTGCCCGGGCGGCCCGGCGGGGCTCCCCCGAGTGTGCGGCGACAGGCCTCACCGGCTCGTTACCGCGGGCTTACGATCGAGGCTCCCTATACTCCGGCGGTGAGCCAGACACCGGTTCAGCCGGGCTTCCAGAGCCTCGGCCAGGCAACCTCCCGGGCCATCGCGCAACAATCGTCGGCCCGTGGGCGCCTGCAGCGCACCCTGCTGGTCCATGGGCCAGTCGGGAGCGGCAAGGGCGCCTTCGTCGACGACCTGCTGGCCCTCCTGTTGTGCGAGGCCGCAGCCGATGAGCGACCATGCAACGCCTGCCGCGGCTGCCGCGACGCGCGGGCGCGCACCCACCCGGACCTCGTCATCGGCTCGCCCGAACGCTGGCGGGACGATCGCTCGACCGGCGAGAGCATCGTGGCGGTGGCGCGCAGCTGGCTCGCCCAAAGTGCCGGCGCGCCGATCGCAGGCGAGCGAAGAGTCATCCTCGTCGAAGGAGTCGACCGGGCCAGCGAGCAGACCCAGAACGCCCTCCTCAAGGCATTGGAGGAGCCCACCAGCCGGCACATGTTCGTCCTGGTGGCCGATGAACCGACCAGGGTCCTGCCGACCATCCGCTCCCGCAGCCAGTCGCTGCGGGTCGGCGCCGTGCCGCGTGCCGAGCTGGCCGCCTGGCTGGTCGATCGCGAGCGACTCCCCGCAGACCAGGCCAACGACCTGGCTCGATTGGCGGGGGGATTGGCGGGAACCGCCATCGGCTATGCCCGCAATCCGGAACTGGTGGATTGGCGGCATCGAACCCAGCGCGAGCTGCTCGGGCTGATCGACCGCGGTCGGGCGGATCGCTTCGGCTCGGTTCGGGACCTGCTCGATGGAGCGGCGCGCTTCGGTGTGCACCGACCGGCAGAAGCCGAAGCGTCATCGCCCGATGCGGAGACAGCCAAGCCAACCAGCGCCGCCCAGCGGGAGTCGGCGCTGCTCATCGTGGAGGCGTGGTTGGGACTGGCGCGCGACCTGCTGGTGGCATCCGCCGGCCGGCCCGAGATTGCCGCCAGTGCGGCGGTGCTGCCCCACCTCCCGGCAATCGCCGCACAGATCGGACAGCCGGCGATCTGCGACTTCATTGCCCTGCTGGAGCGGATCCGGGAAGGGCTTCGTCAGAGCGCGGCGCCACGGCTGGCGCTGGAGGTGGCGATGCTCGCCTGGCCATCGACGGCCGCGCGGTGAGCTCGCCCTCGCCCGCGGGGGAGCAACGGCTGACGGCCACCGTCGTCGGTCGAGTGCAGGGAGTGGGATTCCGGTGGTGGGTCCGCTCGGCCGCCGACCGCATGGGCCTCACTGGCTGGGTCATGAATGGACCCGACGAGCGGTCGGTCGAGCTCGTCGCGGAGGGGAGCTCCGCGTCGCTCGACGCACTCGAGCAGCTCCTCCACCAGGGACCGCCCGGATCGGTGGTGGAGCGCGTCGAGGCCGCGCGCTCCCCGGCAGGCGGCGGCTACGGCCGCTTCCAGATCACCAGGCCGTGAACTGGCGCGCGATCGGCTGCGGGACCCTGGCGGTCGTCGTCTTCCTGGCGATCGGGCTCTTCGGCATGTCGCGTGCCTTCGACCGTCTCTCCGGCTGCCCCGATCGGCTGCAGTGGGGGGATCGGGCCTATCTGCCGGCAGGGTCGCCCGCTGCCGCCCCCAGCTTCCCCTCTGGATCGCCCGTGGAGATCGGCTCGACCTTCATTGGCCTGACCACCCGGCAGATGTGGGGACCTCCGGGGAGCACCCCATCGCAGTTGTCCACCGATCGGCCCGACCAGGTCTTCCTGGATTGCGACGACGGCACCGTCCAGCTGTACGACGGGCAGAGCCCGGCTCCCTAGGCCGCCGGCATCAGGCGCTGGTGCGCGGCCAGGGCGTATCGGTCGGTCATCCCTGCGACGTAGTCGGCGACCTGTGTGATCAGCGGCGCGTCGTCCTCGCGATAGCTGGCCGGCATCTGCTGGGGATGTGCCAGGTGGTGGTCGACGAGGTCCCGCAGGGTATCGATGGCGGCGCGCTGCTCGCGCAGCAGCGACGGAGCGAGGTAGACCCGCTCGAACATGAAGTCCCGGAGGTCATGCATGATCGCCAGCGTCTCCTCGTCCATGCGGACCTCGCCGACCCGCAACGAGTTGTCCAGCACTGCTTGGATCATCTCGCCGACCCAGGCACGGCCGGGCTCCCCGAAGCGCCCTTGGACGGCGGGCGGAAAGGCGCCGGTGTCCAGCACACCAGCCCGGATCGCGTCGAGCGCATCGTGGGTGAGGTACGCGATGCGATCCGCGTACCGCACGCAGATGGCCTCCGCCGTTGCCGGTGGCGGCACGATCTTCCAGGAGTGGGCGCGGATCCCGTCGCGCACCTCCCAGGTCAGGTTCAGGTCCTCGAGCACCTCGTACACCCGTACGCTCTGGGCAGCGTGATGCCAGCCGTCCGGCGGGAAGTACGGCGACAGGGCCTCCTCCCCGGTATGCCCGAACGGGGTGTGGCCGACGTCGTGGCCCAGGGCGATCGCCTCGGCCAGCGGCTCGTTGAGGGAGAGCCCCGCCGCCAATGCACGGGCGATCTGGGCGACTTGCAGGGTGTGGGTCAGGCGCGTCACGAAGTGGTCGCCCTCGGGGTTGAGGAAGACCTGCGTCTTGTGCTTGAGACGACGAAACGCCTTGGAATGGATGATCCGGTCCCGATCCCGCTCGAAGGCGGTGCGGTACGCGTCCGGCTCCTCCGCGCGAGCCCGGCCGCGACTTTGAGCCGACCTCGTGGCGGCCGGGGAGAGGTGCCCTTCCTCGGCCTCGCGGATGGTCCTGTCGCGGCGAATCAACTCTGGCATGGACCCGATGATGACCGATGCCCGTCCGGATGCGCGGCCCGATAGTCCCGTGTCGCACTGGACAGACCGGGTAAGGGCGAACCTGCCACCATGGGGCTAAGGTTGGTCGCGAGCCGATTGAACCCGCATGAGCCGCAGCCCACCGGATGCACCTGAAGTCCCTTCTCCTCCGTCCGCTCGCCGCGTCGATCGTCGCGGCGCTGATGCTGACCACGCTGGCGCCCATGGCGCCGCGCCCCGAGCCTGGCCCTGTCAAGGTACGAGCCGCGGAGACCACCGTCGCCGTCACCGACACGCACGATTTCGACGTTTCACCCGACTCAACCCATGTGGCGATCCGCTGGGCCGGCCATCCAGCCGCCATCGTGACCGCCTCCTTCAGCACCGATGGAACGACGTTCTCCGAACCGGAGGCGGTCGACGTCGAGGACTCCAACGATGGGCCGGATGGCGCCCCCACGGACGAGACCTACGGCGCCCTGATTCGGGTTGACGGGGTCCGCGAAGTCCGTGTCCACACCGATCGGCCGCTCGCGAAGCTGACGATCCTGTCCCTGAATGCCGCCGGTCCGGAACCGATGCCGATGGGGCTCGGTGCCGAGGCCG
Source organism: Candidatus Limnocylindria bacterium (assembly GCA_038322875.1). Lineage (GTDB taxonomy): Bacteria > Chloroflexota > Limnocylindria > QHBO01 > QHBO01 > CF-167. The sequence goes on along the minus strand of JBBQGI010000027.1, from coordinate 478 downwards.
ACGCCGGGACCACGCTTCCCGGTGTCATCTCGCGCAGCGCCTGGGGCGCCGACGAATCCCTGCGGTTCGATGCTGCCGGCGATGAGCAGTGGCCGCGCGAGTACTACCCGGTCCAGAAGCTGGTGGTCCACCACACGGCTGGCCGCAACTCGGACGCCGATCCCGCCGCCACAGTGCGGGCCATCTACTACTACCACGCCGTCACCAGGCGCTGGGCAGACATCGGCTACAACTACCTGATCGACGAGGCGGGCCGCGTCTACGAGGGCCGCTACGCGCGCGACTTCTGGAACGGCGCCACTCCAAGCTCGGACAACGAGGCAGGCCTCGGCGTCGCTGCCGGCCACACCAAGTACTACAACCAGGGCACGCTGGCGGTCGCTCTGCTGGGCAACTTCGACCTGCAGGCGCCCACCGCGGCGGCGCACGCCTCGCTGGTGCGCATGCTGGCCTGGGCAGCCGCGAAGTACCACATCGA
>JBBQGI010000026.1:0-14729 GCA_038322875.1 Candidatus Limnocylindria bacterium | reverse complement strand
CTCGGGATAGGCGTCGAAGCGGAACTGCGGCTTGCCGAGGTCGAAGCTCACGATGGCATAGTCCGGCTTCAGGTCCTGCATCCCGCGCAGGACGATGTTGAAGAAGCCGAAGATGCCGGTCACCAGCATGCCGTCCGAGGTCGTGAGCGGAGTCTGCATCATGGCGAAATAGGCCCGATACACGATGCTCGGGCCGTCGATCAACATGAGCACCGGTCGGCGGTCGGCCATGGGCCGAGTCTAGACCCCCGCTCCTCGCCTAGAATCGGCTCCGTGCCGAGCCGGTTGCCCTTCGATCCATACGCCATCCTGGGGCTCGCGCGCGACGCAACGCAGCAGCAGGTGGCGGGTGCCCGCCGACGCCTGGCGAAGCGCTTCCATCCCGACCTGCATCCCGATGAGGCGACGGCTGCTCGCATGCAGCAGGTCAACGAAGCCTGGTCGGTCCTCTCCTCAGCTGCGCGCCGCAGGGAATACGACGTGGCCCATCCGACAGCCGGGACGCCGAGCAGCGGACATTGGGCCGCCTCGCGGCGCACCATTCGGCCGGCGCAGCCGACAACCACCCGCACCTGGGCCACCTGGCGCGCCACCGCCGCGGAGACCCGGGCCGCCCCGAAGACGCTTCGTCAGCCTGGCGAGGTGCAGGTACCGCCGACGCGGCGACCGCAGCCGCTGGAGATCGGACCGCGCACCTTCCGGGACTCGGGCTGGGCGGCACTGCTGGTGGCGATCGTCTTCCTGACGCTGCTGGCCGCGGCAGTGGTGGCGGGAAAGCTCGCCTAGCCGGCTCGCGATGTGAGCGAGTAGCGCACGACGGCGGAGACTCCGAAGAGGCCTGCCCCGGCGGCCAGGAGCGTCAACCACGGCTGCTCGCCCGGCGGGCTGGTCGCCGGCTGGAAGAGGTCTTCCGCCGGGGAGGGCGTGGCTCCGGTGGCGTCGTCAACGCCGTGGGTCTCGGTGCGCGGCGTCTCGCTTCGGCCGTAGGCGCCACTGCCGAATGTGGTCTGGGGCCCGGGTGCAACCGATCCGGCGGCGCCGGCGACGGGGCCCCTGGCGGCGTCCGAGGCGCTGGCCGCCTCAACGACCCGATCGGTTGACTCCATGGTCCCCTGGTTCAGGACTCCCGACGCCCCCACGGCGCCGACCAGGACCAGTCCGGCGCCGGCCGCCATCGCGGGCGCGGCGAGTCGGCGCAGCCACTCGAGCCGGCCGGCGCGGCGCGCGGTCGCCTCGGGAACAGGCGGGATGAGGCGGAGAGGGCGAGATGGTGCGAGGTCTGGGAGGACTGCGAGAGCGCCGCGCAGAAGCATCAGGTCATCGACGATCGGGCGGCAGCGCTCGCAGACGTTGAGGTGCGCAAGGATCGCGAGGTCAGCGAGGGCATCGGCATCACCCGCGGCGTAGGCGGCGAGACGCTCATCATTCGGGTGGAACTCGTTCTGCATGGTCATCGGTCCAGACGCACCTCGCTGGTGAACAGTTCCCGGTGCTCGGTCATCAATTCGCGCAGGCGCAGGCGACCGCGATGTATCCGCGACTTCACCGTGCCAAGCGCCGACGCAGTCGTCTCGGCCACCTCGGCGTAGTCCATCCCATAGACGTCGCACAGGACCACGGCGGTGCGCTGGTCCTCCGGCAGCCGCCGGAGCGCGGCGTCCAGGTAGCGGTACAGCTCCGATCGACCCGCCTCGGCCTCGGGATCGGTAGCTCCCAGATCCGGCAGCTCGACCGCGCCCTCCTCGGGGTCGGGCAGCACGGTGGTCGGCCGCCGTTGCATGCGGCGCAGGATGTCGTAGCTGGCGTTGGCGGTGATCCGCAGCAGCCACGAGCGAAAGAGCCCGCCGCGGTACTTCGCGATCCCGTCGTAGGCGTGCACGAAGGCGTCCTGCGCGGCATCGGCTGCCATGTCGCCGTCGCCCAGCAGCCGCCAGGCGAGCCCGTAGCAGGCCGACTGGTAGTGCTCGACCAGCTGCGTGAATGCGGCCCGGTCGCCCGCGCAGGCGCGGGCCACGACCGCCTCCTCGTTGGGCAGGGGCGCGGTGCGCGATGCGGGGCGGGCAGGGTCCCGGGGCTGCATTCGGCGCCTATGATCCCATCCTGGTGGGATACCGACCCATGGGCGCAGGGTGAGCCGATCGGTTTACCTATCTCAACAAACTGTTGCCCCGGCATTGCTTGCAATATGGCGTACTTCAGTTCAGTTTCCTCCTTGCGCCCATAAGTGACGCGGAAAACGTGACGCCTGGAGGAGTCCGAGTGGCGACCCCGATCCATCCCAGACGCAGAGTGCTCGCAGTCGGCGGCCTGCTGCTGACCTTGACCCTTGCGGCCGCTCCCGCCACGCTCGCGGCAGGCCTGAGCCTGACCACCCCGTACCCATCGGTCTCGGTGGCGCCCGGCTCCAAGGTCAGTTTCGACATCACGGTCACCGGCGACGCAAATCAGCAGGTCGCCGTGGCGGTCACCGGCGTGCCAACCGACTGGACCGCAATCCTTCGCGGAGGCGGCTACGTCGTCCACGGCGTCCAGACCGATGCAACCGGCATGACCACCGTTCGACTTGACCTGCAGCTACCGACCACCGCCGCCGATGGCGTCACCCAGCTGATCGTCGCCGGGACGGCAGGCGGCGTTCGCGCCGACCTGCCGATCGCGGTCGAGGTCTCGAGCAAGGCGGCGGGTGACGTCACCCTCAGCAGCGACTTTCCCTCCCTGCGGGGGCCGTCAGGGACGACCTTCACCTTCAACCTGACCCTGCGCAACGAGACTGCTGAGGACCTCACCTTCGCGGTGACCGGGGTCGGTCCGACCGCCTGGGAGGTGAATGCCACGCTGACCGGACAGACGCAGGCAGCCAGCGCCGTCGTCCAGGCGAGCGGCAATGCCGCGGTCTCGGTCTCGGCCAAGCCGCCGACCGACGTCACGCCGGGAACTTATCCGATCAACGTGCGTGCGACCGTTGGCGACCGGACCATCGATGCGCAGCTCTCGGTCGAGGTGACCGGCACCAACGCACTGACGCTGACCACCCCCGACCAGCGGCTCAGCAACTCCGGATCGGCGGGGGCTGCCATCATCCAGCAGCTGGTGATCCAGAACGACGGAACCCAGCCGCTGACCCAGGTCATCCTCTCGGCGACGGCGCCGACCGACTGGACGGTGACCTTCGATCCCTCCGATACCGTCGCGAGCATCGCTGCCAAGCAGAGCGCGACCGTCACCGCCACGATCGTGCCCTCGAACGACGCGATCGCGGGCGACTACGTCGTCACCTTCCAGGCCAGCAATGCCGATGCCAACGGCTCGGTCGACATTCGCATGACGATCGAGACCTCGCCGCTCTTCGGCTTCGTGGGACTGGCGCTGATCGTCCTCGTCCTCTTCGGGCTGTGGTGGGTCTTCCAGCGATACGGACGACGGTGATGGTCGCCGAGCCTCCCGTCGTCGCGGCGGGGCTGACCAAGCGCTACGGCGACCTCGTCGCAGTCGACAGCCTCGACCTTGAGCTGCGGCGCGGCGAGATCTTCGGACTGCTCGGCCAGAACGGGGCCGGCAAGACCACCACGATCCTGATGCTCCTGGGCCTCACTGAGCCGAGCGCCGGGAGCGCCCGCGTGATGGGCCTCGACCCAGCGCGCGATGCCCTGCGGGTCAAGCGCCAGGTCGGCTACCTTCCGGACAGCGTCGGCTTCTACGGAGACCTGACCGGGCGGCAGAACCTGCGCTACACGGCGCGCCTGAACGGGCTGCGCGGTGCGGAGGCGGAGGCCACCGTCGACGAGTCGCTCGAGCATGTCGGGCTGAGCGACCGCGCCGACGGACGCGCCGACACCTACTCGCGCGGCATGCTCCAGCGACTGGGCATCGCGGATGCGCTGGTCAAGGACCCCGAGATCCTGATCCTCGACGAGCCGACCGCGGCGATCGACCCGATCGGCGTGGTCGAGATCCTGCAGCTCCTGCGCCGGCTGGTCGACGAGCGCGGCGTCACCGTGCTCCTCTCGAGCCACCTGCTGACCCAGGTCCAGTCAGTCTGCGACCGCGTCGGGATCTTCGCGGCCGGACGGCTCATCGGGCTCGGCACGGTGCCCGAGCTGGCGACTCACTTCGGCAACGATACCGGGCAGGTCGAGGTGACCTTCGAAGGAGAGCAGGCGGCAGGAGCCGCCGCCCGCATCGGACCGATCCTGTCGGCCATCCCGAACGTTGAACGGGTCGAGCCGGGCTCCAGACCCGACGATCCGTGGTCGCTCACCGTGCGGCCGGCCGACGCAGGGCGCCAGGTTCGCGAGGAGGTCCTGGCGGCCGCCTCGCGCGAAGCGCTCGGGCTGACCGCCATCCGCTCGACGCAGGCCTCGCTCGATGAGATCTACCGTGCTGCGCTCTACCAGGCGGGTCTGCACTCAGACGCGGTCGAGGCGGCCGAGCCGGCGGGAGTGGTGGCGTGACGGCCATCGAGACGCCGATCGCGGTCCCCGCGCCTGTCAAGAGCGTGCCGCGCAACGGCTGGCTGGTGGTCGCGGGCAAGGAATTCGCCGACCACGTGCTCAGCGTCCGCTTCTTCATCCTGCTGCTCGTGCTCGGTCTTGCGGCGGGGATCCCCCTCTTCCTGGCGACCGATCGAATCCACCAGCTAGCGTCGCAGGTGAGCGGAGCCCAGGCCGTCTTCCTGGCGCTCTTCATCATCGGTCCGCAGGATGTCTCGATCTTCGGGCTCGATGTCAGCGTGCAGGGCTTCATCGGTCTGGCTGCCCCCCTGTTGGGGATCGCCTTTGCCTTCGACGCGGTCAACGGTGAGCGGGCGCAGGGGACGCTCCCACGGCTGGTAGCCCAGCCGATTCACCGCGACGACGTGATCAACGGCAAGTTCGTGGCCTCCCTGGTCGCCATCACGCTGGTGCTTGCTTCGGTCGTGCTGCTCATCTCGGGCTTCGGGCTCCTGCGGCTGGGAATCGTGCCGGCCTGGTCGGAGGTGCTGCGCCTGGTCATCTGGTTCGTGGTAACGGTCGCCTATGTCGCCGTCTGGCTCGCCTTTGGCTTGCTGCTGTCGGTCGTCGTGCAGCGAGCCGCCACCGCCGCGCTGGCCGGCTTCGGCGCCTGGATGCTGGTCGCGATGTTTGGCCGCTTCCTGGTCAATCTGCTGCTTGGGGCGATCGCCCCGATCTCCAGCAGCGCCCCGGCCGACCAGGCGCTGGGCCTCTACCAGCTGCACGCATTCGTCCTGCGCCTGTTGCCGACGACCCTCTACTCGGAGGCCTCATCGGTCCTGCTCAATCCGTCGCTGACGCAGACATCGGTGCCGGCCACGCTCGGACAGCTCACGCAGGCACAGCAGCAGATCCCCACCCTCCTGTCTCTCGACCAGAGCCTGCTGCTGGTCTGGCCGCACGTCGTGGCGCTCGTCGCGCTGACCGTCATCTGCTTCGCGATCGGCTACATCCAGTTCATGCGCCAGGAGGTCCGCGCCTAGCTGCTGCGTCGCGCCTGGCGACGACTCCGGCGCGCGGGTACCATCAGCGCTCCCTGAGTGCAGCCACGACGCTTAGTCGGGAGACCGCGCGGTCGGCGATCCCGACGGCTGCCACGAGTGCGGCCAGTATCGCTGCGATCATCGCAGCGATGAGTGCGAGCGGAATCGCAGGAGCATCTGCGGGAGGGTCAAAAACGCCGGCGAGGATCTGCAGCAGGGCGATTCCGACCAGCCCGCCGGTCAGCAGACCGGTGCTCACCCCGGCGACACCGACGAAGAGCGCCTCGCCGATCACCGAAGCGCGCACCTGACCTGGTTCCGCCCCGATCGCGACCAGGGTCGCCAGCTCGCGCCGGCGCTCCGCAAGCCCGGCCAGCAGAAACAGCGTGACTCCCACCGCTGCGATCAATACGGCGAACACGACGTCGAGGGAGACGAGGCTGGACAGGTCGACCGACGTGATGCTGTTGGCCAGACGGGCCTTCGTCGTCCCCAGGTCGGTGATCAGCCAGCCGGCACCGAGCCGATGGGCGAGCGCCGCGGACGCCTGGCCGACATCGCCGTCGGCTCTTGCCAGGACGAACGAGATCCGATTGTTGCCCGTTTGCGCGACGACATACGAGAGGTTCGCCACCAGGAAGGCGTCTTTCGGTGCGGTCGGGAATTCGAGCGCAATGCCTGCCATCGTGAAATCGACCGTCTTGAGAGAGCCGGTCGCATCGGGCACGCGGATGCGAATGCGGTCGCCCGGCACCATGCTGTAGTCCTTTGCCGTCTCGGCCGAGACGAGGATGGCGTCGGGCCTGGCCGTCAGGGCGTCGAACGCACCGGCGGCGCTGGAGCCCGCGAAGAACGAATCAGCCAGGGGCGCCACATCGGGGAGCGTCGTCGCATCGATCGCGAGGAGGTCCTGGGCCTCGGGCCCGACGTAGACGACGCGATCGACGAATGGCGTCACGCTCGCGATCCCTGGCCCGGCGAGATGGGCTAGCGCGGATATCGTTGCAGGTGCACTCGGAACAGCTTTGAGATCTGCGCCCAGCGTGAGCTCGGCGTCGACGCGCTGTTGTTGGCGGTAGGTCGCGTCGAAGATGAGGACGCTTGTGGCGAAGCCAACCGCCAGGGCCAGGACCACGATTGCGCGTGAGGCAGCCATCGCCCGGGCCGTCAGCGATCGCCCGGCAAGATCGCCGCCGGGACCGAGCAGGCGGCCAAGCGCTGCGGCGATGTGCCCCCCATGTCCGAGAAGCGCTCCGGCACCCCGCAGCAGCAGCAGCGTCCCACCGGACCAGAAGAGGAGCGGCGCCAGGAACGAGGTCAGCGCCAGGGTGACGGTCGGATTCCCCTCGGCGTTGAGGACGGGGTGGATCCCCGAACCACCCGCCACGACGTAGACAACCGTTCCGGCGATGAGCGCCAGGACGTCGAGGTAGAGCCGCTGCCACAGCGAGGGCCGGCCGCGCTGCAGCTCCTGGCGTCCGGACGAGATCTCCTCGCGCAGTTGCGCGCGCAGCGGCAGGATCGCGGCCAGGGTCGCAAGGAGAGTGGTGAGGCCGATCGACACGGCCGCGGTACGGAGGACCGCGGGCGCCGCGTCGGCCGACGCAAGCTCGGTGCCGAAAAAGGTGAGTCCGATGACCGCGCCGACGATGACGCCGATTGCCGACCCGGCCAAGGCCACGAGGAACGTGGCGCCCACGAACACGCTCAGAAGTCGTCGCTGCGTGGCGCCGCGAGCCCGCAGCAGTGCGGCGTGGCGACGGGTGGTGTCAACAGTTGCATCAGCCGCCAGCCGGGACAGGGCCAGCGCCAGGAGGATTCCCGGCAGCGCCAGGAAGATGAAGAGGATCTGGCCCCAGGCGAGGTCTGCCGCCAGCGGCTCGAGGGACGCGCCCGCATCGTCCACCCAGGCGAAGCTTCCGGCGCCCTGGCGCTCGACGCGCCGCCGCACGCTGTCAAGCCAGGCCTGGGCGGCCACCGGGTCGCCGGGCAGCTGCGCATGATCGAGCCGGATATGGAGCTCTCGGCGGACGGCGGGTTCGGCGGCGAAGACCGGGGTGCCCGTCCCCGGGGGAGGTGAGCCACCCCCGGCCGGATCGGTCGACGTGGCAGCAGGCGGGATCTTCGGCAGCACCAGCGTCTCGAGGTCGGTGCGGCTCATGGCGGCCACGTTGACCGGCGGGTTCGCTCCGGCAGCGCGATGGGCCGGGTCGATCGGCCCGAGGATCAGATCGCCGTCGGCGATCGAGACGATGCCGGAAACCTGGAGGTCGACGGACGCGCCGCCCGGCAGGGAGAAGGCAATGGTGTCGCCGGGGACGGCTCCCAGGTTGGAGGCGAGGTCGCGACTGATGGCGACCTGGCCCGGCGCGAGCGAGCCCGACGAGATACCGAAGAGGCCGGTAGCCGCGGTGTACGAGGCGTCGACACCAATAAGGACGCCGGTGCTTGTCTGCGTCGCCGTCCCAGCCTTCCTCATCGCAGCGCTGTCGAAGTGAGCGAGCTCGAATGCCGAGATGGTGCCCACCGCGGGGTCGGCCTTGAGGATTGCAGTGGCTGGCCCTGCGTCCGCCTGCGGGCCGAGCACCACCTGGCCGTCAACGGGAAGGTCCGCCAGCGCGCGGCGTGTGACGGTGCTGCTCGAGGCGGCTCCGAACAGCAGGACACTGGTGACCAGCGCCGAGGCGATGGCAACCCCGACCAGGGCGGCCACCGAGCGTCGAGGCTCTCGCATCACCAGGCGAGCGGCGTGTCGCAGCGCGGTCATGCCGGGACCCCCTCAGTCAGATGCCCGTCTCGCATCCGGTAGTGTCGGTCGGCCAGGGCAACGCTGTCCGGGTCGTGCGTGACCAGGACGAGGCTAGCTCCGCGGTGGCGAACGGCAGCGCTCAGCAGTTGCAGCACGCCGTTGGCGTTCTCCTCGTCGAGGCTGCCGGTGGGCTCGTCCGCAAGGATGACGGACGGCTCGATGGCCAGGGCTCGCGCCACCCCCACCCGCTGTCGCTCGCCGCCGGAGAGCTCGTCGATGCGGGCATCGAAGGCCGAATCGAGCCCAACCTCTGCGAGCGCCGCCCGTGCCCGCGCCTCTCGCTCCCGTTCAGGCTCCCCGGCGAGGGCGAGCGGGAGGGCAACGTTCGCACCGGCGCGCAGACTGGCGATCAGACCGAAGGACTGGAACACGATCCCGATTCGCCGCTGGCGCAGGCGCGCGCGCTCGGCGCGGGTCAGCCGCGAGAGGTCGTGACCGAGGACGGCGATCTCGCCGGCGTCCGGCGGCTCGAGGCCCGCCAGCATGCTCAGCAGCGTTGTCTTGCCCGATCCCGACGGGCCTTCAATGGCGACGAAGCTGCCCTCCTCGATCTCGAGGTCAACGTCATTGACCGCGACGACCGGGAGGATTCCGCGCCGAACATAGCGTCGCGTCACTCCCCGACAGCTGATCACCGTCATCGCAGCCTCCTGTCGCCCACGACGCGCCCGTCGCGCAAGTGGACGACCCGGTCTGCCCGATCTGCGACGTCGGGATCGTGCGTCGCGAGGACCAGCGTCACCTCCTCTTGCGCATGGATCTCGGCCAGCAGGTCCAGGAGTACCGCTGCGTTCGCCGAGTCGAGCTCACCGGTGATCTCATCGGCCAGCACGATCGGTGCCCGGGTCGCGAGGACCGTGGCGAGCGCAGCGCGCTGCTGTTCACCACCGGACAGCTGGGTCGGTCGGTGACGTTCGCGGCCCTCCAGGCCCACGCGCTTCAGGATGCCGCGGCCGGCTGCCTGATCCACGGGGCGCCCGGCCAGCTCGGATGCGAGCTGGACGTTCTCGTCGAGATCGAGAAACGGTACGAGGTTCTGGCTCTGGAACACGATGCCGACATGGGCGCCCCGCAGGCTCGCCCGCTGCGCCTCGTCCGCCCGAGATAGATCGATGCCGTCGACCACGACCCGGCCGGCGGTCGGTCGATCCGACCCGGCCAACAGCTGCAGCAAGGTCGACTTGCCCGATCCGGACCGACCCATAATCGCCACGAACTCGCCGGGATCGACCTCGAGGTCGATCCCCCGAAGCGCGATCGTCTCGACATCGGCCTCGCGAAACACCCGGATCACGTCGGCGAGCTGGATAGCAGCCGTGCTCAGGACCACGTGAAGCTCGCGATCATGGTGCGAAACGCATCGATGTTGTCGACGCCGTCGGGTGTGGCGAGGGTCACGGTGGCAAGGCTGCCCGGGCCGGGCACGTAGTAACGGTCGACGGTCAGCGGCACCTGCTTGCCGGTCACCGGGTCCGGGGGCGACGTGACGTGATACGCCAGGTGCACGTAGTTCGAGCCGCCGGCCGCCACCTTGTCCTGCTTGACGAGCTGGTATCCAGTTTGCCGCTGAAGCGCCGGCAGGTCTGTGGCGGTGACGTATTTCTCGACGTCCGTCTGGCTCGCGATGATCACGACCGCCTCGGAGCTGTCCTTGTCTCGCGCGGTGACCCCATCGGTCTGCTGGGTGACCTGCCAGCCCTCGACGTAATCGATCGAGAAGGTCGGGTTCGTGCCGTGGTACGTCCGGAAGACCGCGTTGTCGGGGATGTCGCCGGTTGTCGTTCCGCCACTCGGCTCCGGCGCCTGCGATCCACTCTGGCTCACCCCGGGTATCGACGCCGAACCGGCATTGCCGCATGCGGCCAAAACGAGCGCGATACCAGAGAGGAAAAGCAGCCATCGGATCTGGCGCATCAGCGGGGAACCTCGCGTTGTCTCGCCGGCCGGTGTCCCGGCCGATCAGCGCAAGTTTTCGCCGCCCGAGATGAACGTCACCTGAAGCGTGGTAGCGAGAGGCGGAACGTCGCCCCTTGGCCCGGCAGGCTCGCCACCGTCAGCCGACCGCCATGGCCGTGCGCGATGCTGCGCGCGATGGCAAGCCCGAGGCCGCTCCCCTCTGGCGGGCCGGCGTCGGGACGTAAGCGGGAGAAGGGCTCGAAGATTCGATCCACGTCAGCGGCGGCGATCCCCGGGCCGTTGTCGCTGACCTCGACGACGGCATCCCGTTCGACGAGACGCGTGACGATCCGTGGCGGGCGAGCCGCAGGTCCCGCGTATCGGTAGGCATTGTCGATGAGGTTCGCGACGATTCGACCGATGGCGTCGGGATCTGCCGCCACCGAAAGATCCGGCTCCAGCGTCACGTGAGGGCGTGCCAGGCCCGGGTGAGCGATCGTGAACGCCTCGACCGTCTCGGCGACGACGACGGAGAGGTCGAGCGGCCCACTGACGGCCACCACCTGCACTTCATCGGCCCGCGCCAGCAACAGCAGGTCGTTCGTGAGGCGCGAGAGGCGATCTGCCGATGCGACGACCACACCGAGCGCCGCTCGGAGGTCGGCCGAGGACGCCGCAGCCGCGAGCGCTCCCTCGGCAGATGCGCGGATCGCGGCGAGCGGCGTCCGCATCTCGTGCGACGCGTCGGCCACGAACCGGCGCTGTCGAGCGTGAGCCTCGCTGATGGGACGCAGCGTGCGTGACGCGAGGATCCAGGCCGCGCCGCCGACCAGCACGATGACGACGAGGTCGGCTGCAATCAGCGCCAGCCGGATGCGGTCGACCGTGGCCTGATACGCGACCTCGGCGGCCTGCTGGTTCGTGAGCTCGGGACCGATGTCGAATTGCGGCGCGAGGGCGGTCGAGACTCCGAAATAGAAGACCGCGCTGAACGCCCCGAGCACGAGTGCGAACAGGATCACGTACCAAAGCGTCAGGCGAAGACGCGTCCGGGCGAACATCAGGCCCCTGTCCGCGCCCGGAGGCGATAGCCCGATCCGCGCACCGTCTCGATCAGGCCGTTGCGACGACCATCATCCACCTTTCGACGCAGGCTTCGGATGTAGACCTCGACGATGTTCGATTCCGCCGCGAAGTCCGCGTCCCACAGCGCGTCGATGATCCGATCGCGTGGGAAGACCTGGCCGGGATGCCGTGCCAGGAGCTCGAGCAGGGCAAACTCGCGGGATGTGAGCCGGATGCTCCGTCCCGCACGCGAAACGCCGAGGGTCGCCGGATCAAGCTCCAGATCGCCGACCTGTACCCGGGGCGCTCGCTCCTCGGACCTGCGGCGCCCGAGTGCACGGACGCGCGCGCGGAGCTCGTCCATGCTGAACGGCTTGGCCAGGTAATCGTCGGCGCCTCGATCGAGCCCGGTGATTCGATCCTGGACGTCGTCCAGCGCGGTGAGCATCAGGATCGCCGCGGAAAATCCACGCTCCCGCAGCGCCGAACAGGTCGCAAAGCCGTCGAGGCCGGGAAGGATGACATCGAGGATCACGAGGTCGTAGGCGTAGGTCGCTGCCCACTCGAGCGCCTGCCTGCCGTCGCCCACCACATCCGCGGCGTGGCCGTCATGCGTCAGCGCCGCCTTGACCGCGGCGGCGATGGGTGCCTCATCCTCGACGATCAGGATCCGCAGGGTCTTCCTCCTCGCACCCGAGCGCCACTCCAGGCGCGGCTACCAGGATCGTAGCCTTATCGGAGCAAGGGTCGGTATCGCCGCCTCACCTGAATCCTGGATGAAGGGCAGAAAAATGCGGACCGGCAACGACGCATGCCCTTCGTCGTCACCGATCCGCGCCGCCGACTCAGCCGGCGGAGCTACTCCACGCCTTCGAACTGATGGTCGACGTTCTGACCCGCCGGGTCCTCGTGACCGCCGGGGCCGTCGGCCTCGACGCCAGGTGCCTCGGGGGCCTCCGCGCCAGTCGTCTCAGCCGTGGCAGGAGCCTCGGCAGGCGACTCGGCGGCACCAGCCACGTCCGGCGTGGTCTGGTCGCCCTGCTGGAGGGTGTCGGCATCGGTGCCGATTGACTCCACCTGGCTCGCCGAAGCATCAGGCGCCGGCGTGGCAGGAGAGGGACTTGTCGCGAAGACGCTCGTGGCGCCCGCGATGAGAAGTGCCGCGGTGGCAGCGAGCGCCGCGCCGCGGAAACGTTCGAGCTTCATGGCTCTGTCTCCTTGCTTGGTCGGGCGATCTGCCCGATCACACGCCCACTGTGCAATGCGAAGTGTTAGCCGCCGGTGAATTGTCATTCGCGATCGATTCACCTGAGATTCACGCAGTCCGGACACGATTGACCCATGAAGATCCTGATGCTCGAGGACGACGACCGCCTCGGGTCGGTCATCGTGCGGGGCCTGCGTCGGTCCGGGCACACCGTCGACCTGGCCGGCACGGTCGAGGAGGCGCGGTGGCTGGTGTCGGAGACGAAGCACGACGTGCTCGTGCTCGATGTGATGCTGCCCGACGGGGACGGGTTCAGCCTGTGCCGCGAGCTGCGGGCGGCCGGCAACTGGACTCCGGTCCTGATGCTCACCGCTCGAGACGCCGTCACCGACCGGGTTCGCGGTCTCGACGCCGGGGCCGATGACTACCTCGTCAAACCATTCGCATTTGCCGAGTTGGAGGCACGCCTTCGCGCCCTCGACCGGCGTGGGCCGAGCGATCGGCCCTCGAATATCGTCGTCGGCGACCTCGAGCTCGACCCCGCGGCTCACCGGGTGACGCTCGGCTCACGAGACGTGAGGCTCACCGGACGGCAGTTCTCGTTGCTGGAGTTCCTCGCGCGGCGCGCCGACCAGGTCCTCACCCGAGCGCAGATCCTGGAGCAGGTCTGGGATTGGGCCTTCGACGGCGACCCACGCATCATCGACGTCTACGTGCGATCCCTGCGGCAAGCGCTGGGGAGTCATTCACGGGCACCGTGGATCGAGACGGTGCGGGGCGTTGGCTACGCACTCCGCCCGGCCCGAGCGTGAGCGTCTGTTGAGCATTCGCTCTCGCCTCGCAGCGAGCTATGGCCTGGGAGTCATCCTGACGCTTGGTATCGTCGGGCTGTTCGTGTGGTGGCAGATGGGCGTGGCGCTGCGAGGCACGCTTGCGACCGCACTCGCCACGCGCGCGAGCGGCGTCATCACTTCGATCGAGAACAGCAGCCAGCAGGGACTGCAGGAGACCGATCAGACCGCGCCGGGCGTATTCGCGGCACTTTTCGCGGCAAATGGCTCCCCCCTGGATGCAACCGTCGACGCGCCGCAGGGCCTGCCACCGATCAATGGCACCTACGACAGCGGCGGCCGACACTACCTGGTGCGGACGGAGAGGGCTCCCGACGGCACGCTGGTGGTGACCGGCGTCGACCTCGAGCAGACAGCCGATGCCCAGGCGGCCCTCGCGCGACTCCTCGTCTGGGTCGGACTCTCGGTCGGCGGCGCTTCGCTCTTCGGAGGGTGGCTGCTGGCCGGGCGAGCGCTGCGGCCGATGGATCAGCTCATCGAGGACGCCGCGATCCTTGGCCCCGGAGACCTCCAGCGGCGCCTCAGTGCGCCAGCACGCATGGACGAGGTAGGGCGGCTGACGATGACGCTGAATGGCATGCTCGACCGGATCGCCGAGTCGGTGGAGCGGCAGCGGATGTTCGTGGCAATGGCGGCCCATGAGCTTCGCACGCCGCTCGCCGCACTCCGGACCGAGCTGGAGATCGTGGAGCGAGACGGCGCGCGTCTTGACGAGTTTCGGGAGGCTGTCCGCGAGGCGCAGGGTGATGCGCTGCGCCTCGGAAGCCTGGTAACCAGCCTGCTGGAGCTGGCCGTCACACAGGAGGACAGCGAGCGCATCGAACGCCATGCAGTTCGCCTCGACGAGGCGGTCCTGGCGGTCATTCGAGGCGTGGATCCGCTCGCGCGTGAGCACGGTGTCTCGATACGGCTCGACGCGCCCGATGCCCTCGTGATGATCGACCGGATACGCGTCGAGCACGCACTCGGAAACCTGCTGAGCAACGCCGTGACGTACGCCGGTCGTGGGAGCGAGGTGGACGTTCGCTGCTGGATCGACTATGACGCGGCCGGCGGGACATTGACGGTCGAGGTCCTCGATCGAGGTCCGGGCATCGGCGAAGGTCGGCCCGATAGCCTGTTCGAGCCATTCGTGCGGGGCGCGCACGCGGTAGGCATCGGGTCGGGCCTCGGGCTCGCCACGGTCGCCAGCGCGGTGGCAGCGCATGGCGGGACCTTTGGCGCTGCCAATCGAGAAGGAGGCGGAGCGCGGTTCTGGTTCACGATCCCGATGGTGAACCTAGCCGTCGCCCGCCCTGGCGCAGTTGAGGGGAAGCGAGTGGCTGTGGCCTGAGGCGCGTGTACCATCCAACGCCGTGACCGATCCCCGTGTCGCCACCACATTCAGACCCATCAGCTCCGCGAGTTCACCGAGGAGCCACTTGCCGA
>JBBQGI010000025.1:0-15301 GCA_038322875.1 Candidatus Limnocylindria bacterium | reverse complement strand
GAGGTGCTCTCCGCAGCCGGTCGCCTGATCCTCCCGGGGCTCATCGATCCGCACGTCCACCCCGGCGTCTATCGGCCGCTCGATGAGGATCTCTCATCCCTGACCGGGTTCGGGCTGCGGGGCGGGATCACCACCATGGTGGCGATCCACCGGCGTCCCGCTTCGTACGACGAGCAGATTCCAGCCGCAATCCACGCATTCTCGGCGGCATCCATGGTCGATTTCGGACTGATCATCGGCATCACGACCGTGGACCAGATCAACTCGCTGTCGACGGCGACCGGTCTGGGAATCGGCGCATTCAAGTTCTACCTTGGCTACCGCGGCAACGAGTCGCGATTCGGGGCCGACTTCACCTTCTCCGACGATCGGCTCGCCGAGATCATCGCCGCGCTGTCGCGGCTGCCCGGTGACCCGATGCTCGCAGTTCACTGCGAGAACCCCGAGCTGGCACGCTACTTCCGGCAACGGGCCGACACTTCCGGCCGTGGGGACCTGCGCCTGTACGACGCCGCGAGCGACGTGGCATCAGAGATCGACGCTGTCGCAGCGGTGACGCTCCTGGCGTCGAAGGCCGACGTGCGCGTATCGATCCTCCACGTCTCCGCGGGCTCCACGGCCGAAATGATCTCGTCCGCGCGGTGGATCCGGCGCGAGCGCCTGACGACCGAGACCTGTCCGCACTATCTCGCCATGGACGTCGACGACCCCGCCGGCGCGCGCGCCGTCGTCCGACCACCGATCCGCGCACGGGGAGAAGTGGACCGCTTGTGGCGCCAGCTCGAAGCGGGAGTGATCGATACCGTCGGCTCCGACCACTGCGCCAACGACCTCGAGGCCAAGGCGACGATGTCGGTATGGGAGTGTCCGCTGAGCTTCGGTGAAAGCGGGCTGACCCTGCCCGTGCTGCTCCAGGAGGGCCATCATCGGCGCGGAATCGGCCTCGATCGCATAGTGGCCTTGACGAGCGCCAACGCGGCTCGCGCACACCGGCTCTACCCACGGAAGGGGACGATCCGGATCGGGTCCGACGCCGACTTGGCGATCGTGGACCTCGCGATGGAGCGAACGCTCGATCGGGAGCTAATCACACGCCTGAAGGGGCGAGACGACGGCTCGATCTACGCTGGCAGGCGATTGCGGGGATGGCCGGTCGCCACCGTGCGCAGTGGCCGGGTCGTCTGCGTGGACGACGAGCTGGCGCCAGAGCAGCCGCCCGCGCGCTTCTTGCCTGGTCTGCCTCAGACCAGCGCGTAGCTGCCGTCCACGGTGGTAATCGTTCTCGTTGTGATCCATCTCTCATCGCGGTCGGGGCTTGCGAGCTCGGCCCCTTTCGGGCAAGGGCGCGGCGGAATGCCCCGTCCGATTCCCGGCCGCCACGTGACAACGACCCGCCTGCCCTGGAGCCGTATTCCTCGAACTCGTCAATCCACGCCGCGGCGTGAGACCCCGGCCGATGCCGTGCCTCATACTGACGTCCGATGAGGCGCCTGGACGAGCCGATGCTGCTCGCTGAGCTCGAGACACGCGAGTACCTCGCGCGCTACGGCATGTCGTTCGTGCCTGCGACGCTCGTGCGCACCCGTGCCGAGCTCGATGCAGCAGTGGAGGCACATGGTCCGGACCTCGTGCTCAAGGGATCCGCACCCTGGTTGTTGCACAAGAGCGATCTCGGCCTGGTCAAGGTGGGCATCTCGCCGGAGCAGGCGCCCGAGGCCTTCGACGAGCTGATGGCGGCCACCACCTCGAATGGGCCTATCGATGGCGTGGTCGTCGCGCCGCGGCTGTCTGGCGTGGAGATGCTCGTTGGCGTGCGCCGTGACCCTGAACTCGGACCATTCGTGGCAGTGGGGGCAGGCGGGACGATGGTTGAGTACCTGGGGGACGTGCGCTTCGCTCCGGCACCGATCGATCTGGAACGCGCCCTGGACATGATTCGGAGTCTTCGTCTCGCGCCCACGCTCTCGGGGCAGCGAGGGAACGCCCCACTCGATGAGCAGGGCCTTGCCCGACTCGTGTCCACCGTCTCCAACATCGCGGTCCAGGACGAAGATCTGGTGGAGCTGGACCTCAACCCGGTCATCGTCATGAGGACCGGGGTTGCCATCGTCGATGCGCGAGCGACGCTGACCGATGGACGCCGGCACACCGCTCCCCGGAAGCGACGCGATCTTCGCTCGCTGTTCGACCCGGCCAGCATCGCCGTCATTGGTGCATCGACCGCTCCGGCCAAGCTCGGCGCGCGAATCGTGCGGTACCTGGTGCAGGGCGGGTTCCCAGGACGGGTCATTCCGGTGCACCCGACCGCCGAGCTCATCCACGGCCAGGCGGCGGCGCCGTCGGTGCTGGAAGCGGGTAGGGTGGACCTGGCCTGCATCGTGGTTCCGACGGAGGCCGTCGACCAGGCGCTCCTCCAATGCGGCGAGGCTGGCGTCGAGAACGCCATCGTCCACACGTCGGGATATGCCGAAGCCGCCGACCTCGGCGACGCAGGAGCTGCCGCCCAGGAGCGGCTTTCCGCGACGGCCCGCCGGGCCGGCGTCAACGTCTGCGGTCCCAACTCGCTGGGCGTCATCTCGCCCGGATCGCACATCTTCGCGTCCTTTGCCGGTGCCCTCGAGGCACCCAGGATCCTTGCAGGACGCATTGGTTTCGTGTCGCAGAGTGGAGCGCTGGCCTCTACCCTCCTGTCCAGGAGCGTTGACGACGGGGTCGGGTTCAGTCGCTGGATCTCGACCGGCAACGAGGCTGATCTGGATCTCGCGGACTTCATCGACTACCTGGCTGACGATGAGGCGACCTCGTTGATCGCCCTCTTCGTGGAGCAGATCCGGGACGGAATTGCCTTCCGGGAATCGGTGCGGCGCGCCCTGGAGGCCGGGAAGCCGGTCCTCGCCTACAAGAGCGGACGATCCGAGGCAGGCCAGCGATCCGCGCATTCGCATACCGGCGCATTGGCCGGTGACGACCGCCTCTACGACGCTTTCCTGGAGGACGCCGGCGTCGTGCGGGTCAGGTTCCTCCACGACCTTCTTGATGCCGCGCGCGTCCTGGTGTCGACGCCGTCCGCGCGCGGCCGACGTCTTGCGGCCGTTACCATGTCGGGCGGCGCCTCCTCCATCATCGGCGACGTCGCTGCGGATGTGGGACTTGCCCTGCCGCAGCCCGACGGCGATGCGACGGCAGTGCTCCGCGGCCTCCTGCCCCCGGCGGCCAGCGTGGGGAACCCGCTCGACGTCACGGCCGCAGCCATGGTCGACCCATCTATTCTCATATCGGTTGTGGGTAGCCTGCTCTTGTGCGACTGGGTGGACATGGTGCTGGTCCAATTGACTACGAATGCAGATCCGGTCGCTGCAACGATGGCCCCTGGGCTTGTCGAGTTGCACCGACAGGCGGCAAAGCCGTTGATCGTCTCGCGATTGGGTTCCCCCGTCCTGGCTCCGGCTGCGATGGAGGTCTACCGATCGGCGTCGCTGCCGGTCCTGACGTGGCCGGAGGATGCGACACGCGTGGCATGGGCACTGGCGCGGGCAGGCGAAGCCGCGGCAGAGGTCGTCCGGCGGCAGGGCATTGAGGTATCGAGCTGATGGACTTTGGGCTGACGGAGGAGCAGCGTGCCCTCCAGGATACGGCGGGGAAGATCGCGAGCTCCATGGCGCGCATATCGGTCGCCGAGGATTCGTACCCGTTCGAATACCTCACGACTCTCGCGCGCCACGACCTGACCGGCATTGACCTCCCCGAATCTGATGGTGGCCAGGGGCTGCAGTTGATCGACTCCATCCTCGTCCTCGAAGCCGTTACGAAGGTGAGCGTCCGTGCAGGGGACGCCGTCCAGGCGACGAACTTCGGGCCCATCCGGCAGATAGCGGCGCTCGGCACCCCGGATCAGCGCGAGCGGTTCCTGGGCCCACTGCTGCGGGGCGAGGCGCTGGCGTCGGTGGCGATCTCCGAACCGGAGGCCGGTTCCGCCGCCAGCGAGATGCGGACGACGGCGCGAATCGAAGGCGACCAGGTGGTCATCCATGGCTCGAAGGTGTTCAACTCGAACGGGCCGTTCGTCACGCAATACGTGGTGTGGGCCCGCTTCGGCGAAGGGTCGCGGGGCATTGGAGCGATCGTCGTCTCGGCGGACGCTCCAGGCTTCTCCCGCGGGAAGCCAGAGCAGTATCTGTCCGGCGAGATGCACTGCACCCTCCACTTCGATGGCTGTCGCGTCACCGCCGCGAACATCCTCGCTCGTGAGGGTGGCCTCCAGCGCCTGATGCCCATCTTCAACATCGAGCGGCTGGGCAACGCTGCCCGGTCGTTGGCCTCAGGTTGGCACGCGCTGGACCTTGCCATCGAGCACCTCGGTCAGCGCCGCGTCTCCGGCCGCCCGCTCGCCGAGTACCAGGGCCTGCGCTGGAAGGTGGCCGAGGCCCGCACGAAGCTCGAGGGCGCGAGACTGCTCCTCTACCGGGCGGCGACCGAGACTCGCGACGGGATGCCGGACGGGACGCTCGCCGCGATGGCGAAGCTCGCCTGCAACAAGGCGGGATACGCCGCAGCGGATGAGGCGGCACAGATGTTTGGGGGCTACGGAATGTCCACCGAGTACCCGCTCGCCTATCTGCTGGCGCGTACGCGCGCGTGGATGATCGCCGGAGGCTCGCTGGAGGTGATGCGCAACCGTATCGCCGACAGCCTGCTTGGGCGGCCCGGCTCTCGCTCGGGGTAGACTCAATCGGTCCACAGGTCCTCGTCTGTACGCCTGCCCATTGCCGACGGAGGTGGGATGTCCGATCGCTCCGCTCTCACCGGCCTCAAGGTTATAGATGCGGCGACGCTGTTCGCTGGACCCCTTGCCGCGACATTCCTGGCTGACTTCGGGGCAGAGGTCATCAAGATCGAGCACCCCAAGGGTGGCGATCCATCTCGGCACCACGGGCACGCAAAGGACGGAGTGGGTCTGTGGTGGAAACTGCTCGGACGAAACAAGCGCGCGATCACGCTGTACCTCGGTTCGCCCGAGGGCCAGGAGTTGTTCCTGCGTCTGGTCGCCGACGCCGATGTCGTCATCGAGAATTTCCGGCCGGGGACGTTGGAGCGCTGGAACCTCGACTATGATCGCCTCTCGCAGATCAACCCCAGGCTGGTCCTCGCCCGTGTGACCGGCTTCGGGCAGTTCGGGCCCATGGCCCGAAGGCCCGGTTTCGGGACCCTGGCAGAGTCGATGAGCGGCTTCGCCCACGCTTCGGGCCAACCGGACGGTCCGCCCACGCTGCCGCCCTTCGCACTGGCTGACGGGATCGCCGCACTGGCCACCGCGTTCGCCGTCATGACCGCGCTCCGGGCTCGCGAAGCAAGCGGCCGCGGGCAGGTCATCGACCTGGCCATCATCGAGCCGATCCTCACCGTGCTGGGGCCGCAGCCCCTGGTCTACGATCAGCTCGGGATTATCCCAGGCCGGACCGGCAATCGATCCGTCAACAACGCGCCCCGCAACGCCTACCAGACCAACGAGGGGAAGTGGGTGGCGATCTCCACCAGCACCCAGTCGACGGCCGACCGGACGATGCGCCTGGTAGGGCACCCCGAGTTCCTCGACGAACCCTGGTTCGCCTCCGGCCGCACACGGGCCGAGCACGCCGACGAGCTCGATGCCGCGGTTGCCGAATGGATTTCGCGCCACTCGACGCAGGAAGTCGTGGAGGCGTTCGAGGCCGCGGAAGCCGCCGTGGCGCCGATCTACGACGTCGCGGACGTGATGAACGACGAGCAGTTCCGCGCGCTCGGGACGATCAAGCAGCTCGATGACTCGGAGTTGGGCACGATACGCATGCAGAACGTGCTCTTCAGACTCTCGGAGAACCCGGGCGAGATTCGGTGGGCCGGCCCCCCGCTCGGCTGGCACAACGAGGAGGTCTTCGGCGAGCTCGGGTTGACGCCCCAGGAGATGGCTGGCCTGCGCAGCAAGGGAGTCATCTGATGAGCGACGGGCTCGAGCTCCTGCTCGAGGCGGCGACGGCCCCAAAGCGCATTCACGACCTGGCACAGCCGATGTCGAATGGCATGGCTTCGTCGCCCAACCATCCGGGTTTCCGGATGGCCCTGCTGCGACGCCACGGGGACATGATTCGTGAGGACGGTGGGTCCGCTGCGAATGAGCTGATCGTCACCGGGGGCCACGTGGGAACCCACGTCGATGCGCTGGCCCACGTCTCCCAAGAGGGCATGTTGCACGGAGGGGTCGAAGCGGCCGACGCCCAAGTCGGGGGTCGCTTCAGCAAGCACGGGATCGACGAGATGGAGCCAATAGTCGGCCGGGGCGTCCTGCTCGACGTTGCCCGCCATCACGGCGTCCAGACCCTTCCCGCCGGCTACGGCATCACTAGCGCGGACCTCGAGGCGACGGCAGCCGCCGAGGGAGTCGAGGTGCGACCAGGTGACACGGTGCTCGTCCGTTCCGGCTGGGGGATCCACTTCGCGGCGGCGGATCGCTTCGTGGGCACCGCGTCGGGCGTGCCCGGACCGACCGAGGACGCGGCGCAATGGCTCACGGGTCGGGGAATCCGTGCCACCGGCGGCGACACCATCGCATATGAGCAGATACCGCCCGGTGCCGGCCATCGAGTCCTTCCGGTGCACCGGGTCTTGCTGGTGGAGAACGGCATCCACATCATCGAGGTGATGAATCTCGAGGGGATTGGCGAAGCAAGGGCGCACGAGTTCCTCTTCATCCTTGCGCCGCTGCGAATCGTGGGCGGCACCGGATCCCCGGTTCGGCCGCTCGCCGTCGTTCCTCGATGAGCGAAGTCCCGCTGCTGCTCCGGGTGGCCGATGCCGTCGCGGCACTACGGACCGCACCGCTCCCGAACGAGGTCGTGGCGGATGCAGCCCGGCGCGTCCGCGATGTCATTGGCAACTCGCTCGCCGCGGTCGAGACCGAGCCCGGCAGGATCGCGCTCGTGCTTGCGACCGAGATGGGTGGACGAGCGGAGGCGACCCCGCTCAGCGGTGGCGTACGGCTGCCAGCGGCATCCGCGGCGCTCGTGAACGGCACCCTGGCTCACGCGCTCGACTTCGACGATACCCACCTCCCGTCCGTGCTCCACCCATCGGCCTCCGTGGTCCCTGCCGCGATCGCAGTCGCCGAGCGGCTGGGTTTGGGTGGCAGCGAGCTCTGCGCGGCGGTCGCGGCGGGGGACGAGATCTGCATCCGGCTGGGCATGGCAGGCTACGACGAGGAACTCGGCAACTCGGTCTTCTTCGAGCGAGGGCTGCACGCCACGTCGATCTGCGGGACCATCGGCGCCGCTGCGGCCTCCGCCTACCTGATGGGCCTGGACGCGACCGGAACCGGCCACGCGATGGCCATCGCGGCGAGCATGGGGGCGGGACTGCTCGAGGCCAACCGCACGGGTGGAACGATCAAGCAGATCCACTGTGGCTGGGCGGCACACGCCGGCATCGTTGCCGCCGACATGGCCCGCCTGGGCCTGACCGGTCCACCCACCGTCTTCGAAGGCCGGTTCGGCTTCCTGCAGGCGTACCTTGACGAACGCGCTCACCCCGAGGCACTCACCGATGGCCTCGGATCGACGTGGGTCATCATGCAGACGTTCTTCAAGCCATATCCGGCCAACCATTTCACGCACGCCGTGATCGATTGCGCGCTCCGTCTTCGCGAAGAACTCGCCGTCGAGGACATCGCCCGCGTGGAGGTGGGCGTGGCGGCCCCCGTCCTGCGCACCATCGCCGAGCCCGCGGACCAGAAGGCACGTCCACAGAGCGGGTATGCGGCGAAGTTCAGCGGTCCCTTCACGTTCGCTGCCGCCTTCCTGGGCGGCGGCGGACTGGGCCTCTCGCTTGACGACTTCACCGATGATGCCGCGGGGGATCCGGCGACGCTCGCGTTGGCTGCACGCGTGCGGTTCCACGCCGACGAAGAGTGCTCGGCCATCTACCCGCGACAGTTCCCCGCCGTTGCGCGAGTGGAGCTGACGAATGGCGACCAGCGCGAGGTCAAGGTCCTGGTGAATCGTGGCAGTCCGCAGAATCCGCTCTCCGACGCAGAACTGAGCGCCAAGTTTCGTTCGAACGCCGCACGGCGCCTGCCGGCAGACCGGGTGGACCGGCTCGACCTGCAGATGGGCCGCCTGTCCGAGGTCGACTCGGTCCGGTCACTGGTTTCGCTGTGTACCATGGGTCAGGACTAATCGCCGGCCCGCCGAGCTGCGAGCCTACACAGGAGGTCTGTCATGAGGATCAAGGCGATCGCCCCAATTCGGGTCACGGACGATGAGCTGGCGCGACGCCAGGAGCGCTACCAGCGGCTGAGCCCGGCGGGCGTGGAGGTCACCCTGGTCAACCTCCCCGACCGGCGTGACGTTCCCCGTGCCCTCGAGAGCGACGACGACCTGATCGCGTCCGACCGCCTCGTCGCGGAGGTGGCCGCGGAGACCGACCCCGCTCGCTTCGACGCGATTCTGCCCGACTGCGTCCTGGACCCGGGGCTCCCAACGATCCTTGGCGGAGGTCGCATTCCAGTCTTCGGCATTCTCAAGCTCAGCGCCGGCTTCCTTCATTCCCTGGACCGGCCGTTCGTCGCCGTCGCGCGCAATGAGGTGATTGCCGGGGAGCTCGAGCGCTGCATCGCGCGGTACGGCCTGACACAGCAGTTCAACGGTGTGAACCTGCTGCATCTGAGCTTCGATGACATCGCGGACGATGCGAAGTGGAATGACGCGCTGATGAGCGTCCGCAACCAGCTCGCGTCCGGGCCCGTGCACACCATCCTCAACGGATGTTCGGCCGTGGAGGTGATGGACGACCGGCATCCCGTCTCGGTGTTCGATCCGACCCGTCTGGCGCTCCGGCTGATCGGGGTCGGCATCGACCACGGCGTCCTTGAAGCCCCCCGGCTGGCGACCGTCTAACGTGGTTGCGGCTGAACCCGACGCCGACGTCATCGTTGCCGGCGCAGGAGCTGCCGGATTGGCGGCGGCCCTGAAGGCCGCAGACGCGGGTAGGAGCGTCATCCTGTTGGAGGCGAGAGAGACGTACCGGACCGGTTCGAACACGGCCATGAGCACGTCGATGGTGCCAGCGGGCGGCACCCGATGGCAGGAAGCCGAAGGTATCGACGACTCGCCGGAGCTCTTTCTGGACGACATCATGCGGAAGACGCACGGCGAGGCGGAGCCGGAGGTCGCTGCTGCACTGACGCACGTCGCACCGGAACTCGTGACGTGGCTCGCGGACTACGCGGGGATCCCGTGGGAGCTGGTCACCGATTTCCGGTACCCCGGACACTCTCGGGATCGATGCCATGCCCTCTCGGATCGATCCGGTCGATCCCTGCATCGGTTCCTTCATGGCGCAATCGCGGAGCAGCCGCTGATCACGCTCGCCGTGCCCATGCGACTGGTCGACCTTCGGCTGAACAAAGAGGGAGCCGTGCACGGCGCGGAGGTCGAGGCTCCAGACGGCAACCGCGAGGCGATTACGGCCCGTGCAGTCGTGCTCGCCACGAATGGCTACGGTGCCAACGCGGAGCTCGTCCGCCAGCACATGCCGGAGATCGCGGAGGGTGTCTACCACGGTGGCGACGGGAGCCTCGGTGACGCCGTACTCCTGGGCGCGCGGCTCGGGTTGGATCTCGCATACCTCGATGCGTACCAGGGTCACGGTTCCCTGGCTTCGCCGCATGGCGTGCTCTTGACCTGGGCGACCGTCATGCACGGTGCGTTTCTCGTCAACCAACACGGTCAACGCTTCGCGGACGAGACTATCGGATACTCGGAGTACGCCGCGCAGACACTATCGCAGCCCGGCGGCGTCGCCTGGATGATCTTCGACCGGCGCATCGACGAGTCGTGCCGCGTGTTCGCCGACTACCAGGACGTTGTCTCCAGCCGGGCCGTGCGCTGGGCGGACGACACGCGAGGCCTCGCCACGCTCATCGGCGCCGATCCCGAGGTGCTCGCATCGACCCTGGACGCTTCGGCCGGCGCTGCGCGCGGGGAGCTTGAGGATCGGTTCGGCCGAGAGCATTGGGAGGCGGCGCTTGTGCCTCCGTATGCCGCGGTTCGCGTTACCGGTGCACTGTTCCATACCCAGGGCGGCCTGCGAGTCGACGGCGATGCACGCGTGCTGCGCGCTGGCGAGCCTGTTACGGGACTGTATGCGGCAGGTGGAGCGGCTGCCGGCATCTCTGGCCACGGGGCCGCCGGATACCTCGCCGGCAACGGTCTCCTCTCGGCGTTGGGGCTCGGCTTCCTGGCTGGCCGGCACGCCGCATCCCTGGGAGCCGTCGCATGAGCATCACGGTCGTGACGGGCGCCACCGGCGATCTCGGACGAGCAATCGTCGCGCGCCTCCTCGCAGAGGGTCACGAGATCCTTGCCGTGGCAAGGGACGTCGAACGGCTGACCGCTCTTGCCAGCACCTCGGAACGGGTGGCCGGCATCAGCGCCGACCTTTCCCAGGACGAGGCCGTGAACGCGATCCAGTCATCGCTGGAGGGCCGTCCGGTTCGCATGGCGGTCCACTGTGCGGCAGCCCGCGTCGGCGGGGATGTGCTTGGCGTCTCCACCGCCGCGATCTTGGCCGCAGTGGACATCAAGGTTAACGGCCTTCTCAGGTTGGTGCGGGCGGTGCTGCCCTCCCTCCGCGAGGGGAGCCGCGTCGTCGCGATCGGTGGGAACCTTGGCTTTGATCCCATCCCGGATGCCGCGACTGCCGGAATCGGCAGCGCGGCGCAAGCGAACGCGGTTCGACAACTGAACCGAGCGCTTGCCGTGCGTGGGGTCACCTGCCACACCGTGGCCCCAGGGCCGGTGGCCACCGAGCGCTGGTATGACATCGTCGCGACTGAGGCACGCCGTCGTGGCGTCGCCGATGAGGACGTCCGGCGTGAGGCGACGGCGCTCTCGCCGCTCGATCGACTTACCACCCCCGAGGAGGTAGCGTGGGCCGTCGCCCGCCTTGGGGACCCGGAGGCGGCCGCGCTGGCGGGATCGACCCTCCTGCTGGACACCGGCAGGCGAAGCGGCCTGCCGTGAGCCGTCCAGGCGCCAGCGTCGCCGGGCCTGACGCGCTGCTCGCGGTCCTGGACGACGAGAAGGGTCCGGACCGCCAGTCAGCCGCCCGGATCCTCGAGCTGGTCGTTGCACTGGCGGCTGCTCCGGCGCCGTTCATCGCCCGGGTAGAAGACGATCCCCGGGGCTCCATGACCGCGTTCAGGATTGCGACCACCGCGGCGCGGACCCTTGCGGCGCATCCCGAGAGCCTGGTCGTCGTCGAGGTCGCGGCAGCGGTCCAATCTGCGCCGTGGATCACGGACGACGCCAGTCGGCTGGAGGCCATGGTCGATGGGCTACGGGTTGCCGGCCGGCTGCTGCCCGGGGGAGCGCTGGACGTCGGCCGCGACACGGGAAGCTGGGGAGCGATCGCTGGTGCGGTGGGGGTGGGACGGCGTGCCCGTCCCGATCTGATGCGTCAGATCGCGCTCATCGCCGGTTCCCTCTCACTGGCCCCGGTCGCTGCCGGGGAAGTGGATGACGCATACCTGGCCGTGCGGGCTGGCCACGCCGCCGCATCGGCCCTTCTCGCGGTGACCTTAGCCGAGGCCGGCTTCGTTGGCGATGTGCAGGCGATCGACGAGTTGCAGGATCGACTGCGCGTCTCGGACCAGGTAGGGGAGGGGAGGAACGTGGCCGAGCTGGCAGCGCACGCGCTCGAGCGAATGGAGGCGGCGATCCGTTGACCACCGCAGCCCTTCATCAGCTGGCCCGGTTCGCAGCGGCGACGTCCCTGGAGGATATTCCCAGCGAGGTCATCGAGACGGCACGGCTGAGCCTGACAGATACGCTGGGCTGCATGCTTGGCGGTTCGACGGTCCAGCCTGTGCGCGCCCTGGCATCTGCGCTGCACAGCCCGCAGCAGTCAACTCCGATCGTCGGGACGCCCTTCCGTGCGGACCCGCACCATGCGGCATTCGTGGGTGGGGTGGCCGGGACGTGGATGGACGCGGACAGCGGCGGCACGAAGCACCCGGCGGGGGGACGTGTGCCACCGGTTCCCACCGCGCACCCGGCCGTGCATCTGCTGCCTGCCCTGCTGGCGGAGGCTTCCGGCACGTCCCCGATGCGGGGAGACGAGCTGCTGCGAATCTACCTGGTGAGTCACGAGGTCGGGGCACGCATCGGCTCGGCAACCCGTCTCCTGCCCGGTATCCACCCGCACGGCGTGCATGGCACCTCGGCCGCCGCGTTGGCCGTCGGCCTCGCCCGAAAGCTTGATCCGCCCACGCTGACGCGCTGCATCGATCTCGCGACGGCGCTTCCGCTCGTCACATCGCTGCACGTCGCAATGTCCGGAGCCACGGTGCGCAATGCCTACGCTGGTATCGGCGCCCGCAACGGTCTGCTGGCGGTGGCTGCCGCGATGCATGCAGTCTCGGCACCCGCCGGGGCATTCGACGCCACTCTCTCGAGCGGGCTCTCGGATGCACTCGACGAGGGGCGGCTGCTGGATGGCCTTGGCCGGGATTGGGAGTCGGCGCGCGCCTACATCAAGCCCCACGCCTGTGCTCGATGGATCCATCCTGCCCTTGACGCCGTTCGCAGCCTGCTTCCGGGGAACGGCCTGGACGCAAGCAACGTACAGTCGATCGAGGTACGGACGTTCCGATTCGCCGCAATGATGAACGATCCTCATCCGGTGACGGATCTAGGCGCGAAGTTCTCTGTCCCGTACTCGGTGGCAGCCATGGTTCTCTTCGGCAGGGTTGAGCTCGACGCGTTCACGCCCGAGGCAATGGCGAGACAGGATCTGCGCCGACTGGCAGAGCGAGTCTTGGTGACCGAAGAGCCCGAGTACACGGCCGCACTGCCCGAGCGACGCCCGACGAGCGTGGTCATTCGTCGAAACGACGGTGGCGTCGCCTCGGCCAGCGTCGAAGGGGGCCACGGCGACCCGGAAGATCCGTTGACGCGTGAGGAGCTGGATGGGAAGTACAGCCGACTTGCCAGCGCGGCGCTGGGCCCTGCACGCGCGGCAAGTTCGCTCAAGTTGTTGCGCCAGCTGCCCGAGCTGCCAGCGGTGCACCAGTTGATCGATGTGCTGGCAGGCTAGGTCGAGGCGACGGCGGCAGCTACCAACCAATCCTCGCGGTCGAGGAGGCGACCAGCGACCGGCCGTCCATCCCTGACGACGAGGCGGATGTTGGCCATGTCGAGAAGCGACGAAAGATCGTCGAGCGGATTGCGCTCCAGGATGACGAGGTCGGCGAGGTGCCCCTCTGCCAGCGCCCCGACCTTGTCCAGGCGGCGCAATGCGAGCGCCGCACCAGCGGTCGCCGCCTGGATCGCCTGCAACGGCGTCATCCCATGCTCTGCCAACAGCCTGATCTCGCGGGCGTTCTCACCATGGAGATAACGGTTTCCCACGTCGCCACCGGCCGCCATGGGTATGCCGGCATCGAGTGCCGCTCGGAAGCTGGCGAGCCACAGCGGCTCGTTCTCGGCCATCTCCGAGCGCTGCTTGGGTAGCAGGTCGTAGCGCTCTCCAAACTCGAGGACACTGAACAGCGTGGAAAGCGTTGGCACGAGGACGGTCCGGCCATGTTTGAACAGGTCGATCGCCTCGTCGTCGATTCGCGTCCCGTGCTCCACGGTATCAGCTCCGGCCCGGACGGCGAATTTGATCGCCTCCGTCGACTGCGCGTGCACAGCCACCGTCCGCCCCGCGAGGTGTGCCTCCGTGACGGCGGCCTGGATCTCCTCCTGGGTGAGCGTGTCGGTTGCGGTGCCAATGCGCGCGTGCGCTTCGATTCCGCTCGCCATCAACTTGATGTTGTCCACGCCGAGGGCGACCTGTGTTCGGACGGCTCGCACCATCTCGTCGACCCCGTCCGCAACCAGCGTCATCCCACCCGCCCACGGAACGGCCGCGTGCTGAATCGGTCCGCGGCTGGAGGTGACGAACTTCCCGCTCGCGACGATTCGCGGCCCCGGAATCCGGCCCATCTCGATCGCGTCGCGCACTGCGACCGCCACGTTGCCCACCGTCCCGAGGTCCCGCACGGTGGTGTATCCGGCGCGCAGCACGGTCGCCGCATTGGTTGCCGCATGGATGGCGGCCACCTCGGCCGGTACGCTGTTGAGCTCGTCGAACCGCCGATAGCCCCCGTAGACGAGATGGACGTGCGCATCGATCAGCCCCGGTATGACCGTGCGGCCGTCCAGGTCGATCCGATCTGCGCCCGTGCCGACGACGCGATCGAACCGGTCCATGGGCCCGACAGCCGTGATCTGATTTCCACGAACGGCGACGAATCCATCCTCGATCGGATCCTCACCGGTGCCGATGATGATGCGGCCACCAACCAGGCAGGCCTCCCGACCAGACTGGAACGCGTCACGCAATACTGAGACTTCCCTCATCTCCGTCCTCCTTACCCGCCGGTCGCACGGCGCCATGCAACGTAGCTTCGCAGCCCTTCCCGCAGGCCGATCGAGGGGCTTAGTGTGATTCCCACCCGCTGCATGAGGGTTGGTGTCCCTAGAGTTGGTGTAACAGCGGATCCGGCCAGCGCACGCAATGGCCATCGAGTCATCCTCACGACGTTGGAGTTAAGCAACCGACGTCGAAAGAGAGGTAGGACCCGATGGCCGATGACAGGATGGCCGCCCTGGAGCTGCTGCGCAAGGCCGCCGGCGATGGCGACCTGGACTGGTCATGGACGCCGAGGTCAGCACCCAGATCGGCGCGGCTCGCGGCGAGCGTGCGCCGGAGCGACGGCTCAGCCAGCGCAACGGTTACCGCGAGCGACGTTGGGACACCCGCGTCGGCAGCATCGAGCTGCAGATCCCCAAGCTGCGCGACGGGACCTACTTCCCGAGCCTGCTCGAACCGCGACGGCGGGCCGAGCGGGCGCTGCTCAGCGTGGTGCAGGAGGCCTACCTCGGTGGGGTCAGCACGCGCCGCGTCGAGGAGCTCGTCGCCGCCCTCGGGGTGGCCAACCTGTCACGCAGTGAGGTGAGTCGCATCTGCGCCGGCCTCGACGCCGAGGTCGACGCCTTTCGCAGCCGGCCGCTCGACCCGGCCGGCTACCCGTATGTCTCGCTCGATGCGCTCTATCACAAGGTGCGCGACAGCGGTCGGGTGGTGAGCATGGCGACGCTCATCGCGATCGGCATCAGCGCGGCCGGCGAGCGCAGCGTGCTGGGGGTGGAGGTCGCCGCGGCCGGTGGTGACGAGGGCAGCAGCTGGTTGCCCTTCCTGCGCTCGCTGACCGCTCGCGGCCTGA
>JBBQGI010000024.1:0-16277 GCA_038322875.1 Candidatus Limnocylindria bacterium | reverse complement strand
GCGACGCGTCGCATCCCAGCAATACCGACGGCGGTTGCTCGCTCAGTCAGCGGCGGTTCTTGCCGCGGGTGATGCTCAATCGACCGGGACGGGGTTGACGATCTCGGCCGGAGTTTTCTCCGCCGTGACTGATGCGGCGAGCGGGCGGATCTAGCGGTAGATCGAGCCCAGCGTCTCCGCGACGTAGGTGCGGCCTCCTTGCGCCTAGGTGGGCTCCAGCTCCAAGAGCGACACCGCGGGCATCGGTAAGTCGAGCTGGAGCTCCAGGCTGCCGCCAGGCGCTTGGATTGTCCGCTGCTCCTCGAGCTCCTCGAGCTCATCGGCCGCGCGAAGAAGTGCCCACTGCTCCCCGGTCGGCCAGGCATCTCGGTTCATCCGCTCCCAGACGGCACCAATGTTCGAGTGCGCCAGGTCGAGGCGCCGGTGGCGCAAGCGGTAGCCGCCTTCCCGAAGAGCATGCAACCGCAGCGTGACCCGACGGTCCAGCAACGGATCGCCGGCAGCCTTGAAGCGTTCGACGGTGCAGTTCCAGACGACGAGGGCAGTCCGGCCGGCATCGTCGCGGGTGGCCACGGCATCCACCATGTCGCCGGCCCCATCCCCGTCGAGGCGGGCATCCAGGCGGTGGGGCCCCAGCTGCTCGAGCATCCACATGGCCCAATAGCGAGGCTTCCGCAGGTTGCCCACCGTCAACAGGCCGAACCCGCCGTGGAAGAGGCTTGAGGGGCGTCCCAGCTCCTCGAACTGGTCCGAGGCGACCCAGTAGGCGAGCGATTCTAACCGGCCCATGGCGCTCTTCATGCCGCGTACCAGGAAGCCGGCCGACCAGACCGTGTCGTTGAGCGCGCGGAAGTGGCCGGCGTGCGCCCCCCACTCGGTCCACCACAGGCGCAGCCCGGGGTAGCCGTGGCGTGTGGCGATCGGCCGCAGGTCCATCGGTGCATTGCCGTAGGTGTGCGTCGAGAGGAAGTCGATCGGCGCCCCGGAGTCACGGGTGTGCGCCAGCAGCTCGTCGAGCCAGCCGACCGCCGCGGACCCCGGCCCGCCCACAAGCAGGTCGCGGTCGACGCTCTTGACCGCCGCCGCGGTGACGTCATAGAGGCGCAGGTACTCCTCGCGGCTTCCCGCCCAGAAGACACTGAGGTTCGGCTCGTTCCAGACCTCGAAGCCCCAGCCTCGAACCTCGTCGAGGCCGTACCGATCCACGAGGTAGCGGACCAGCTCCGTCACCAGCTCGCCCCAGCGCTCGTAGTCGCGCGGCGGCGAGACGATGGCGCGGTACTCGAAGACCGTCTTGGATGGGTCGCGCGCCAAGTCGTGCGGCATGAAGCCGATCTCGACGATCGGCCGCAGGCCGATGCTGAGCACCTGGTCGTAGAGCTGCCCGATCCCCGAGAAGTCGTACCGCGGGACGCCATCCACCTCGCGGTAGACCCCGAGCTCGTCGTGCAGGATCGAATGCGCACGGACGCTGCGCACGCCGAGCTCAGCCTGGACGGTGGCCAACGCCTGCGCGAGATCTGGACCGATGGGCACGCCGCCAGGCCCTTCGCCGTACGTCAGCATCGAGAGGTGCTCCGAGCCGATGATCGGCCGCCAGGGCCGGTGCAGGGGTCCGCTGACCTCGCCTGCGTCAACCTCGATGCTCACCCGTCCCTCCCCGTCTCGCCGGGGAGTGGCCGCCAGCGGATCGGAGGTGGGCTGCCCGTCATCTTCGACGTTCGCGGCGCACGCCACCCGGTACCAGACCTCCGCCCCGGGTTCGCCGTAGGTATCGGTGAAGCAGGTGTCCGGGACAGCGCGAACCAGCGGCTCGCCGACGACGATCGGCTCGTATGGCCCGTCGCGAGCGGCGGCGCGGAACACGAGGTATCCCGCCGCCCCGTCAACGCGGTTCCATCGCAGCGTGACCTGCCCCCGGCCCTCGAAGGCCGTGAGGCCCGCCGGCGCCGCGAGGCGGGGCAGCGCCTCACCGCCGCCCCTCTCGCTCAGCAGCCCGGCACGCGCTTCCCAGTCGCGCCGCGCCTCGCCGGCGGCCTGTGCGTCGCCGATGGGCTGCGCCTGGGCGCCGCCCATCCGCTCCGTCACGCCGTGGTCATGCGGTCAACCGCGCGGCGCCGCGTTGAACGTTTCGATCGAGATCACCGGCCGGAGGGCATGCGTGAACTGCTGCGTCGCGAAGGCTCGCCGCAGCATGTCGTCCTCGAGCGCGTTGCCGATGGCGGCCATGATGATCCCCTGGTCGAGCGATAAGTAGTAGCTCGATACCACCCCGGTCTGCACGTTCACCGAGTCGCGAAAGCCCCAGCGGCCGTAGATGGCAAAGTCATGCCGCAGCTTGGCCAGGTTCGCCAGCACGTCGGTTGGCGCCCATCGCAGCGCCAGGAACGATGCGTGGGGCGTCACGACGCCGTTGGTGTACGCCGTTGGGGGTGGGTCTGGCTTCGGGTCGCGGCCAGCGCAGCCCGCGAAGCCATGGTCAACATACGTGTTGTCCTCGTTGGACGGGTAACCGTCCGGGTTCATGCCGATCCCATCGACTCCGTACGCGGCGTACCCACCCTCCGGGATATTGGCCGGCGAGAAGCCCCAATAGCCATATCCGGCTTCCACGAGTCCGTGATGGATCTGAGCAGCGACCGTCAAGGGGTGGTTGATTGCCCAACTTCGCGTCCCCCACTGGTCCTCGGGGACAAAGAGCGCCGGCATGAGCGCCTCGAACATGCTCCCGCCCCAACCCGGCACGATTCGCATCCCGTCGTATGGGTAGGCGCCCTCAAAGACATCCACCCCGTGGTAGGTGCGGTGGAAGCCGACCGGCCTGGTCTCCTGCCAGCTCCAGTCGCAGGTGTCGGGGAAGGTTCGCCAAGCGCCGAAGTACTCCTTGTTCGGGATCTCCCCGGTCGCGATCCCGATGTAGCTTGCGATCCGGCTCTCGCTGACGATCGTGTCGTAACAGCACGGGGACTCACCCGTGTCGGGCGCGTAGAAGAACGCGATCCGGTTGACCGCCGGCCGGTAGTAGAAGCCGAAGTGCATGCTGTCGAACAGCGCGGTTGCGCGTGCCGACAGTTCGGGCACGCTGGTGCCAACGAGGTGCAGCCCGGTCGCCAGCCAGCCGTTGTCGACCGACGACAGGATGGGAGTGATCGGCGCACCAGTCGGCGGCCAATAGGTCAGTTTCTGGCCTGTCTTGTGGTCGTACCAGTTGTAGTACTGTCCGCTCGGCTGGTGCCGCTCCATGGTCTCGAGCGTGTGAAGTGTGCGGTCGAGCCGCTCGACCAGGCCTGGGTGGCTGACCAGACCGAGCCGCTCTGCGACGAGCGCGCTCCACATGTAGGCGCCGATGTTGGTGGTTGAGGTTTCCACGCTCTGGGTTCCGTCCGCAGCAAGGCTATCGGCAGGCAGCCCGCTGGCAGGATCGGTCATCGCCACGAACGAAGCCCAGCTCGCGCGAGCGTAAGCCACGAGGGTCGCACGCGCGGCCGTCGAGAGGGTCGGGTCGTTTGCCGCCGTTGTCCCGG
The DNA here is from genome assembly GCA_038322875.1 of Candidatus Limnocylindria bacterium. Classification (GTDB taxonomy): domain Bacteria; phylum Chloroflexota; class Limnocylindria; order QHBO01; family QHBO01; genus CF-167. Next base: position 12,753 of record JBBQGI010000024.1, on the reverse strand, counting down.
CGGGCTGGAGCATGGACAGGACGAGCGCTACGGCAAGCGCCAGAGTTGCAGGACGACGTGACATGGGTCTCCTCCTTGAGGATTTGGCCAACGCTGACAGGTCTTGCGTCACTTGAAGCCGGTCATGGCAATGCCCTGGGTGAAGTAGCGCTGCAGCGCCAGGAAGACGAGCAGGACGGGGACCACGACCACGACCGCCCCGGCCAGGAGCAGGCCAAAGTTCGTGTTGTTCTGCCCGGTTGCGAAGAGGGCGAGGGCGACCGGAAGCGTGTACATGTCCTGGGCCTGTGCCACCACCAGCGGCCACAGGAAGTTGTTCCAGGAGGCCAGGAAGGTCAGGATCCCCAGCGTCGCGAGCGCCGGCACCGAGAGCGGGATGACGATCCGCGAGAAGATGTAGTACTCGCCCGCCCCGTCGACCCGCGCCGCGTCGAGCAGCTCGTCTGGCAGCTCGCCGATGAACTGGCGCATGAGAAACACCCCGAACGGCCCGGCCAGGAAGGGCAGGATCAGGCCCAGGTGGGTATTCGCCAGGCCCAGGTTGCTGACGAGCACGAAGAGGGGGATGAACGTGACGATGCCGGGCACCATCAGCATCCCCAACACGACCACGAAGAGGACCCGCTTCCCGGGGAAGCTGAGCTTAGCCAGGGCATAGCCCAGCATCGAGCAGAAGAGCAGGTTTCCAGCGGTGACCGCCGCGGCCACGACCGTCGAATTCAGGAAGTAGCGCGGGAAATTCTCCTTGGCTAGGAGATCGGTGTAGTTCTGCGTCGTCGCATGCTCGGGCAGCCAGGTCGGTGGAACCTGGCGGATCTCGGCGGTCAGCTTGAGCGAGCCGAGCAGCATCCAGATGAATGGTCCGACGAGCAGGATCAGACCAAGGATCAGCCCGGCATAGATCCAGAACGAGGCCCCGATCTGCGGCCAGCGCGGGCGCTGCGTTCGAGCCTGACGCTGCTGCCCAACGACGGCCCCACCACCGATGGTAGTCACTGCTGCACCTCCTTCACGTCGTCGGCCGCAGGACGCGGAATTGGATCAGGGTCAGCCCGACGATCGTCAGGAAAAGCGCGTAGCTCATCGCGGCGCCATAGGCGTAGTTCCCGAAGCCGAACTGCTTGTAGATGTAGTAGGAGACCGAGAGCGTGCTGTTCAGCGGCCCGCCCTGGGTCATGACGAATGGCTCCTCGAAAAACTGCAGGTAGCCGATGGAGGTGATGACCGCAGCGAAGAGGAGGGTCGGCCGCAGCATGGGGAGCGTGATCTGGGTGAACCGTTGCCAGCGACTGGCGCCATCGATCTCCGCCGCCTCGTAGAGCATGATCGGGATCCCCTGGAGCCCCGCCAGGAAGATCACCATCAGGAAGCCCATGTTCCGCCAGCCGGCCATCACGATCAGCGCCGGCAATGCGGTCCATTGATTCTGGAGCCAATCCGGACCGCTGATGCCGACGACCGCCAGCAGACGGTTGATGAGCCCTATGTCGCCGCTCAGCAGCAGGCGCCAGACGACGGCGATCGCGACGATGCTGGTGACCACCGGCAGGTAGAAGCCAACCCGGAAGAGGGCCCGGAAGCGGACGACACCCTGATTCACCCCCACCGCGGCCAGCAGCCCCAGGGCAATCGTCAACGGGATGCCGACAACCACGAAGTAAGCAGTGTTCAGCACCGCCTTGCGGAAGGCCTCGTCGCCGATCAGGCGCCCGAAGTTTTGGAGTCCCACGAAGTTCACGCCGAATGGATTGCTGACGTCGATGTTGCGAAGGTCGGTGAAGCTCATCACCAGCGACACAACCACGGGCCCCGCCATGAAGAGCAGGAATAGCACGAAAAATGGAAGGGCGAAGCTCCACGCAACGAGCGTCTGGCGGAGCCGGAGCCGCGCCGCCGATGAGGCGGCGCGGCCCGTATGGCCAGCCGCGGCCGAAGCGACCACGGTCAGAGCCCGGTGCCGGTCGAGGTCGCCTGCGTCTGCATCGCCTTGGCGGCGCCGTCCGGGGCCTCGCCGGACTTCGTCAGCTTTTCAACCTCGGTGTCGATCACCGTGGCGATCTGCTCCCAGGTTGCGATGGCGGGCGGCGACTTCGCGTCCTTGAGCTGCTCGCCAAAGACCTTCAGGTTTGCATCACCCGAGATCGAAGGGTCGTCCCAGGCGGACTGTACCGACGGCAGGTCAGCCACCGTCTGGTACCACTTCGCCTGAACGTCCGGCTGGCTCAGGTACTGGACGAATGCCCAGGCCGCGGCTCGGTTCTTCGTGTTCTTGAAGACTACGAGGTCGCCGCCGCCCACGAAGCTCGTTCCGGCCGTCTCCTTCGGCATCGGTGCCAGGCCGACCTTCGACATGAAGTCGGGCTGAGCCTTGCTCTGGTCCTTGAGGATGCCGATATGCCAGGGACCGGAGATGAACATCCCGATGCTGCCCTTGATGAAGCCGGCCTCGAGCGCTCCTGGATCGAGGGCGGTGGGCGAGAGCTTGTCCTTGTAGAAGCTCTGGTAGTAGGTCAGCGCATCGATGTTCGGCTGCGCGTCGAGCGTGAACTTGCCCGCGCTATCGATGATCCCCCCGCCCTTCTGCCAGACGAAGGGAAGGACAGTCTGCCACGAGCCCGTGCCGCCCGCCTGCAGGTTGATGCCCCACTTTGCTCCCGCCTTGTCCACCATGGCCTTGGCCATGGTGTGTAGATCGTCCCAGTTCGCGGGCGCACTCGTGATGCCCGCCTTCTCGGCCAGATCCTTGCGGTAGTAGATGACGCGCGTCTCCACGTACCACGGCACGCCGTAGCTGGTGCCCTTCACCACCGTGGTGTCCCACGCTCCGCTGAAGAACTTGCTCTTGTCGATGTTGGATGGCGTCGGGTCGAGCGCGCCCGCGGCCCCGAACTCGCCCATCCAGGTTGTTCCGATCAGGCTGAGGTCGGGCGTGCTCTTAGCCGCGATGGCGTTGCTGATCTTGTTGTGGGCCGCGTCCCAGGGGACGGCGGTCACCTTGACGGTGACGCCCGAGTTCTTGGCCATGAAGTCCTTGGCCAGCGCGCCCAGCTTCTCGCCCTCGGTGCCCATCGCCCAGACGTTGATCGTCCCGGAGATCGGCCCGGTGGGGACGGGAGAGCCCGCCGCTCCGGCACTGCTGCTTTCACTGCCGCTTCTCCCGCAGGCGACCACGATCATGGCCACGGCGAGGAGCATCACGGCGCTACGGAGCCTTTTCATTGACGTAGACCTCCTTGATCTGGACGGCACCCGCGGCTCGCCCGGATCACCAGGCGGGTAGCCAGCACCTCGTGAATTGGCGCCTCCGTGGCGCCGGTAACTCCCCTTACTGACGCGTTCGCGCAATGCTCGCGCCGCGCGAGCGCCGAGCTCATGCATTGGCTGGTGGACGGTGGTCAGCGGCGGCGAAATGTGCCGCGCGCCCAACACGTCGTCCCAGCCGGTGATGGCGATGTCGACCCCAACCTGGTAGCCGGCCTCGCCGCTGGCCGCGGAAGCCCGGAGGGCGATCTCGTCGTTCGCGCAGAACAGGGCGGTAACCCCCGTGCGCTCTCCGAGCAGCGCCTCGACCGCCGCGTAGCCGACCGTCAGGCACGGCGAGCACGATCGGATGGTGCCCTTCACCCACGGCCGCTGGCTGGCTGCCCACGCCCGGGCGTCCGGGCGCGCCTCCTGCCGAACCATGGCCACCTCTCGCTTGACAGGCTTCTTTCGTTCGGTAGACTTAGTTAGTCTGCCGTACTAAGTCAGCACCAACGATACGCGTCCGATGTGCCGCATGTCAATGAGGGAGCGAAGCTTCCCGATGGCCCGTCTGCGTCGAGGAAACCCTGCCCTCATCCGCGATCTCAATCGCGCCGCGATCCTCGGCCTGATCGGCGAGGACGGTCCGATCGCGAGGGTCGAGATCGCCCGCCGGCTCGCCCTCAGTCCCGCCACGGTGACCGACATTACGCACGAGCTTGTGGAAGAGGGCCTCGTTACCCAGGTCGACCAGGGACCGTCGAGCGGCGGACGGCCGCCGATCCTGCTGGGTCTCGTCGGGACGGCGGCCCAGGTGGTCGGCGCCAAGATCGCCGCCGACCATCTCGCCTTGGTTCGGGTCGATCTGAACGGCGACATCCTGGCGCGCACGACCGAGCCGTTCGCAGCGCATGGAGCCGACGCGCTCGACCGCCTGACCGAGCGATTGCGTCGCGCCGTGGCCGAGGCTGGCCGTGCGCCAGGACGCCTCCTGGGAGTGGGGCTTGGCGTGCCGGGCATCGTCGATGCCGGTGGGACCGTCAATGCCCCGATCGTCGGCTGGAGCGGGCTCGGAATCGGTCCGCTGCTGCGGGACCGCCTGAGGGTGCCGGTTCTGGTCGACAACGACGTCAACACCCTTGCCGTCGCCGAGCGGCTCTATGGTCGGGGGCGGGGCATCGACCACTTCGTCACGGTCACGATCGGGCGAGGCGTGGGCCTCGGCATCGTCGTGGCTGGTGATCTCTACCGGGGCTTTGGAGGCGGCGCCGGCGAGTTCGGCCATCTGCCGGTCGTGGACGACGGGCCCGCATGCGAGTGCGGCAAGCGCGGGTGTCTGGAGGCCTTCGTGGCCGACCCGGCTCTGGCACGCGAGGCGGTCGTTGCTGGCGTGGTTCCAGCCGACGACCCAGATCCGGTGGGGACGCTGGGTGAACGGGCCAATGCTGGCAGCGCGGCCGCCCAGGCGATCTACGCGCGTGCGGGCGGACTGCTGGGCCGGGCGGTGGGTGGACTCGTCAACGTCCTCAGCCCGCAGCTCATCTTGGTAAGTGGCGAGGGGACCCAAGCATGGCGGCACCTCGCTCCGACCTTCGAGCAAGCGCTGCGAGCAGCCGTCTTTCCTCCACTTCGGGCCGTCCGGGTCGAGGTCGACCCCTGGGACGATGCCAAATGGGCGCGCGGCGCGGCGGCGCTCGTGCTACGCGCGACCTTCACCGCCCCGCTCTATGAGCGTCAGCCGGAAGATGCCGTGCGTGAGCGCCTCGGCGGCCGATCGGCCCCTGAAGTGGCGAGCTCCACGAGACGGCCGCAGTCGCGGCGGCAGATCGCTGATGGTCGGCCAACGCGGCTGGCACAAGGCTGCGACCGTGTCGCTCTGGCGCTCGAGTCGGCCCAGAGCGGCCAGAAATAGGTGCAGGATGCCCTGAACGGCGCGGCGCAGCAGGTCGACGCGCTGCTCAAGTAAGGCATTGCCGGGGCAAGACGGGTTTTCGTCTGCCACGCACAGCTACCGAGAGACCGATGACCGTCACTGACCTGCCGCGCCTGCGCGCGCTCGCCGAGCGCAGCGTAGCCATCATCCGCGCCAACCAGGCCCCGGGCGGGGCGTATCTCGCCTCGCCGTCCTTCCCCGTCTACCGCTACAGCTGGCTGCGTGACGGCGCCTTCATCGCCGACGCCATGAGCCGAGCGGGCGACATCGGGTCGGCGGAGGCCTTTTTCGGCTGGTGCGCCCGGGTGCTCCGCGCGCGCGGCGAGCAGATCGAGCACCTCATCGCGCGCCATGCGACCGGTGAGCCAATCGGCGATGCCGAGTTCCTGCCGACCCGATACACCTTGGAGGGCGGCGAGACCGGCGAGGACTGGCCCGACTTCCAGCTCGACGGCTACGGGGCCTGGCTGTGGGCCGTCGACGCCCACGCCCGACGCCACGCCCGACCGGTGGAGCCCTACCTGGCCGGCGCCGAACTGTCGGCGCGTTACGCGGCGTGCTTCTGGGATCACCCCAGCTACGACTGGTGGGAAGAGCACCCCAACCACGTGCACACCTCGACTCTTGCCGCACTGTGTGCGGGGCTGCGGGCAGCGGCCGGCTGGGCAGGGCTTGCGGCCGAGCGGCGCGCCGCGTTCGCCGAGACGGCCGAGCACGTCCGCGAGCGCATCCTCGGCGAGGCCCGGCGTGCCGGCCACCTGACGAAGTGGCTGGGCAGCGATGCCGTGGATGCCAGCCTGATCGCGGCGGCCACGCCCTTCGGGGTGCTCGACGCCGATGAGCCTCTGATGCGAGCGACGGTTGCCGAGATCGAGGCCACCCTGGTCCACGGCGGCGGCGTGCATCGCTACGCCGGCGACTCGTACTACGGCGGCGGTCAATGGCTGATTCTCGCCGCCTTCCTTGGTTGGCACTACGCGCGCCTCGGACGCACTGACGAGGCCCGAGTCGAGCTGGAGTGGATCGCCGAGCAGGCGACGCCGGAAGGCGAGCTGCCCGAGCAGATCGACGACCACCTCCTCGCGCCGGTGGCTCGCGACGGCTGGATCGGGCGCTGGGGACCTGTGGCGACCCCGCTGCTGTGGTCGCACGCGATGTACCTGACGCTGGCCCTGGAACTGGGCGTCGCCGTGGCGCCCGTGGACGGCGCGTGATCCGCCACCGTCCCTTCGGCATCGGACACCCGTATCGGTTCGAGCTGGATCAGCGGGTGCCGCCGCACGCAGTGCGGACGAACCGATCGAGCTACACGAGAAGCTACGGCCCAGGCCAGCGCTCCAGGACGATCTCCGCGTCGAGTGGGTCCATCCGATACCCACGGGCATCGGCGTCCCAGGTGATCAGGTCGCGGCGAGCGACGCGTCGCATCACCTTGTTGGGACCGGCGACGATGCCGGCGAAAGCGGTGCCGGTGCGCTTCCCGTAGCGCACCGCGAGGTCCGCGTCAAGGATCAGCGCGGCGTCTTGCATCGACAGTTCGGCGGCCTCGCGCAGGAGGTGACGCTATCGGCCCCGCGAATCGCGTTGAGCACCTGGGAGACTCGCGACGCGGCTCAGAAGTCGGCCGGCATGGCTGCGACCTGGGTCAAGGACAACATCGCCGACCGCGTTCGCCTGGTGACCACCTCGATCGGTGACCTGGCCCTCTTCCGCGGCGTTCCCGTCGCTGCCTGAGCGCAGGCTCGCAGGCCGCGCTGCGCGGCCGGTCGGCCTACCCGCCGGCCCTGTGCGCGTGGCCACATCAGCCGTCCCGGCTTCATTGCCGGGGCGGTTTCGTTATGCGCAGGTCCGGAGTCAGGCGCCTCCGCTCCATGGCCCGCAGACGTGGCCGTCCGAGGCCGTCGCCGGCGGGCCTCGTCGCCCTGCGGCTCTGGATGGACTTTGCGAATGGTCGGGGCGAGAGGACTCGAACCTCCGACGCCCAACCGAATGTCCCCGTGTATAGGCTGCGGTGCGCGGTGCGAGGGGCAGAACGGTGGACTCACGAGACAGCGTGATGCGGCGCGAAGCTGAGGTGCGCATCCCGCGCGGGACCGGCGGCGGCTCAACCTGCCGGTGCGGGGGTGGGATGGGCGAGACGCCAGCGATCAGTCGGCCCAATCGAAAGATGGCCAAGGCGCCGCCCTGCTGTGGCTGGCCGGCGGAGGGATAGCGGATGCCGGCCCAGCCTTCGGCAGCCAACCGGTGACCGACCTCCTGGAAGGCCGGCCAGTCGGATCGCACGGGACGCGGGGGCCGCAGCCCGACGCGCTCGAGGCGGGCGGGCGTGGAAAGATCGGCGACGCGCTGGAGATCAACCCGGAGGCGCCACAGGTCACGCGGGAGCGCCTGCGCCGGCGGGATGCCGAGCTCCGACAGGGCGCGGTACCACTCGGCCCAGGCCGTCTCCTCGCTGTCGGCTGCATAGAAGGCGCCGATCACCTCACCGCGTTGCCAGCGCCCATCCGGCACCGGATCGGGCCAGTACCAGATGTCTCCGCCGAACACGACGTGGCGCCACCAGATGCCACGTACCCGGCAGGGCTCGACATCGAGCGGCACTGAGATTACGCGGGGCTACCGATCTCGAGCTGGCCGATCAGCTTGGCCACGCGCCGGTAGTCCCCCTGGCGGATGAGGTCGATCGGCGCCTCGTCGTCGAGCGCGGCCAGCGGCTTGCGCAGCCACACCGGTACATAGCTCGGTTGGATGACGCGCGCCAGACGCTCCACGATCGACGACAGCTCGACCACCCGCTGTGCCCGGATCCCGCTCGGCCGTCGCTGGCGGCGCAGCCAGGCGCCGACGGTGCTCCGTTCCGCTCCGGTGGCCGCCGCGATATCGGCATCGGACAGATGGCCCACCTCGCGCAGGCGCGCCACCTCGTCAGCGTAGGCGGGTGCGATCGCTGCTCGCATGCGTCAGGTCCTGTAGCGAATAAGTGGCCTCATTGTGCCATGGCTGGGCAACCAGCGTGATCGGGTCACCATCGCGCCTTGTCGAGCAGCTTTGTGAAGTTCCGCTTCCGTCCGTGAGCCGCTCGCACCGAGGCGAGGTAGGTCGGAAAGTCACGCTCGGTGCCGAGCCTGATCATCAGCGTGAGGATGCGCCCGAGGAGCTTGACGGCCGCCTCGTATGCGTCGTTGCGCTTCATCTCGAGCAGTGCGTTCACCTCTCGCTGGTAGATCGGCAGCGCATCGGCCGGGTGGTCCGTTTCACGTGTGACGGCGAGCTCGTGCCAGAGCGCATCGGAGCAGCCGAGCGCCACCGCCTCCTGCCAGGCAGGTTCCAACTCACCTTCCCACAGGTAGATGCGCACCAGCGGCGACCCATCCAGCATGGTCTCCCACCTGTGGCGGATCGGTCGAGCCGTACACTGTTTTTCGACGATCGACGCACGGGTGGCCTCGAGCGCCCGCGTCCGCCAGGCCGGCCAGGCATCGATGCGGTCGGCGTGAGACTTCAGCAGTTGGTAACGCTCGAGCGATTGGTGCTCGACGAACTCGGCCCAGATGAGGTCCATCGCCTCGTCGTGACGGGTACGGCCGTGATAGAGCTGGGCCAGAAACTCACGCAGCCGGCCATCCGTCTCGGTCGGAAAGGCGTGAACGCCGCGCTCCGCCCAGTCGAGCGCCTCATGGTCGCGCCCGGCATCGACATAGATCTGCGCGATCTCGACGAAGTGATATGCGACCGAGAGGTCGCGGCTCTTGATGGCAACGAGTTCGTCCACGTCACCCGCTGCCCGAGCCTGCGACTCCATGATCGACGTGATCCGGTATCGCCGACTGGCGTAGGAAAGGCGCGCCGAGCCGGGTCTCAACGCTGGCACCTTGGCCCATTCGGCTTCGGCCAGCCGCCGGTAGGTCCCCACCCCGGCCACGCCGAGAACGTCACCATACGTCTCGGCGGCGCCGTGAAACATGTCCCACTCACTGGTCAGCTCCCATGCGAAGAGTCGCGCGGCCAGCTCTTCGGGATCAGACTTGGTGACTCGGCAGGCGGCGAGGTGGAGCTCCTGTAGGCGCTCGAGCAGACCGCCCAGCTCGCCATCAGAGTCGTCGACCGATTCGATCGCCCGCTCGACGCGGCGCAGGGCATGCTCGCACAGCTCGATGACCGCGGCCGACTGCCCATCACGGAGCAGACCCTCCACGAGATCGACCGTATCGTGAATGCCGCGGGCGTAGTCATAGGCACCCGCGTACTCGACGAAGCCGTGGACCCGGACGGCCTGGTCGATCGCGCGTCGGATCTGGCCAGCATCCGCCCCAGCCGTCGCCGTCATCGCCGTCCTCGTGAGCAATCGCTGGCGCAGGCGCTCATCGTGATCGGCCTGGGCCAGGATCATCTCGATGAGCGTCCCATGATCCTGGGCATCGAGGTACGCCCGCACATCGGTCATCGTGATCGGTTTCGGCCGGTCGCGAGGAGTTCCGGCACCGGGCGCTCTTGTCTTCGGACGATCTGTGGGCTGGTCGAGCCAGGCGATCGCCAGCGCGACCAGGTGCTTGCAGAATTCGCTGTCCACGCCGATCGGACAGTCGCATGCGAATTCCAGATCGTCGTCCTCGACCCAGATGCGGACCTCGTAGTCGTGGCTGCCCGACACGGTCCCGGAGATGGTCGTTCTCGTCCTCATGGACGGCCCGCACCCGGCCCTCGGCCGCATAGCGCTGGCCACGCTCGAAGAAGAGGTCACCCGCGAGGGCGCGCGCGCCATCCCGATCCAGAAGGCCCCGAAGCTTCGTCACCGGCAGTTCGTGGGGGCGTGGGCTTGCCTGAGGATCACGACTGCGCCAAACCCGTGGGGGTGCTGGGTCGAAGTCCTCAGCCGTCCTCCGACAGTTCCAGCACAACCGATCGCTCGTCACGAACCCGGCTGCCCGTCTCATCCATCTCCGTCCTCCAACGTCTCAGTGCCCTCGAACGTGAACCGGACGGGCCCAGCTGCTCTGTGGCAATTGTGACGCCGCGTGTCACAACCAGCCGGGCTGAACCCTCAGGGGACGTTGAGGAAGGCCGGTGCGAGATGAGCTGAACGCCGCGGCCCCCGAACCGAGCGTTTGGCATGCATCCAAGCTCGAACGCCGAGCAAGGGCTTGGCTGGTCGGGGCGAGAGGATTTGAACCTCCGACCTCGTCGTCCCGAACGACGCGCGCTACCAAGCTGCGCCACGCCCCGACCGTCCACCATGGGTGGGACGGCATCTTATCAGCCTCACCCTGACCGGTCCATCGGCAGCCAGCGCCGGACATGGAAGTGCCCCGAAGGAACCGCGGCGACCGTTGATGTCATCTCCGGTACTGCCAGCTGCCCCTTCGGGACGCCCTCAGCATGCCAGCCGCCGGTGCGTTCAGGCAACCCCTGTTATCCACAACTTTGCAGCCCGATGCTGGAGTTATCCACCGGCCATTTTGAATCGGGCTCGAAAGCGAGCTCAGATGGCGCGCATCCGGTTGTTGCGGGCGTTGTGCTCGACCTCAGCCATGCCAAGCAGCTCCATCAGGGGTGGTACGTACATGGCGAATCGGCCGCGGTAGCCGTTGCGCAGACCGTACCAGCCACCAACCGGATTCTCCTGCGACCGAGCCCAAGCCTCGACAGTGCCATAGGCCGCCGGTTTCTGCTCGTCGGCGCTGCCAAGTGGCATCCAGTCACCATGCTGCTTGAGCATGGCGTGCAAATCATCGAGGCAGCGCAGTTGGTAACGGAGCTGCGTGCTGCCCACCTGGCAGACGAGCGCAGGCGGTTCGGCGGCCTCGTCGCGGTACATCTCATAGTCGCTGGAACCGCTCGGCGTCTTGAGGCGCCACGGTTGCTCCCGTGTGCCGGATCCCGCATCTTCGCCAGATTCCATCTCGGCTCCTTCTCTCCTGCGCTTTGCGATGATCGTCGGCCCTCTGTCAACGGCTCGTGTGGCCATGGCGTATCCGGAGGCGTATCTGAACGCATGAGAGCCGCACGCGCGTGAAGAGGACATCGTGAATCGCATGCATCGACCGATACGCCGTTCATCAAGCCTGCTCACCATCGGAATCGCCGCGGTGCTGTTGGCCGCCTGCAGCCGTGGGGCGGGAGGCGGCGCAACTGCATCGGGCTCGAGCGCTGCTGCTGGAGGACCCACCCTGGCGGTCGCCAAGGCCGATATCGGCAACGTCATCACCGGCGCGGGCGGCAAGACCCTCTACATGTTCATGAAGGACACCGATGCCAAGAGCGCCTGCAACGCCGGGTGCGTCGAGACATGGCCACCGCTGACGCTTCCGGCGGGCAGCGAGGCGGTCGCCGGCACCGGCGTGACCGCGGAGTGGCTGCACACCATCACGCGCGACGACGGTGCGCAGCAGGTCACCTTCGGCGGCCATCCGCTCTACTACTACAGCGCGGACCAGGCAGCGGGTGACGTCAAGGGCGAAGGCATCGGCGGCCAGTGGTTCGCGGCTGGTGCGGAGGGGCAGCCCCTCAAGGCTTCAGCTTCAGCGTCGGCGAGCGCCTCGGCGTCGGCGAGCGCTTCGGTGTCGGCGAGCGCTTCGGCGTCGGCGAGCGCGTCGGCATCGGCGTCCGCCACCGGGGGCTACGGGTACTGACGCGCGGTTAATGCTCCCCGTTGGACCCGTTATCTCCCTAAAGCAGCTGCTCACCGCGATACCGGTCCTTCTGGGATGCGTTATCTCCAAGAATTGACCGATACACGGGCGGATCCCGAGATAACGACTCCCGCAGGACCCATTACGGGAAGGCGTGGGGCGGATCCCGAGATAACGCCGCCCGCGGGACCCATTACGCGGACGAGGCGCTTCGTCCACGCGATAGGCGGCCGGTAAGGAACCGGTAATGACCGATGTGGATCATCGGTCCATGAAAGATCAGCAGGTTGGTCGCCTGTTCCGGCTTCTGCGGGTGCGCAAGGGATGGCGCCAGGAGGATGCGGCGGCCGAAGCCGGCATCTCGCGCAAGATTGCGCAGAAGATTGAACACGGGCTGGTTGGGACTGCATCCCTCGAGCTCGTTCGGAAGTACGCCGCGGCGTTCGAGCTCCAGGTGGACATCGTCGTCCTCGGGCGAGGCGGTGATCTCGCGCGGACGATCGACGAAGAGCACGCGATGATCGTCGAGCAGCTCGCGGCGCTCGTGACCGCGTGCGGCTGGATCGTCGAGCCGGAGGCGAGCTTCAATCACTATGGCGATCGCGGGCGGATGGATCTCCTCGCCTACCACCCCGCCACCCGGACACTCCTGATCATCGAGGTCAAGACGGTGCTGACCGATCTCCAGGAGATGTTCGGCTCGATGAACGTCAAGCGGCGAGTCGCGCCGAACGTCGCCCGTGAGCGGAGCTGGGAGGTGAAGCAGGTTGGTTCGCTCCTCGCAATCGCGTCGTCATCGGCCTCGCGTCAGATCGTTCGCCAGCACGAGACGCTCTTTGCACCGTTCATCACCGGCGATGCCGCCATCCGGCGCTGGATCAAGCAGCCAGTCGGCGGTGTACCGATGCTGCTCTGGGTCGCCGCGCCGCCGGCAAAGAAGAGCTGGAA
>JBBQGI010000023.1:0-16285 GCA_038322875.1 Candidatus Limnocylindria bacterium | reverse complement strand
CGTCAGCCCGTCGGGCGTGCTCGAGGTGATCGGCAAGGGATCGGTCACCATCCTCGACCCCGCCAGGCTCGAAACCGATGCCTACGAGGTCAAGCGGCACAAGCCGATCATGGTCAGCGGCGTGATCCTGCACTCGCTGCCGAGCGGCTATCGCTTCGACCTGCGGCGCCGGCGACTGCTGCCGCCACTGCGCGCGGTGCACCTCACCGATCGACAGCAGGCCCATCTCGAGGCCGCCGGCTTCCAGGCGCGGCGCCTCATCCGGCGCGTCGCCGCCGAGGGCGCGGACGATAGTGCTCCGGAGCGCGCGCGCCGTCGGGCGCTGCGCACCCAGCGCGATGAAGAGGCGAGCGAATGACCGAGGCCCGCGCCAAGGGTCCGGCCACGGCGCGATCGAAGAAGGTTGCGGCAGCGAAGACGGCCGCGCCCGCGGGCAAGCCGCGCGGCACGCTGCGGGTCATCGAGACACGCGTCTACCGCGGACCGAACTACTGGAGCTATGAGCCGGCGATCAAGCTCGTCGTCGATCTGGGCGTGCTCGAGCAGTTCCCGACCAACCTGATCCCCGGCTTCACTGAGGGGCTCCTCTCCTGGCTGCCGGGGGTCGGCCAGCACTCCTGCTCCACCGGCCGCCCCGGCGGATTCGTCAAGCGGCTGAAGGACGGCACCTGGGTGGGCCACGTGGCCGAGCACGTCGCGCTCCAGCTCCAGCGCGACGCCGGCACCGAGGTCGGACGCGGCAAGACACGCGGCACCGGCGAGCCGGGGCGCTACCACGTCGTCTACTCCTACGCCGAGGAGAGCGTCGGCCTCGCCGCCGGCCGGCTCGCCGTGCGGCTCGTCAACCACCTGGTCGAGCCGATCCGCGACTTCGACCTGGCCGCCGAGTTCGAGCAGCTCGTGCGCCTCGCCGAGCGAGCGGCCTTCGGACCATCGACCCAGGCGCTGCTGGACGAGGCCAGCCTGCGCGACATCCCGTGGATCCGCCTCAACGACCAGTCGCTCGTGCAGCTCGGCCATGGCGTCCACCAGAAGCGGATCCGCGCGACCATGACCTCGCAGACCAGCTCGCTGGGCGTCGACATCGCGTCCGACAAGAAGCTCACCAACCAGCTTCTGGCGGGGACCGGCGTGCCCGTGCCGCATGCCGGCATCGCGCGCAACGAGGACGAGGCGGTCGCCGCCGCGGTGAAGATCGGCTATCCGGTGGCGGTCAAGCCGCTCGACGGCAACCACGGTCGCGGCGTGATGCTCAATCTCGCCGATGAGGCATCGGTGCGCGTCGGCTACAGGGCCGCCCGCAGCGAATCGCGCAACGGCGGCGTCGTCATCGAGAGCTTCCTGACCGGCAACGACTACCGCTGCCTGGTGATCGGTGGCGTGCTGCGGGCCGTGGCCCAGCGCATCCCCGCCCACGTCGACGGCGACGGCAAGCATTCGCTCGCCGAGCTGATCGAGATCACCAACGCCGATCCGCGTCGCGGCATCGGCCACGAGAAGGTGCTGACCCGGATCGGCATCGACGCCGAGTCGATCAGCTATGCCACCGAGCAGGGATACGGCATGACCGACGTCCCGCCTGCCGAGGAGCGCATCTTCCTGAAGCGCACCGGCAACATGAGCACTGGCGGCATCAGCATCGATCGCACCGAGGAGATTCACCCCGAGAACGCGGAGATCGCCGAGCTGGCGGCACGGGTAGTCGGGCTCGACATCGCCGGCATCGACTTCGTCTGCCCCGATATCAGCGTCCCCGTGCGCGAGACCGGCGGCGGGATCGTGGAAGTCAACGCCGCTCCCGGCTTCCGGATGCATACCAACCCCACCGAGGGCGAGGCGCAGTACGTGGCCAAGCCGGTGATCGATATGCTCTTCCCGCCGGGTTCAGCCTCACGGATCCCGATCATCTCGATCACAGGCAGCAACGGGAAGACGACGACCACCCGGATGATCGGCCACATCTTCAAGGGGATGGGGCGCAAGGTCGGCATGACCAGCACCGATGGGATCAGCGTCGACGGGCGCCTGATCCGGCGCGGCGACATGAGCGGCCCGAAGTCGGCCTCCACCGTGCTGCAGAACCCGAACGTCGAGATGGCGGTCTTCGAGGTCGCCCGCGGCGGGATCTTGCGCGAGGGGCTGGGCTTCGATCGCAACGACGTGGCGGTGGTGCTGAACGTGACCGGCGACCACCTCGGCCTCGGGGGCATCACCTCGATCCGCCAGCTGGCCGCCGTCAAGCAGGTGGTGGTCGAGGCGGTTCCCCGCGACGGTACCGCGGTCCTGAACGCCGATGATCCCCTCGTCCGGGCGATGGGCCGTCACTGCTCCGGCGCGGTCATCTACTTCAGCATGGATCCCAACAACGAGGCGATCCGGCGCCAGGCGAGCCGCGGCCGACGCGCCGTCACGGTGGAGGCAGGCCGCAACGGCGAGATGATCGTGCTGCGGCAAGGGCGCAAGAGCATGCCGCTGGTCTGGACCCATCTGCTGCCGGCGACCTTCGAAGGGCGCGCGCGGATGAATGTACAGAACGCCCTGGCCGCGGCGGGCGCGGCGTGGGCCGCCGGCGCGCACCTGCACGACATCCGGCAGGGGCTGCGCACCTTCAGCACCAGCTACTTCATGGCGCCGGGCCGCCTGAACATGTTCGAGCTCGATGGCTACCGGGTCCTCGTCGACTACGCCCACAACCCGCCCGCAGTCGCCGCCCTCGGCGACTTCGTCGATCGCCTCGGCGAGCCGTCACCCGGCGGGCGCCGAGCCTTGGTCACCGGTCAGCGGATCGGGGTGATGGCCACCGCCGGCGATCGGCGCGACGAGGACATCGTCGAGCTCGGCCGGATCGCCGCCGCCCACTTCGACACGATCATCGTGCGCGAGGACACCAACAACCGCGGGCGGCCGCGTGGCGACACGGCGGCCCTGATCGAGCGCGGCGTGCGAGCAGGCATGGCAGACGGCGGGCGCTGCAAGACCGTCGAGACGGTGATCGACGAGCTGGAGGCGACCCGCTACGCGCTTGACATGGGTCGCGAAGGAGACCTGGTGGTGGTCTGCGTCGACCATGCGAATGACGTCTGGAAAGAGCTGCAGCACCGCCAGCACGGCGGCAACGCCCCGATCATGTCCTCGGACTCCGGCCCCGGCGACGAGGACATGATCGCCATCGAGGTCGACGGCTAGGAGCCGACCATCTCACGCAGCCGATCGAGATCGACCGGCTTGTATCCCTCCGCGTCGAGCCAGGCGAAGATGTCGGGACGCTCGAGGTGGCTCATCACCGCCACGATGTCGCCGCGACGGGAACGGGAGAGGAGCGTCTGCATCGCTCCCAGCTCGGTCTCGATCGCCGCGACCGCGGTCGGGTAGCCGCCGTCCGCGATCCCCTGGCGGAGGATCTCGTTCATCTCCTCGAGGTCCCGCCCGCGCAGGTAGTGACGCTTCTCGGAGATCACCACATCATCGGCCCCGCCCGCCAGGACGCCCAGGCTGTGCAGGATCTCATCGGTCCGGTCCCCGGCGGTGCCGACCGCCAGGCGGACCTTGCCCCGGCGGCCGCGTCCCGGCGCCGACGCCAGCGCCCGGCAGACATCGATGAGCCCCGCCAGCCCAGCCTCGTTGTGGGCGAAGTCGACCAGCGCCAGCACCCCGTCGCGCTCGTACAGGTTCAGGCGCCCGGGATTGGCGGCGCTGTCCTGGGCGAAGCTGCGGAGCCCCTTCGCGATCTGGTCCGGCTCGATCCCCAGGGCGTCGGCAGCCGCCGCCGCCGCGAGGGCGTTGGCCACGTTGTAGTGCGACAGCCCGGCGAAGGTGACCGGCAGATCGGCCGCGCGCGCAAGCCGTCGCGGGGCGCGGTCCGAGGCCAGCAGCACCAGCCAGCCGCGCTGCAGGACCGCTGCCCGTCCGCCGCGCTCCAGCGCCTCCACCACCTGGGGGGCATCGGGATCGGCACTGAATGGGTACCAGCGTCCCTTCGTCTCGCGCCGCATGGCCCACACCAGCGGGTCGGCCGCGTTGAGCACAGCCCAGCCGCTGCGCCGCGTGATGCGCACCACGGCGGCCTTGGTGTCGGCAAGCTCTTCAAGCGTGTCGATTCCCTGGAGGCCGAGGTGATCGGCACTGATGTTGGTCACCACCGCAACGTCGTTGGCCGAATAGCCGATCCCGCGCAGCAGGATCCCGCCGCGTGCCGTCTCGAGCACGGCCAGGTCCAGGTTCGGCTCGGCCAGCACGCGCGCCGCACCGCCGAAGCCGGTCCAGTCCCCCGCCTCGAGCAGCTCGCCGCGCACGTAGATGCCGTCCGAGTTGGTCATCCCGGTGCGCATCCCCGCCGATTCGGCGATGTGGGCGATCAGGCGCGTCGTCGTGCTCTTCCCGTTCGTGCCGGTGACGGCCACGATGGGGACACGCGAGCGAACCAGCTGCGGTCGCGGGCCGGACGCGACCGCCCGCAAGGCGGAGATCTCCCTGCGTTCGGTGGAGAGCCCCAACGCCATCCGTGCGGCGGCAGCCGCGATCGATTGGGCGATCGCGCGGCGGCGCCAAGGGAAGGCGAGCGAGACACGACAATGGTCGGCCGAAGGCCGCACGACCAGGCGTGGGGCGGGGAGGTGCAACGCCACGTGCAGCTTGCGCACCGCCAGTCCGGCGGTGGCAGCGACGTCCGAGGCAAGGCCGGGGGTCTCCGCTCCGAAGTCGAGCTTGACGGCGGGCCGCGTGAAGAAGCGGTTGGGACCGTCGAGGACGCGCAGCTCGAGCAGCTCGACCCCGGCCGGCGGCTGCTCGTCGTTCGGCATGGCCGGGAGTATACGATCGGACTCGGAGGGCTAGACTCGCCGCCGATGTCCGACCTTGACCTCGCCGCCCTCCACGCCGCCGTCGAGGCGCGCCATGCGCGGTACCTGGCCGAGCTGGAGCAGCTCGTCAACATCGATTGCGGCTCGTACTCGCCCGCCGGCGTCAACCAGGTGGCGGACTTCGTCGCCGCTGCGCTGACCCGGTTTGGGGCCCAGGTCGAGCGCCACCAGCACCACCCCGCCGGCGGCGAACCCCCGCTCGGCGACGTGGTCATCGGTCACATCGAGGGCGACGGACCGCGCCTGCTCCTGATCGGTCACATGGACACCGTCTTCGGCGAAGGAACCGCCGCCGCCCGCCCGTTCAGGGCCGATGGCGACCGCGCCCTTGGCCCCGGGGTGAGCGACATGAAGGGCGGCCTCCTGGCCGGGCTGCATGCCATTGCCGCACTCCAGGCAACCGGCGCACGGCCGAACGTGACCTTCGTCGCCAACCCCGACGAAGAGATTGGCTCCCCCTTCTCCACGCCCTTCATCCGCGGCCTGGCTGCGGACCACGATGCCGCTCTCGTCATGGAGTGCGCGCGCGCCAACGGCGACATCGTGAGCGCGCGCAAGGGGATCGCCGACTACGAGATCCTGCTCACCGGTCGGGCTGCGCACGCCGGCATCGAGCCGGAGAAGGGGCGCAGCGCCATCCTCGAGGCGGCTCGGCAGGTGATCGCCCTCCACGAGCTGAACGGCCGATGGCCCAGCGTCACCCTGAACGCGGGCGTGATCGCCGGAGGCACGCGCCCGAACGTTGTGGCCGAGCAGTGCCGGATCGAGCTCGACCTGCGCGCGGCGAGCGTGGCCGAGTTCGACATCGCCGCGGCCGAGGTGCAGCGCATCGTCGAGCATCCTGGCCTCGATGGCGTCACCGCGCAGCTGACCCGCGCCGCGCACCATCCGCCAATGGAGCGCACTCCCGCCGCGGAACGCCTGGCGGCCCTCGCGGCGACCATCGCCGGTGAGCTCGGGTTCACCGTCCGCGACGCAGCCACCGGCGGCGCCAGCGATGCTAATACGACCTCCGCGGCTGGCCTGCCGAGCCTGGACGGGCTCGGGCCCGTCGGCGGGGACGATCATTCGGTCGACGAGTGGGTCGATCTCACCAGCGTCGTGCCCCGGACGAGCCTGCTGGCGGCCCTGGTGGCCCGCATCGGCGAAGCCCTCTGAGCACCAACTCGCCGATGGCCCGTTGTAGAATCCCGTTCCCGTGACAGATGACTTTCGCCACCGTACGCGCCTCGAGGTGCGCCTCGGCGACCTCGACCCATTCGGCCACGTCAACAACGCGGTGATCGCCACCTACGTGGAGCAGGGCCGCGTCCTCTACCTGCGCGACGTGCTCGGCACGGGCGCCGATCCGGTGAGCATGCCCTTCATCCTGGCCATGCTCAAGATCGACTACCTCTCGCAGGTGATGTTCAGCGACACGGTCCACGTGGGGAGCCGGGTCGACTGGATCGGGCGTACCAGCCTGGGCATGTCGCACCTGATCACCAACCAGGACGACCGCCAGCTGGCGCGTTCGGAATGCGTCCTGGTCGCCTTCGACTACAGGATCGAGAAGCCGACACCGATCTCCGACGACTGGCGCGCACTCATGGTCGCCCACGAGGGACGGTCGCTGCAGCGGCCGGTCCCCCTCGCATGAGCGAGGCCCAGCACTTCGACCTGCTGATCCTGGGCGGCGGGATGAGCTATGTCGGCGCGATTCGGGCCGCGCAGCTCGGCCTGAAGGTGGGGCTGGTGGAGCGGGACAAGATGGGCGGCACCTGCCTCAACCGTGGCTGCATCCCCACCAAGGCGATGCTCGAGACCGCCGACCTGCTGCACCGCGTCACGCGGCAGGGCGCGGAATTCGGGCTCGCCGGGTCCGAGGGGATCACGCTCGACTACCCGGCCCTCGGCCGCCGGCGCGATGCCGTCGTCGAGAAGCACGTCAAGGGGGTTGAGTTCCTGATGAAGAAGAACGGCGTGACCGTGCTCCGCGGCACCGGCACGCTGACCGGCCCGACCAGCGTCCATGTGTCGGGCGGCGAGTCGGGCGAGGTGGACGCCACCGCCAACGACCTGATCCTGGCCACCGGATCGGCGCCACGCAGCCTGCCCGGCCTCGACATCGACGGCAAGCTGATCATCACCTCCGACGAGGCGCTGCTGCGCGAGGAAGTGCCGCGCCGGGTCGCCATCGTTGGCGCCGGCGCCATCGGCGTCGAGTGGGCGAGCCTGTACACCGACCTGGGAGCGCAGGTGCACCTGGTCGAATTCCTCGACAGGATCGTGCCGCTCGAGGATCCCGACGTCAGCAAGGAGCTGAACCGGATCTTCAAGAAGCGCGACATGAAGATCTACGCCTCCTCGACCATCAACCCCGAGACGATCGAGCGCACCAAAACCGGGCTGCACTTCGCGATCGAGGGGCGTGATGGCGCTTCGCGGGTCGAGGTCGAAACCGACATCATCCTGGTCGCCGTCGGCCGCCGCCCTGTGACCGAGGAGATCGGCCTGTACAAGATCCCCGGCGTCGAGATGGAGCGCGGCTTCGTGATCGTCAATGGATTCATGCAGACCGGCGTGCCGCACCTCTACGCCATCGGCGACATCGTGCCGGGGTATGCCCTGGCCCACGTGGCCAGCCACGAAGCGGTGGTGGCGGTCGAGACGATCGCCGGGCACAATCCGGAGCCCGTGCGGATGGACCTCATGCCGCGCGTCACCTTCTGCCGCCCCGAGATCGCCTCGGTCGGCATGACCGAGGCCCAGGCTACCGAGGCCGGTCACAAGGTCAAAGTCGGCTCGTTCCCGTTCCGCGCCCTCGGCAAGGCGACGATCGTCGGCGAGATCGACGGCTTCGCCAAGCTCATCGCGGATGCCGACACCGGCCTCCTGCTGGGCGCTCACCTGATCGGCCCGCACGCCGGCGACCTGCTCGCCGAGCCGACCCTGGCGCGGCTGCTGGAAGGGACCACCGCCGAGATCGCGATGTCGGTCCACGCGCACCCAACCCTGACCGAAGTGCTGGTCGAGGCGGCGCTCGCCGTCGACGGCGCAGCGATCCACGTCTAGGAGAGGAGACGGCAATGGCCAAGACCAAGGAGGCGGTCGATCTCGGGCATCGGGCCCTGGGCCTGACCGATGACGACGTGCTGGCCATGTACCGCCACATGATCCTGGCGCGTGCGGTCGACGAGCGGATGTGGCTCATGCAGCGGGCCGGCAAGATCGCCTTCATCATCTCCGGCCAGGGGCACGAGGCGGCGCAGGTGGCGACCGCCTGGCCGATGCGCCACAACGTCGACTGGATGGCTCCGTTCTATCGGTCCATCGCTTCGGCGCTGACGTTCGGCATGACCGCCGAGGATATCGTCACCGCGCACCTGGCCAAGGGCGACGACGTCAGCTCCGGCGGGCGGCAGATGCCCGGCCACTACGGCGCCGCGCGCTACAACATCGTTTCGCTCAGCTCTCCCGTGGGGACCCAGGTGCTCCATGCGGTCGGCATCGCGATGGGCGCCTGGGTGCGGGGCGAGGACGTGGTGGCGCTCACCTCGTTCGGCGAGGGGACGAGCAACCAGGGCGAGATCCACGAGGCGATGAACTTCGCCGGCGTGCACAAGCTGCCGGTCATCTTCGTGTGCGAGAACAACGGCTATGCCATCAGCGTGCCACTGGCGCAGCAGGTGGGCGGGCTCTCCGTGGCGGCGCGGGCGAACGGCTACGGCTTCCCCGGCGTGACCGTCGACGGCGGCGATCCGCTCGCCTGCTACGCGGCCGCCAAAGAGGCCCACGACCGTGCGCGACGAGGGGAGGGGCCGACCCTCATCGAGGCCGTGGTGGTGCGCCTGACCAGCCACTCATCGGACGATGACCAGCGCCGCTACCGCGACCCGTCCGAGGTTGAGAAGCTCAAGGAGCAGGACCCGATCATGCTCTTTGCCAATCGCCTGTTGGCCGCCGGCCTGCTGACGACCGAGGAGGACGACAGGCTCCGCGCCGAGATCAAGGCAGAGATCAACGCCGCCTCGGCGCGGGCCGAGGCGCGACCCGATCCCGACCCCGCCAGCGCGGAACGCTGGGTCTACGCCGAGGAGGCCGACTGATGGCCGAGCTGAACATCCTGGAGGCGATCCGCTCGGCGATGGACGAGGAGCTGGAGCGCGACCCGAACGTGATGGTCCTGGGCGAGGACGTCGGCAAGAAGGGTGGCGTCTTCGGCGCCACGGAGGGCCTGTTCGCCAAGTACGGCGGCAAGCGCGTCCTCGACACGCCGCTCAGCGAGGCGATGATCGCCGGGGCTGCGGCGGGCGCCGCCATCTACGGCCTGCGACCGATCGCCGAGATGCAGTTCGCCGACTTCTCCTACCCGGCCTTCAACCAGATCGTGAGCGAGATCAGCCGGATGCGGTATCGGTCCAACAACGCCTTCGGACTGCCCATGGTGATCCGCATGCCGTACGGCGGCGGGGTTCACGGCGCCCTCTACCACTCACAGAGCAACGAGACCTACTTCACCGCCACGGTCGGCCTGAAGGTGGTCGCGCCGGGCACCCCGGCCGACGCCAAGGGGCTGCTCAAGGCATCGGTCCGCGACCCGGATCCGGTCATGTTCTTCGAGCACAAGAAGACCTACCGCCTCTTCAAGGCCGAGGTACCCGATGGCGACCACGTGGTGCCGATCGGCGTGGCCGACGTCGCGCGGCCGGGCAAGGACCTGTCGATCTTCTGCTATGGCTACATGCGCTTCTGCGCCCTCGAGGCGGCGGAGACGCTCGCCCGCGAGGACGGGGTCGAGGCCGAGGTGGTCGACCTGCGCACGCTGCGCCCGCTCGACACCGCGGCGGTGCTGGCGTCGGTGACCAAGACCGGCAAGGCGCTGGTAGTCCACGAGGCAAACCGCTTCGGTGGCTTCGGGGCGGAGATCGCCGCCATCATCGCCGAGGAGGCATTCGAGCACCTCGACGGGCCGGTGACGCGCCTTGCAGGCCCTGAGGTGCCGGGCGTGCCGTTCCACCACAACCTGGAAGAGTGGTACATGCTCAACCCGGAGAAGATCGTCGCGGCGGCTCGCAAGCTGGCCGCGTACTGAATCGGCTACCCTGACGCACATGGCAACCACCATCAAGATGCCGCAGCTCGGCGAGTCGGTCACAGAGGGGACGATCGAGCGCTGGCTGGTCAAGGAGGGCGACAGGGTCGAGCAGTACGACCCGCTCTTCGAGGTCGTCACCGACAAGGTCAACGCCGAGGTCCCGGCCGAGGTCGCCGGAGTGGTGACCAAGATCATCGTGGGCGACGGGCAGACCGTGAAGGTCGGGACCCCGCTAGCCGAGATCGAGACTGGTGGCGCCGGCGCTGAGGCTCCCGCTGCCGCTGCCGCCGCTCCTGCTCCCGCGGCCGCTGCTCCTGCTCCCGCGGCCGCAGCTCCTGCCCCCGCCGCTGCCGCGGCCCCCGCCGCTGCCGTCGCAGGATCCGAGCCGGTCGCCGCCCCCCAGGCCGTGATTGCGCCCGAACCCGAGCCCGAGCCTGCGCCCGAGCCTGCGCCCGAGCCTGAACCCGAACCCACCCCTGAGCCGCCAGCGCCCGCTCCCGCCCCGGAGCCGGTGGCGGCACCTGGACCTGAGGCCACGCCCACGCCGGTCTCGGTCGCTCCGCCCGCGGCTCCAAGTTCAACGGCCCAGCCGGACGCGTCAGCGACCAACGGCGCCATGCGCATGACCCCCGCGGTCCGTCGACTCGTCCGCGAGCACAGCATCGATGTCAGCCAGCTGCATGGCAGCGGCGCCGATGGACGCGTCACGCGCGATGACGTCCTCGCCTTCGTGGCGCAGGGTGCTACCGCGACGCCGGCCGCGCCGTCGGTCCCGGCGACGGCCGAAAATCCGGTCCCGGCCGCACTGGTCGATGCCGTGGCCCCCCCGCCGGCACCGGCTCCGTCTGCCCCGACGCCTGCTCCCATGGCCGAGGCGCCCGCTGCCCCTCCTGCCGCCTCAGCCCCCGCTCCTGCAGCCACGGCCGCCGCTCCCGCGCCGGCGTATGCCGCGCCGCCGCCACTCCCCGCTCCCACCGGCGGCGACATGGAAGTGCCCCTCACGGCGATGCGCAAGGGGATCGCGGCCAAGATGACCCGCGTCAAGCAGACCGTCCCCCACGCCTACACGGTGGTCGAGGTGGACATGCACAACGTCGTGCGCTGGCGCGAGACTAACCAGGCCGCCTACAGCGCCCGCGAAGGGGTCGGCATCAGCTACGTGGCCGCCGTCATCAAGGCGGTGACCGAGACGCTGCGCCTGCACCCGACCCTCAACAGTCAGTTCGCCGAGGACCGGATCATCCTGAAGCAGGCCATGAACATCGGCATCGCAGTGGCGGTCGACAACGGCCTGCTGGTACCGGTCATCGCCAACGCCGACCAGCTCAGCATCAGCGGCGTGAACCATCGGATCCAGGACCTCGCGGCCCGAGCCCGCACCAACAAGCTGCGGCTCGACGAGATCCAGGGCGGCACGTTCACGGTCAACAACACCGGCTGGTTCGGATCGGTCTCATCCATGCCCATCATCAACACCCCGGAGGTCGCCATCCTCTCGATGGAGGCGATCGTCAAGCGACCGGTGGTGGTCACGGTGGAGGGTGAGGACGTGATCACCATCAGGCCGATGATGAACATGACCTGCTCATTCGACCATCGCGTGCTCGACGGGGCACAGGTCGGCAACTTCCTGGCCGATGTGCGCCGCCGCCTGGAGGAGTGGGACCCCGCGACTCCGCTCGGCTGAGGCCTGCCGCCGCCCTAGGTCAGCGTCGGGCGGGGCCGGTTGTTCCTGCGGTCGTCCCCACCCAGACGCTTCATGGCGGGGATCCAGGCCAGGGCGCCCACGCCTTGCAACACGACGAAGGCAATCACCAGCAAACCAGGCAGCCCCACGGTGGCGCCCGGCACGAACCACACGAACGGCCCATCCAGCATGGCGAGGATGTTCAGACCCATGTCGAGGTCGTTCGTAGCTCCGTCGGCCGCATCGCTCAGCGGCGCCATGCGCATGCCGCTCGGGCCACCAGTGCCGGTCCCGGCGGGCGAGGGCGCCGGCACTGGCGTCGACGGACGGACCGAGACTGATGGCTCGGGGGTGACCGTCGGCTCGGCCGTCGGAGTGGGGCTCTCGGTGATCGGCGGGACGCTCGGTCCGGAGGTGGGCGAGGCAGTGGCCCGGGGAGTGGCAACCGGGGTAACGACCGGTTGCGGAGTCGCCGTCGGCGCAGGAGTTGGCGGCGGCGTGGCCGTCGGCGCCGCGGTCGGCGCCGGTGTGGCCGTGGGGGCCGGTGTCGGCGTGGAGGTCGGATTGACCGTGATCGTTAAGGCCGGTCCACTCCAGGGCTGATTGTTACAGCTTGAGCTGGCATGCGCATGGTTGGTCCAGCTGAAGGTGCCAGCCGCCGTGGGACGCGCGACGATCGTGAACGTGACCCACTCCCCCTGGTCCAGCCGGTCCGAACTGGTGTCGGCGTCCACGACCACGTTGTTCCCAGAGGCGACCGCGTCCCAGTCGCCGCTGTTGGTCATCGGGTCACTCGACGTGTTGTTAACCGACACGTTGGTGAAGCTCGGCGGGAGATCGACCTCCAGGCAGCCGAGCTTGCTCGAGTTGTCGTTGTTGGTCGCCGTCAGGGAGAAGGTGGTGAGCTGGCCCTGGGTCGCCGTCTGTGGCGAGACGGCCAGGCTCCAGTTCAAAGCCGCAACGACGACGCCGGGCAGCGCCGCAACCACCACGCCCACTGCGAGCCCGGCCAGCCAGCGTCGCACGTCAGGCCACCTGGAGCGTGGGTCGCCAGAGGCCGGTCTGCGGCTCACCCGGCAGTGGAGCATCGGCTGCCGTCTCGATCCCTTCGATGAAGGCGGCCACGAGGTTCTCCTGGAGCTGCGTGCCGGCACCGTCGCCAAGCCGCTTCAGGGCCTCTTCGATCGGGAGTGCCCGACGGTATGGCCGGGTGGTGGTCATCGCGGAGAAGGCATCGGCGACCGCCAGGATTCGCGCCAGGAAGGGAATGGCTTCGCCCTCGAGGCCGTCAAGGTACCCCTCTCCATCCCACCGTTCGTGGTGATGGCGGATCCCGGCCCGCACCAGCTCGACGTCCGGGACGTCGCGAACGATGGCGTCGCCCAGGGCCACGTGCTGCTTGAAGATGTCGAACTCCTGCGCCGTCAGCTTGCTCGGCTTGCGCAGCAGCGTGTCGGGGATGCCGATCTTGCCCACGTCGTGCAACAGTCCGGCGAGGTGGATCGTCTGCAGCTGCTCCGGTTCCACCCCCATCCGACGGGCGAGGAAGACCGCATAGCGGGCGACGTCCTCGGAGTGCCGCTTCGTGTAGCGGTCCTTGGTATCGACCGCGATCACCAGGCCCTGCAAGACGTCAAAGCTGCCCGAGGTCTCGCGATTCTCGTCGCCGACGCGCGCGATGCGGACGCCGTCGCCACCGCTGGCCTTTGCCTCCGCGACCGCGACCGCTCCCACGGCGAGCAGCTCGGTGACGGAGTCGGCGTGCGCGGGGAAGAGGCAGATCCCGGCACTGACTGTCACCGGAAGCTCTTCCGAGTCGCCGAACTGCAGGCTCACGTCGGCCAGACCGCGCCGGATGCGATCGACGGCGGCCTCCATCTCCGGGACGCCGGCATCGGCGAGTACGAGCAGGAACTCGTCGGGGCCGTAACGAGCGACATGGTTAGAGTCGGGGGTCTCCTGCTCGACCAGCTCGGACACGCGCAGCAGAACCTGGTCCGCCGCCTGGTGTCCGTGGGTGTCATTGAGCAGCCGGAAATTGTCGATGTCGATCAGCGCCAGACCCATCGTATCCCCAGCGGCGCGAGCCACTTCGAGCTCCTCCGCCAGGATTGCCACCACGGCGCCGTGGTTCAGCAGGCCTGTCCGCGGGTCCCGACGCTCCGCCTCGAGCAACTGCGCCTGTTGTCGCGTGATCCTCTTCTGAGCTGCGCGGAAGACGCCGAACAGCGCCATCGCCAGGAAGAGGGACGCCGCCACGGTGACGAACACCACGTCGTTTCGGGCGGCATCGATGCGCGCCAGGAGCGGCCCGGCATCTCGCCAAACCGCGACGACCGCCAGTGTCTCTCCCTTGTCTGAGAGGAGTGGCAGGTACTCGCGCAGCAGGTCGTTGGCTGCAATGGTGGTTGGCCCGAGATCGGTCAACGCCGATTTCTCGACCAGCGCGATCGACGGCTCTCCACCGAGGGCCTGCCGCATGCCGGTTGACACCGGCGGACGTGCCGCGCGTTGGCCAGGAGTGGAGCTGGCCAGGATCGTGCCGTTCGCCGTGCGAATCTCGATGCGCAGGATGTCATCCTGCGCGGTGAGCGTGCCGAGCTTGGCCTCCAGGTCCTGCGCGCGCGTCGTGGTGAGCCCAGCGTCCAGATCGGCCCGTTGCACGTTGCTGTTCACGAAGAGCGCGACCAGGGAACGGTCGCGGGATACCACCGCCGCCAGAGTGGCGCTCGACAGGTGCATGGAGCTGACCGTGACGAGGGCGGTGGCGGTGACTCCGATGAGCACCAGGAAGACACCGAACACCAGCGCCATCACCATCGGCCGACGGCGTGCCCCGGACGCATTTGCGGTGTGCGCGTGCAACATTCCTGGCTGACCATAGGAAACGTCAGACCCATGGTCGATAGGACGATTGGGGTAGTCCGCGCTAGGTCGCGACCCGCTTCTCCCGATACGCCGTCATCAGCCGCTCACCCTCACCAGCCGGCAGGTAGCGCACGACCTCGCGCATGGTCACGCCGCTGGCCCGATGCGACCGGGGCGCAATCCACGCGATCACCTCATCTGGCCGCTTCTTGCTGACCTCGCGCAGTACCCAGCCGATCGCCTTGCGGATGAAGAACTCCTTCTCTTCGAGCATCGCGTCGGCGCGGCGCAGAAATGGGGCGAGATCGGCGCCATTGCGCAGTGGCCGGAGCTCCGCGAGGAGGGAGGAGCGGCGAATCCAGAAGTCGGGGTCGGTTGCCCATCGGTCCAGGACGGGCGTGACCTCGTCCCGTGACCTCGCCAGGATGCCGCCGACCACGTCGCCCGAGAGCCGGTCGACCAGCGCCCAAGTCCGCGACTCGCGCAACAGGCGTTCGATCCACGGCAGGTCGCCCGGGCTGAGCAGCTTCGGATGCAGCTCGAGCAGGACCGATGCCGCCATGCGTCGCTCGTGGATTGGCTCCGCCCAGAGCTCGTCGACCAGGACAGCCAGCGAATCGTGCGTGAGTGGTGACGCGCCCTTCACGAGGGCCTTCACGACCCGCCGGGTCTCCCAGACCGATGCCCCCAGGAACTCCAACTCGCTCTTCAGGTAGGCCTTCTCCTGGACCGCGTGCCCGGGGCGTGCGACGGCGCGGAGCTCGCCGGTGATCAGTTCGGCGAGTTCGTTGCCGTCCACGGCGAGAGTTTAGGTGGCGGCCCGGCCGCGGCTTGCGCGCGTCAACGATGGTCGTGCGTTCCGGCTGCACGAAGGCTCGCACGCGCTGCTCGGCAGGGGTGGCTTGCGCCCGTCAACGACCGTCGTGCGTTCGTGCTGCACGACTGCACGACTGCACGACTGCACGATCAACCCTGACAGCGTGAGCGGTGGCTGTGGTTGGGCGCGGGAACACGGCCTACGCCTCTGGCTCGGCTAGCTCGAGGGCCTCGCCCTCGATGGTGATGTGCGGCAGCCAGCCCAGGAAGCGCGGCAGCCACCAGTTCCAGTCGCCGAGCAGCTGCATGGAGGCCGGCAGCAGGACAGACCGCACGATCGTGGCGTCGATGAGGCCGAAGACCGGCCACCTGTGCCGAGCGCTCCACATCGCGACGCGAACGGTCCAGGGCTCCATGCGCCCGAGTCTACGGGACAGGTACCCTGTGCGAGTGAGACCCTCCTCCCGCCTGGATTGGCTGCTTTTCGGGCTGCTCGGCTTCTTCTGGGGCAGCAGCTACCTGTTCATCCGGATCGCCGTCGACGCCGACATGGCGCCGTTCACGCTGGTCACGCTGCGGCTCGCGATCGGCTTCCTCCTGCTGGCCAGCGTGGTCGCCGTCGCGCGCGAGCGCCTGCCGCGCGAGGCGCGCACCTACGGGCATCTCCTCGTCATCGCCGTGCTCAGCGTGGCGCTGCCGTTCTCGCTCATCAGCTGGGCCGAGCAGAGCGTCGCCTCGTCACTGGCGGCGGTCATCAACGGCGCGATCCCGCTGGTGGTGATCGTCATCGCTGCGGCGGTGCTGCCGGATGAGCCATTCACGAGTCCCCGCGTGGTGGGCCTCCTGGTCGGCTTCGCGGGGGTCGCCATCCTGGTCGGCTTCGACCCTGGCGTCCTGGCCGGCACCAGCGTCCTGCCCGCCCTGGCGCTGCTCGGCTCGACAACCTCGTACGCCGCCGGCGGCGTCTACGCACGTCGC
>JBBQGI010000022.1:0-16617 GCA_038322875.1 Candidatus Limnocylindria bacterium | reverse complement strand
GATGCTCCTTGAGCAGTGCCGTGAACTCCCAGGCCACGAACAGGACGCAGTCGGTCTCGTCGACGGCGGTGATGGTGGCTGATCGCGGATGGTCCTCGATGAGCGCGAGCTCGCCGAAGAAATCGCCCGGGGTCAGGTAGGTGAGCGGCTCATCAGAAGCGAGGCCCTTGTCGACGCGCACCCGGCCGCGCGTGATGACGTACAGCGCCGATGCGGGAGCATCCTCGCGAATGACGACGGAGCCCGTCTGGTAGGTGCGCAGCTTGCCCTGTTCGGCGAGGCGCTTGATCGTCTTGCGGTCGAGGCTCGACAGCAGCGGGACCGAGGCGAGAGTCTGTTCGAGTTCCAACGCGTCTCCTCCGTTGACGGCCCTGCGGCCGTGGGTGGCGACATGCTACTCCCACCACGGGCCGATGCGCGCAGTCTCCCAAGCGCCGTGCGAGGTGCGATTCGGCCTAGCGCTTCACGGCGAACTGCATGAAGGTCGCCCAGCGGGACTGCCGCACGCCGCGGTCTTCTGTCCTGCGGTTCACGCCTCAGTGAATGCTACTGCTCATCGCCCGATGCCCTTTCGTAGCTGGGCCAGCTCGCGGGCAAGCACGTTGACCGCCTGCTCGGCCGATTCACCCTTGCCCTCCACGATCGGAAGTAGGTCCGCGCGGCGCTCATCGGGTCGCGCCCGCGACCCAGGTCGCGCCGTGGATCTGCGGGCCGGCCTGCCGTGGCCTCGTCGGACGCCCAAGATCGACCACCCGGCGGGCTTCGCCTGCCTCTGCGCTGACCATGCTCTCGACAGACCGGTGATTCCACGCCGCCAGCATTCGGACGCCGCCGATATCTCGACGCACCGATTCTCCCTGCTAGCTCAGGAGGCGGGTATAGCCGGGCTTCGCGGCGGCTCCGACGCAACTTGGCGACCGCTAACCTCGCCTGTAGGCAGGGCGGAGGAATACTCCAGGGTGGCCAGGGTGGCTCGGATCCTCGGCTTCACGCAGCATCAGATGCGCGACATCAGCTCGGCTGATTCGCGCGCCTGGACGCAGTGCATCGGGACCGTCCTCGAAGTCCGGCCAAAGAGTCGGCGGTTCAGTCGCCCGTCGCGGGGGACTCGGCGACGCAGAGGACTCCCCTGTTGCCGTCCTGGTCGGCGATCACGGTGAGCGACGGCGCGTCGCTGTCGTCGACAACGGTCCCACCCGCGGCGACGGCGGCGGCGATCCGCTGTTCGACCACCTCGCGCGGCAGGTAGACCTCGACGTGGAAGCGCTGACGGGGGGTGTCGCCCTCGTCGGCGTCCCCGAACCACAGGTTCGGCACCCGTCCCGTGGCGTCCCGGATCTCGTCGCTGGGCGACCCGTGGCCCTGGGCCTCGGGGTTCCCTGTCAACAGCGCGGCCCACACCGGGGCGATGATCGCGGAGTCCGCGGTGTCGAGGCCGAGCTCGATGACGCTGACCGAGGCCGGGTCGGCCTCGATCCCGTGGTCGGCGGCGATCTCGGTGATCCGTCGGGCGAGGTCGACGTCCTGCTGCGTCACCCATTCGACGACGTGTTCGGTGCCTTCGTCGTCGCGGTAGATCGCGTCGGCACTGACCAGCTTGAGGTCGACGTGCCCGGTGCCGATCGACGCGCTGGGGTGGTGTCCGAGCGCGTCGCCGGCCTCGCCCACCGCGGCGACGAACCGTGCGCCGGTGCCGAAGTCGTCGACCAGGTAGCGGGCATGCAGTCCCTGGGCCAGCTTGCGCCAGTCAGTGAGCTTCGCGTCGGCGATCTCGTCGCCCTTCAGCATGTCCATGGTCGGGGACCCTATCTGTCGTTCCGTCGTCGTGCTGCCCACCGGCGAGGCTACAGGAGGAACTCAACGATGTCCATGCATTCGCGCAAGTACCTGCGCATCGAGGGCGACCTGGCCACGTTGGTGACCGAAGTCAGCGAGCGCGAACGTCGCGCTCGACGATCCGAGCAGCGACCACAACCTGTTGTGGTATGGACGCAGATTTGGCTGGGGCGGAAGGATTCGAACCTTCGATCTCCTGATTCAGCGTCAGGTGACCGATTTTCGCGATTCTTCGCCCGTCGCCAGCACGAAGTTCACCGATTTCTGCCCCGAATTCTATCGAATTCGGTGACCCGTTACAAACGCGGTCAGGTTGCCCTGAGCACGTCACCTGTCTCGCAGAGGCGCGCTCGATCACCAACGAGCACGCGGCGGGTACGTCTTCTCGCCGTCGGCGCCGGGCAACTGCAAGGCGCGCAGCAATGATTGATTCCCAACAATCGGGCCTGCGGGAAGGCGCCGCGCACGGCGACACGTACGCGGCTGATTGACTGGTCGAAATCGTCGGCGCGGGGTTGACTTCGACGAGCTTCGACGCCTGGCCGACAGGGGTAACAAGAACGCGGTCGACGCGTTGGCCGAGCTAGCCGAAGGAGGGAGCGACCCAGAGGTCCGCGGTCGGCGGATCCGTCGCCATTGCGTCCTCAGAGCAGCTGTTCGGCGGTACGCAAAAGGGGCTGGCCCAGCTCGTGTGCGCCGAGGGCCAACGCGTACATGCCGGTGGACACGCGCTCGATAAAACCCCATTCCCAAATCGCTTGTTCGTCGACGCCGCTTCCCGCCGCAAGCAACCGACAATATTGCCGCGCCACTGCAGCAGGGTCGTCGCTGGCGAGTAGTTGCGGGCACCAGTCGCGGAGTGCGACCCCAAGGTCGTAGGCTTGGTCCCCGATGAATCCATCGGGGTCCACGAACACATAGCCTGTCTCCGCCCCTGGTCGGGGCGACAAGACTCGCAGCGCGTTCGCTGCGGCTGCGTCGCCGTGGACGACGACGCTCCTTGAAGGGTCGAACGCAGCGGCTCGGCGATCAGCAAATAACAGTGCCCGCGTCAGGACCTCCTGCGAGCACGGACCGTCAAGCCCCTCCCATAGTCGGCGAACAAGCCGCGCAAGATCAGTGGCCTTGTCCTTGGGTTCCGCGTGGGCTCCGGTCACGCCTGGCGGCACCAACCACGCCTGGGTCAGCAGGCGGCCCAGGATTTGGATCTGGTTCTCGGGTGGCAAATTCGAATTCTGCAATGACGGCCCGAGCGCCTCGAGCAGCATGGCGTGCCGCCCGATGTCATGCGCAAGGAGTCGCACGTAGCCGCGACCTCTAGCCCGGTCGAGCGTGCCGATCTCCTCAGCGAAGTCCGGGTCGGGGACGCCGACCTTCATGACGACCAACCGCCCATCGGAGGTGCGCGCATGAGCCACATAGGCAGCCGTGCCACCGCCCAATGACTGCGCGACTGAAACGGACCACCGCCGCTCAAGGTCGTTCACCAGGGCGGGCAACTCCGCCAACCAGGCCACTCCCGGAGTGCCCAGACTCGCGGCCTTCAGCCGGACCATGGGGTGCACATACAGTGCATCTTGCTTCACCCGACCACTATCCCGGATCGGTCTCGTCGATCACCCTCGGAGCACACCGAACCCGCCCCATATCCAGTTGATACGTCACACAGCTCCTAAGACCATGGCCGCTATGATGCGGTGGATCCCGCGGCGGCCGTGGGCCGGCTGAACTCCCAGTCACACCCGAACGGATCGGTAACACGGCCGGTGCGCCAGCCGAATTCCTCATGGACAGCCGCGACCTGGGTGGCGCCCGCTGCGATTGCCTGTTCGAACCGCCCGTCGGGGTCGTCGACCGTCAAGATCATCCTGACGCTACTGGCATGGCCCTGTCCAGGGCTGTACCGAGGGTCTTCCTGGACCCAAAACGGTGCCCCGTCGACGGTAAGCTGGGCGACGACGACCGCCCCGTCGTCCCCGTCGAGATGGTTCGCATCGGCGGCCCCGAGCGCGGATTGGTAGAACGAGACGGCCTGCCTGCCGTCCGGCACCGTAAGCCACGGCGCAATTGTCGTCTTGATCAACTGATAGCTCACTCTGGCCTCCTGTTCTGGGCACGACCGTAGGTACCAAATGCCAGATCAGGGTGCCTGAGCCTCTGCAACATAAACGGCTCGGGTGCGCACTTCGAGCGTCACACGGGCCCCATTGGGCATGTTCTCCGCAACCGCAGACCCGCCATGCGCCTCCGCGACAGTTCGCACGATCGCAAGTCCGAGGCCAGCGCCGGTCGACCCCGCGGTCTCGGCGTCGCCACGAGTGAATGGCTGGAACGCACGGCTTAGGAAGTCGGGCCGAAAGCCGGGCCCGCTATCCTCGACGACAAACGTGGCTCGTCCATCAAGGCGCCGTGCGGTCAGGCGCACCATGCCTCCGCGCGGCGTGGAACGGATGGCGTTCTCGAGGATGTTCCGGAGGGCCTGTTCGAGACGGTCGGGGTCGACCTCGACCGTCTCGTCGGACGCGTCAATGTCCATCGTCACGCCTGCCGCGGCGATCTGGCCGTCGACCGAGTGGATGCTCCGAGTTACTAGCTCCAAGAGCGAGGTCTCCACCCGGTGGACCGGGATTCGACCCCCCCGGGTCCGGGCCAGCAAAAGGAGGTCGTCGGCGAGTCGCTGGAGCCGCCGGACATCCTCCTGGACGCTCCGCAACGAGGCCTCGAACTCGCCCGCGTCGCGGCGGCGGCTCAACGCCAGGTCGACCTCAGCCCGCATCGTCGCCAGCGGGGTTCGGAGCTCGTGGCTGGCGTCATCGACGAAGCGCCGCTCATGTTCCATGGCCTCCTGGAGTCTGTCGAGCATCGAGTTCAGGGTCGTCGCGAGGCGCTCGAGCTCGTCGCCCGTCTGCGGCACCGGCAGGCGCCGGCCGGGCTCTAATGCTGAGACCGCCGCCGCCTCGCGCCGCATCTGCTCCACGGGCCGGAGCGCCGCACTGGCCAGCAGCCAACCCGCGCCGGCTGTGATCAGGAGGGCGAGCGGCCCGATCGTGCCCATGACGAAGAGAAGGCGTTGCGTCGCCTCGATCACGTCGCCAAGGGTTGCCCCGACGACGGCGACCCGCCGAGGGGATCCGTCGATCGGCACCGCCAGGAGCCGAATCGGATCGTCGAGCGAGTCGAGCCGATGGGTGACGAAGGTCGGCTCGGCGATCGAGCCAGCCTCCGAGGCCGACAGGAGCGGCGTGTGAGCCGCGCCGGAGCTTGCTTCTACGATCTGGCCGGACCCATCCAGGATCTGGGCGAAGGCTTCGTCCGGATCGATGAGTCTGCCGCTGGCGCCGACACCATTCTGGGCCTGGGAGATCCGAGCGGCGTCGGCCAGGACCTGGGCTCGAGAGCGCAGACCGGCATCGACGGAGGCAAGGAGGTCAGCGTTGATGCGCAGGTACGCATACGCCCCGAGGCCGACCAGGACGATCGCCATGCCAACGCCGAAGACGAGTGTCAGCCGCAGCCTAAGCGGGATGCGCATCGTCGGGCTCGCTCCGGAGTCGGTAGCCGACGCCGCGGACCGTTTCAATCGTGTCCTTCCGAAAAGGTCGATCGATCTTGTCGCGCAGGTAGCCGATATAGACGTCGATGATATTCGGATCTCCGTCGAAGGCGTAGTCCCACACGTGCTCGAGCAATTGAGGCCGGGTCAACGCCTCGCCCGGACGCAGCATGAAGTAGTGGAGGAGGGCAAATTCCTTCGGCGTGAGACGGATGCCGTTGGCGCCCCGCCGGACCGTGTGCTCGGCCGGATCGAGGGCGAGATCGCCGACCTCGAGGACCGGGGCTCGCTCGCGTGGCCCGCGCCGGACTAGCGAACGCATCCGGGCGAATAGCTCCTCGAATGCGAACGGCTTCGTTAGGTAGTCGTCAGCCCCAGCGTCGAGGCCGCGCACGCGATCAGTCACGCCGTGCCGGGCTGTGAGCATGAGAATGGGTGCCCAGCAATTGGCACCCCGCAACCGGCGGCAGACCTCGAAACCGTCGATGTCCGGCAGGACGATATCGAGCACGATCGCGTCGAACGGTTCCTCGGTGGCCAGCCAGACGCCGTCGACCCCATTCGCGGCGATGTCCACGGCGTAGCCCTCCTCCGTCAGACCACGCCGGAGGAGGCTCGCCATCTTTGCGGAGTCTTCGATCACGAGCACGCGCACGTCTTGGACACCTCCGGGCGATCGTAGTCGCTCGATTCTAAGAGATCGGTAAGTGCGCGCATGAGTCCGACGCCTGTGCCCGCCCTGGCGGCGGCCGGCCGAACGTCGCCATCTCTACCCCGTTCCCAAGCGATCCACAGCGTGTGGCAGGTTGGCGGTGCAGAACGATCGTCCTCATCGGTCTCTCATCTCGCCCGCGATAGCGTGTCCTAGACCCATCCCACCGCCGCTGACGACGGCGCTTATGGCGGCCGGGCGGGCTTGCTCACAAAGTCTGAGTCAGATCTCGTAACCAGGAGCACGTTATGCGCGGACGACCGATCCATACAACGCTCTACGGCTCGCGCCGGCGATGGCTTATCTGCGCGATCGCTCTTGTGGTCGCCGGCTGCGCCGGGGACGCGACGAGCGGTCTGCCAACCCTAACGCCAGCAAGCCAGCCTGCCGACAGGAGCCTCACCCCGAGCCAAAGCACGGATCCGAATGTCGAGGGGACCCGAGTGGCCTTCGATCCGGCCAACTTCGTCGATCCCACCCTGGACACCAATCCCTTTCATCCGCTCAAGCCCGGCCTTCAGTTTGTCCGTGCCGGGACCACGGAGGTGGGCTCTCGGGTGGTCCCGCACGAGATCATCACGACGATGACCGACGTCATCCGGATCATCGACGGGGTGCCGACCATCGCGATGCTCGACGCGTCGACCGACTCCGGCGAGATTTCCCAGCACAGCATCGACTATCTCGCGCTCGACAAGGACGGGAATGTCTGGATCATGGGGGGCTACACCGAGGACTACGAAGGCGGGGTGTACACCAACACCGACAGTGCGTGGCTCGGCACGGGCTCGGGCGGGGAGATCGGGATCCTCTCGCCAGCGATGGTCGACGCCAGCACTCCGACATGGTTCATCGGCAAGGCACCCGAGGAGAAGGCCTCCGTGGGCACGCCTATCGAGGTGGGCAGCACCGTATGCGTGACCTTCGGGTGCTACGACAACGTACGGGTGGTCCAGGAAGGCAACGTCGGCGCCCCCGACAACGAGAACAAGTACTACGCCCCAGGCGTAGGCGTCATCAACAACATCCCGCTGAATGCGAGCCTGCATCAGGACACCTTCCAGCTGACCAATTTCGTAGTGCTGAGTCCGGAGGGTCTCGCTGAGGTCAGCCAGACCGTGCTGGATCTGGAGGCGCACGCCCGCGAAGTCGCAGCGGACGTCTTCGGATCGGCGCCCCAGTCAAGGCGCCTGCATTGAGCGCCACTCCGCTCGTGCGCCTGGCGGGCGTGTCGAAGTTCTACGCCTCCTCCACCGGCACGACGCCGGTCCTCTCCGACGTGAATCTCACGATCGCACGGGGACAGAAGACCAGCCTGGTTGGACCCTCCGGCAGCGGGAAGTCCACTCTGCTGTCGCTCATCACCGGGCTGCTTCGACCAACCGATGGCACCGTCGAGATCGACGGTGTTGACATGAGCGATCTCGATGACGGCACACGAGCTCACCTGCGGGCCAGTCGGATCGGGATCGCACTCCAATCCGACAACCTCATTCCGTTCTTGACGGCTGTTGAGAACGTCGAACTTGCCATGGCCTTCGTGCCTGGTGGGTCACGGCAGGCGTCCAGGGCCCGGGCAGTGGAGCTCCTCGATCGCTTCGGCGTCGGGAGCCGGGCGCAGCACCGTTCCCGCCAACTTTCCGGGGGCGAGGCCCAGCGGGTCGCGCTCGCCGTGGCGATGGCAAACGAGCCGGCACTGCTGCTGGCCGACGAGGTAGTCGGCCAGCTCGACAGACAGACGGCCGGGCGTGTCATCGACGACGTGCTTGCCGCCGACTTCGCTGTCATGTTCGTCACTCATGACATCGCTCTGGCCGACCTGGCCGAGCACCGCTATGCGATGAAAAACGGCGGGGTGTGCCCACGATGAGCGCCCCAGGTCCCATCGTAACCACCGACCTCGCGGTCGACTACCGCACCAAGACGGGCACAGTCCGAGCACTGGACTGCTCCGCGCTTCGCGTCGAAGGCGGCGCCAGCGTCGCGATCATGGGCCCGAGTGGAAGCGGGAAATCCACCCTCCTCGGCCTCCTGGCAGGGCTCGCACTGCCCACGGAAGGTGCGGTCACGATCGGCGGCGAGACGATCTCGGCGCTGCCGGAACCTGAGCGGGTGTCGTTCCGCCGCCGTGCCCTGGGCATGGTCTACCAGGCCGACAATCTCCTCCCTCATCTCACGGTTGAGGAGAACCTGGGTCTCCAGCTCGCAATCTGTCGCCGCGAGACGGCGCCAGACCAGGGCATTGACCCGGACGCGCTTCTCAGGCGCCTCGGGCTGGCCAGGCTGGCCCAGCGCCTGCCGGACCAACTGTCTGGAGGCGAGCGCCAGCGAGTCGCGGTGGCGAGGGCCGTCATCCACCGGCCAGTCGTGATCCTTGCCGACGAACCCACGGGGGCGCTCGACGCGGCCAGCGCCAAGCTCGTGATCGGGCTCCTGGTCGAGGTGCACCAGGAGATCGGGGCGACCCTCGTCCTCGTCACCCACGATCCTCAAATCGCCTCCTACCTGGCGCGGATCGTCCATCTCGAGCGGCACGAAAAGACATCGGGGACGACCGATGCTCGTTAGGTACGTCATCGCTGACCTCATCCGCAACCCTCGTCGGACCCTGTCGACCATGGTCGGAGTCACCCTCGGAGTCGGCCTCTTCTGTGGAGTCCTATTCTTCGTGGACGGGCTCTCGGCGTCGATGACCGCGCGTGCTGTCGCGCCGCTGCCCATCGACATACAGCGCATCGTCACCGAGCGCGTCGGTGGCGCACTCACCCTCTCCCAGGGCTTCGAACCACCTGGACTGCTCCGTACGGGCGCGCAGGCCCGCGTCGCGCTTGAGGTGCACAACCCGAGCGCGGTAACCGCGCACGAGGTGACCGTGCGCTCTGTGCCCGGCAGCAGCCTCGCCTTCGTCGCAGGTTCCGCTCAGCTCGATGGCATTCCCGTAACCGGCTTCACGGACAACCCGTTCGCCTCCGGCGCAGGACGGGTGGGCCTGAACCTGGGCTCCCTCGCGCCGGGTGAGGTTCGTAAAATCAGCTTTCTCGTCGAGGCCAAGGCGGACGTCGAGCTTGGCGATGCCGCCCCCGCCTCGTCGTTCTCCACCCGCGAGTCGGTCAGCCCGGTCTCTGCGAACAAGCCCTCGTCTGTTCCGCTCGACGAGCTCGCCCGCCTGATGGCACAGGTCAACGGGGTCGACCATGCCAGCCAGCTCTCGCTCGCCGACCTGGGCTCCGACACGCTATCTGGGAATGGCACCGTCGCCAACGGTTTCACAAAGATCTTGGGTTTCGACGCTGACTACGCCAATCGCGACGCTACGATCCGCATCGTCGAGGGCGCGCTCAGCCCTTCCGGTGCCGTGATCAGTGCCGAGGCCGCTCATTCGATGAGCGCTCGCATCGGCGACACGGTGACCGTCGCCCTGCCGGACGGCTCCACGTTCGATACCGCGGTGAGCGGTATCGCGGACCTGAGCCGCTCCCGGTCATTGTTCTCCAGCCGTCGCGGCGGAGACCTTGAGACCTTCATCTATTCGCGCAACTCGATCATCGTCTCACCGGCTGTTTTCGCCGACACCGTGCAACCAGCCTATGAACGAGCCGCCACGCAGCGGGGGACAAGGCTGAAGAATCCGCCGATCCGCGAGATCGACATCGCCCTTCAGCGGCAGCTGCTCCACGCCGACCCAGCGACGGCTCTCTTGCAGACCCGACGTATCGCCGCCGACATCAGCGCTGTCGCAGCCCACCAGGATTACCTGCTCGACAACATCTCCAACACCCTCGCCGTAGCGGCGGCCGACGCCGGGGTTGCCAAGCGGCTGTTCGTCTTCCTGGGCATCCCCGGCCTCTTCCTCGCCGCGACGCTCGCCGCGTACGCCGGCACCGTGCTTGCCGATGCCCAACGTCGCGAGCAGGCCACGCTGCGCATTCGCGGAGCCAGTCGTCGACACCTGTTGCGCATGCTGACCCTCCGCACCGGCCTGCTCACGGCCGCGGGGTCGGCCAGCGGGCTTGCGATCGGATACGTCACCGCTGGCGCGATCCTGGGTCAGGAGTCGCTGGCCCAGGCGAGCCCGGCCATCCTCGTTGCCTCGGCCGTGCTCGGCAGTGTCGGTGGGTTCATCTCAACCGGCCTTGCTCTGTACATCACCGGACGCCGATCCATCGAGCATGAGATCAACGACGACCGAGCCCGATTTGCCGCTCGGCCGCCGCTTTGGAGGCGAGCCCGGCTCGACATCGTTGGTGTAGCCATCGTGGCCGCGGGAACCGCCCTGGCCATTCGCGCGAACGCGTTCGACGGGGCAGCCGGGTCCGTCTACTTCGGGCGGGGCGTCGAGCTGAACCTGAGCCTTCTCGTTCTGCCAGTCGCCGTGTGGATCACCGGCAGCCTGCTCGCGGCCCGTCTCCTCGGGTCGCTGCTCGATCGCACCCAGCCGCGTTCGACCAACTCGGTTGGCCGACCGTTGCCCAGCCTGTACCGGCTGAGTATCGGGCGTCGACCCTGGGCGATCGCCAACGGGGCCATCGTCGTGTCCTTGATCGTCGGGCTTGCGACGTGCCTCACCGCGTTCACCGCCTCGTACGAGGTGGCCAAGGCCCGTGACGCCCGGTACGCCACCGGTTCCGACATCCGGATCGCGCCGACCCCGACGTCCCAACGAACCTACACCGTCGAGGATGCCGGCCTTTTCGTGACCGACGGCATTGCCGCTTCCACGCCCGTCATCTTCGGGGTCAGCAACGTCATCCTGCGCAGCGCAAGGACATCGGACCCCGCCAACCTCGCGGCCATCGACCCCGCCTCGTTCGCCAGGGTCGCTCCGCTAACCGACGAGCATTTCGATCCTGGCGACGCTGCCACCGCACTCCAGACCCTTCAGAACGACCCGGCCGCGGTGCTTGTGAGCAAGGACATGGCGAGCTTTCTCAAGGTGAAACTGGGCGATGCGCTGCACGTGCTCCTGGTGCGTGCCACCCCGCAACAGGTGGAAGTGGACCTCCACATCACCGGGCTCTTCGAACGGCTTCCCGGCTTCCCCGATGGCGCCGACGCCCTGATGTCGATCCACGGGCACACCGCCGCCGTCCCGACGAAGCCCCCCGACTTCTTCCTCGCCGCCGCCGCAAGCAGTGACGATGCCGGCCTCCAGCGCGCCCTCTCGTCACTCGCGCAAGGCCCGGCCGCCACCGACCACTTCCAAATCGACACCCGCGCAAC
The DNA here is from genome assembly GCA_038322875.1 of Candidatus Limnocylindria bacterium. Lineage (GTDB taxonomy): Bacteria > Chloroflexota > Limnocylindria > QHBO01 > QHBO01 > CF-167. Next base: position 5,296 of record JBBQGI010000022.1, on the reverse strand, counting down.
CACGCTCGCCCGGGACCAGTCGAGCCTCGCTGCGCTCAACATTGCCGGCTTGGCTGATCTGGACTCGACTTTCGCCCTCGCCATGGCCGTCGTCGCCATCGCGATCTTCGTCTTCGGGCTCCTGCTCCAACGTCGTCGGGAATATGTCACGTTGCGCGCCCAAGGCCTGGGAGCTCGCACCATCGGAGCGTTGATCGCCGCTGAGGCCAGCACCGTCGCGATCGCCGGCGCTGCCGCCGGGCTCGTCGTCGGGATCGGAATGGGCTTGTACTTCGTCGCCGTCTTGCGGCCGCTGTTTGTTCTCAATCCGGCATTCACGCTTCCGGTGGCCGCAGCCGCCATTCCGGCGGCGCTCGTCGTCGTGGCAACGATGATCGCCTCCATCGCAGCCCTGCGGCTCGTGAACAGGCTCGAGCCGACCGAATTGCTTCGAGACGAGTAAGCCGCAGGGAGGTGACATCGGCCGGGGAGCCAGCCGCCGCCGCTTACGCGGGCGTGGTTGCTCGCCGCGAAGCCGATCGACAATGTCGCAACTTCGCCTCGAGTTCTGCGACGGCGAAGGCGCCCGACCAGGGTGACCATGATCCCGGCCGCTCTGCGAGGAGATCCTCTGCGCGCCGGGAGGCCCGCTTCAGGGCCCTCGTCCGGTCAAACGCCGGCGCCGTGCGGCAAGTTCGGCTGTGGGGCTGACGAGCGCGGCCGCTCGCTGGATCGGGCTGGGAGCGGGCCATGATCGCCCGACCCGAGGTCAGCTCCCGGAGCGAAGCGCCTCCACCGGTTCCATGCGAGCGGCACGCAGCGCGGGGTACCCGCCCGCGAACAGACCGATCAACGCGCCGATCGCCGGCGCCGCCAGGGGTGCCGCGGGATCCATGACCGGCGTCCACGACTGGTACGCCGATACGGCCACCACGACCAGCGTCCCGAGGCTGCCCCCGATGATGCCCCCCACCAGGCCCATGGCGCTGCTTTCCAGCAGGAACTGGAGGGCAATCTGTTCCCGGGTCGCGCCGATGGCGCGCCGCAGGCCGATCTCCCCGGTGCGCTCCATCACCGACACGAGGGTCACGTTCGCGATGCCAATGGCGCCGACGAGGAGCGACACGCCGCCCAGCATCAGGAAGAGCAGGTAGAGGTCGCCCTGCACCGCCGTGCGGACGTCCCGCTGCAGGGCGGGAGAGGTCACCCGCAGACCGGTGGGATTGTCAGGCCGGAGCGCAAGCGGGGCCTGTTGGGCGATGAGCCGGGTGGCGCCGATCTGTGTCTCGACGACGACGACCTCCGGTGCGGTCAGCCGGTAGAGGCGCTGAGCGGTGCCCTCGGGGATCAGCACGGCGCTCAGGAGGTCGTGCTGCCGGGCGACCCCGTCGAGGATGCCGATGACGACGAAGAGCTCATCCCCGACCGCGATCGCGGGGAGCCGGTTCACACTCCTGATGCCGAGCCGTTCGGCCGCATTCGGCCCCAGCACCGCTACCGCTTCGCGGCGCGCCGAGTGGCCGGCGTCGAAGAAGCGCCCACTGCGCACCGTCGCCCGAATCGCGTCGAACAGCTCCGGCGAGGCCGCCTGCACGGACAGTTTCAGGTCGGTCCGACGTTGTGGATCCGTGACCGGGGAGGTGCTGACCAGGGCCGTGCCGATGTCGACACCGCTCACGTTGCCGGCGGCGACCACGCCGCGCAACCGCGCCAGGCGCTGCGGCGCATCCCACGGCAGGTCGGTGGACTGCCCGGTCAGACCCGGCGGCCGGGCCGTGACGATCACCTCGGTTGCCGCGAGCTCATCGAAACGTCCGACGATCTGGTTGCTCGCCGTCCGCGACAGACCGAGCGTTGCTACGAGCGCGGTCAGGCCGATGACCGTACCGAGCACGGTGAGGGCGGTCCTGCCGGGGCGGGCGAAGAGGCCCGCCACCACCTCGTTGCCGAGGTCGCTCGCGCGCATCCGTGATCGCGCCACAGGCGGGGTCACGCGGTCTCCACGAGGACGCCGTCCAGGATCCGGGCCCGTCGCGAGGCGCGGGCGGCGACATCGCGATCGTGCGTGATCAGGATGATGGTCAGGCCGTCGGCGTTGAGTTCGGCGAGGAGGTCGAGGAGGGCGGCGGTGGTGGCGGTGTCCAGATTGCCCGTCGGCTCATCGCAGAGCAGCACCTTCGGAGACCCCATCAGGGCGCGGGCGATGGCGGCGCGTTGACGCTCGCCGCCGGACAGTCGAGTTGGCAGGAATTCGGAGCGGTGCTCCATGCCCACCTTCCGGAGCGCTTCCTGCGCTCGGCGATCTCGGCCGACCATGGTCGCATTGCGGTAGATCTCCGCCATCATCACGTTCTCGCGCACCGTGCGGTGCGCGAGGAGGTGGAACGACTGAAACACGAACCCCACCTCGCGACTGCGCAGCCCCGCACGCTGTCCATCGGTCAGGGATGCCACGTCCAGGCCGTTGAAGGCGTAGGTGCCCGATGTCTGGCGGTCGAGGCAGCCGAGGATGTGCAGCAGGGTGGACTTGCCGGAGCCCGATGGGCCCGCGATCGACAGCCACTCGCCAGCCTCGACGCGCAGGTCCACGTCGCGGAGCGCGTCGACAGGCGGGTCCACGCCGTATCGGCGCCCGACGCCGACGAGCTCGACGAGCGTCAACGTAGCGGGGTTTCCACGGGTGCCGCGGGTGTGGATCCCGGCTCGAAGCCGATGACGATCATGTCTCCCGCCTGGAGCGTCCCATCCCTCGGCGTCACTTCCACGAAGCCGGCAGCCGAAAGACCCGGGTCGACGACCACCACCACGACGCTCTCGCCAACGACCTTCTCAACGCGGGTCGACCCGTCGGCGGCAAGCGAGAGCGCGCTCACCGGCACGGCCAGGACCTCTCCGCGGGTTGTCTCGATGGGGGCCGTGAGCCGTACCGATGCCCCCACGATGGCGGCCGGCGCCCCGTCCACCACGACCTCGAAGTAGACGTGGAAGCCGTCGACGCCGTCGGTTCCTGGCGCCTCCGCCACCCGGCTGACGACGCCGGTCTCGGCGATCCCGAGATCGGGTTCGTCGATCTGGACCGGCATCCCCGCGGTCACGAGCCGGGCTTCGTCCAGGGGCAGTGCACCGTCGATCGCCACCACCGCATCGGTGACCGTCATGAGGGGGTTGGCCCGCTCATCGCCGACCGCGACGGTGACCTCGGCCACTCGCACCGGCGGGTTCCCGGCGAAGATCACCTCGTCCGCGGGGAGCTGCACCCCGGCCTCTGCCCGTGAGCCGGCCACCAGCGCGGCCGCCAATGGGCGGATCGCCTTGAGGTCATCCTCGGTCGCCAGCACCGGCTCGAACCCCCCACCGCGGTAGAGCCGTGCGACTGCGGCGGCGGTTGCGGCATCGAACCGCCCGTCGATCGGGCCAGGCTCGAAGCCGAGGCGGGACAGGGCGGCCTCGAGCTGGCGGACGTCTTCGCCCACGATGCCAGGCCCGAGATCGCGGTACGACGGTTGCGCGCCGCCAAGGAGGAACACCGGTCGTCCGGATACCGTCAGCAGGATCTCGCCCTCCTTGATCTCGGTCCCGGCGGCCGGAAGGCCGGTGACGATCCCCGGCCCGTCCTTGAAGATGCTCGCCGCCAGCGACAGCAGCTGGGGAGAGCCGAAACGCGCCGTGCCGCGCGTGACGATGGTTGTCGACAGGCGGCGGCTCTCGACCCTGGCCAGGATGAGCGAGGGCGGAGGTGGCAGGGCCCGTGCCGCGGCGTCCGCCGGCGACTCGATCGAGCTCCCCGCGATCCACCCCACGATTCCCGCCCCGATTACGGCTGCCAGCACCAGGGTCGCGGTCCTGCCGCGCTTCATCGGCCCAACAGCTCGCGTTCGACCACGGCGATCACGGGCTCGAGGTGCGTGTTCTCGCACTGCACGGCCACCGGAACCACGGCGCGCTCGTAGTCCTGCAACGCGGTCAGGGCGTCATGCGCGGGCCCGGTGAGCGTCGAGGGATCGGCTCCCCCGGTGACCGAGTCCAGCCGATCGAGCAGATCCTGCTCCACGTCGTCCGGATGGGAATAGTCGTAGCCTGCGCTTTGCATGCAGCTGGCGAAGGTCGCGAGCGCCTCGATGACGCGCGGGTCCTGCAGGACGAGCGCATCGACCGGGTTGAAGTAGGTCTGGGCAAGCTCCGCCGGGGAGAACTGCTCTTCCACCGCCTTGCGCGTGCAGCCTCCGGTCCGGGAGAAGTCCTCGGCTTCGAGCGCATAAGCGAAGACCGCCTCGCGATCGTCGCCCAGCAGCGTGCGATCGTAGGCGACTCGACCGGCCTCCGAAAGTGAGTCGCGGATGCGCCGATTCTCCTCGCCCATGCCGATCCTGACGATCGGCTTGTCGAACTGCGTCGTGATCCCGTAGCCGTACTGCTGATAGAACTCCGCCCCGTTGAGCCCGGGGGCGGACTTGTCGCTGGTCATCGCGCTGCGCATCGTCGCGAAGTCAACGGGGACGTATTCGAAGCCGGCCGCCGCCATGCACGCGCCGATGCTGGCCTCCACCGCCTCGATCCGCGAAACGAGCTGCTCCATGCTCAGGCCGAACTCTTCCGAGCCGAAGGGGCCCGGGTTGGCGCTGGCAGGCGGAGTGCTGGGGCCACCCGTTCCGTCGCTCGCCGAGGGAGGGGGAGCGGAAGCGCTCGGGCCGGTTCCGCCGCTCGCAGGGGGCGTCCTCGAGCCATCCGGGCCAGCACATGCGGCCAGGCTAAGGAGCAGGCACACGATCCAGATCAGGGGATGGCCACGGGTGGAGTGTCGGTCGATCACTCGTACCTGATCGTCAATCACAGCCTATCTGCAAGCCTCGTTGTGTTGGGTCCGGTCGTCGTCTGGGCGGCTCTGCACCCGCCAGCGGCGCGACGCTAACGCGTTGATCCTGAGCGGAGCTTGAACGTCGGCGAGAAGCCTACCAATGCCCGGATGAGAGGAGGATGAGAAGACCAAGAGGGACGCTGGTGATTCGGGTCGACAGGTGCAGCGCGAAGTGCGGCATCCCGTGCCCGGTTCGCCGCAGGCCTCGGTGCTGCCGCTCGGGCAGCTTGGGCGCTCTAGCGGGTCAATGCTCAAGCAGAGGACACAATATCTGCGCGGAGCGAAGCAGCGACCACAACCTGTTGTGGTGTCGGCGTCAGATTTGGCTGGGGCGGAAGGATTCGAACCTTCGATCTCCTGATCCAGAGTCAGGCGCCTTACCGCTTGGCCACACCCCACCAGCGCGGGCCGATCTTACCAGACCACCCTTCAATGACCGATCGCGCGGCCATAGGTCCGGGG
>JBBQGI010000021.1:0-16644 GCA_038322875.1 Candidatus Limnocylindria bacterium | reverse complement strand
GGCACCGTGGCGACTCTTCTCCCCGGCCCGGCACTGGTCATGCGCGATCGCCTGCCTCCGGCGCGCGCGCTCCTCGACGCCGGCGCAACCGTTGCCCTTGCCTCCGACGCAAACGCCGGCACGTTCGGCGCCTGGGGAGCGATGCCGCTGGTGATCGCCCTCGGCTCGACGCTGCTCGGGATGACGGCGGCCGAGGCGGTTGGAGCCGCCACTACCGGTGGGGCGGCGGCACTGGGCCTGACCGGAAGGCGGGGCGTCATCGGCGTCGGCGCCGACGCCGACATCGTCGCGTGGGATGCTGAGCACGAGGGCGCTTTCGCGCTCAAGCTCGGAGCCATCCGGCCGGCCCAGGTCTTCCTGGGGAGCCACGACTCGTCCAGCTAGACCGGCCGCCCGATGCGGCGCCCTGTCATGCTTGGCCAATGGACCGCTACGACCTGGTGATCATCGGGGCCGGGGCCGCCGGCGAGGCAGCCGCCAACAAGGCACGCCAGCGCGGGGCATCGGTGGCGGTCATCGACCGCGACCTGTTCGGGGGCGCCTGCCCGTTCTTCGCGTGCATGCCGAGCAAGTCCCTGCTCCATTCGGCGGCGGTTCACGCCGGCGGCGGCGACTACCCGTGGCCAAAGGCGTCGGCGCGCCGCGACTACATGATCAGCCGCGAAGGGCGCGACTACCCAGATGACGCCAGCCACGTCAAGGGCCTGGAGGACGCCGGCGCCGTGACGATCCGCGGCGATGGCCGGCTCGACGGCCCGGGTCGCGTCATCGTCAGGCACGACGACCAGGAGCATCGGATGGAAGCCGGTGCCGTCATCGTGGCGGTTGGCTCGACCAGCAAGATCCCGGAGATGCCCGGCCTCTCAGAGGTCCCGTACTGGACCAACCGCGAGGCCACCGGCGCCCGGGAGCTGGCGGAGAGCCTGCTGATCCTGGGCGCCGGCCCGACCGGCGTGGAGCTGGCACAGGCGTATGCCCGCTACGGCGTGCCGGTGACCCTGGTGGTGCCGAGCCCGCGCATCCTGACACGCGACCACCCCCGCAGCTCGGAGGTGGTGGCGGCGGCGCTGACCCGCGACGGGGTCGACATTCGCACCGGCGCCCGCGCCGTCGCGGCGCACGCGAGCGCGGGCGAGAACGGGCGGCATCGGTTCGACCTGGACGACGGATCGACCGCTGAGGGCGCGGCGGTCCTGCTGGCGATCGGCCGCAGCCTGCCGCTCGAGGGGCTGGGCCTGGAGAGCGTCGGCGTCGACATCTCGTCGGGGAAGCTCACCCCCGACGCCCAGCTGCGCATCGCGCCGGACGTCTTCGTGGCGGGCGATGCTGCAGGCCCGGAGATGCATACGCACGTCAGCCACTACGAGGGCGAGATGGCGGCGCGGATCGCCCTTGGCGAGGACGTGACGCCTGACCTCCGGGCGATCCCGCGCGCCGTCTACACCGATCCCGAGACAGGCTCCGTGGGCCTCCTCCTCGAGGAGGCCCAGAAGCGCGGCCTCGATGCCGAGGAGCTGACCGCCGACCTGGCGACCAGCTCCAAGGGCTACGCGGCCGAGGCCGAAGGACACGTCTCGATCGTGGTCGACCGCGGGGCCAGCACCCTGGCGGGCGTGTTCATGGCCGGACCCGGAGCCAGCGAGGCGATCCACGAGGCGGTCCTGGCCGTCAAGCTCCAGACGCCGCTTGCCGTACTGGCCGACACGATCCACGCCTTTCCGACCGTGGCCCGCGTCATGGGCGGGCTCTTCGCGGACGCCGTCAAGGACTGAGTCTCGCCGCCGCCCGGGGTGCTGTCCCTACTCGGGAAACTCCTCGGGATGCGAGGCGTAGGCCCACATCGAGGTTGGCGCGATTCGGAACAGCACGACCCCATCGCCCCAGTCGTACGGATCCGACTCGTAGGTCGCCTGCCAGATGCCGTGGATCTCGTGGTGATCCGGATGGTCGCGGCCGATCCATTCGACGGTCCCATTGGCGACGACGGCGATCCGCTCGCCGTCCATATGCACCGCGCTGCAGGCCGGGTTAGCACGCAGGTGCTTGAGCCGGGTGGCTCCGCCGCCGGTGGAGACGGTGAAGCGACCGTGGATGAAGAGCATGTCGAGCGGCGACACACGCGGCTCGCCGCGCCACGTGACCGTGGCGAAGGCAACGTGCTTGATGCCTTCCAGGTCGCGCACCACCTGGCGCGCGGTCAGCCTGCGCTCGGGGGTGATGATCCCGGTCATGTGCGGATTCGCGTGTTCCAGGTGCGCGTCGAACATGCGCTGCAGCTCCGCGACCTCCGCCTCGGTCTCGCGCATGCGACCCGATTAGGCCTCGCTGACGATCTCGTAGATCTCTTCGGTCGGGATCCCGTTGCGCGCGTGGATGCGCTGCACGGCCTCCTTGGAGGGACCAGTCGAGATGCAGAAGGCCTTGCCGCTGACCGGGTCGAGCCATGCATTCTCGAAGCTGACGCCCTCCTCAGCCTGGATCGCCAGGTCGCCGTTGTGCGCGGCCGTCAGCTGCTCCTGGGTGGTGCCGTAGAACCCGCTGTGAACGTCCATGAACTTGCCCATTGGTGGCTCCTGCTTGCGTGGAAGGCGAGAGTACTCCACCGGGCGAGGTCACTCCTGCGCGGCGAAGATCACGCCAGGATTCAAGATCCCCGCCGGGTCCAGGGCCCGCTTGATGGCGTGCATGGCCGCGACATCGGGGGCACCGCGGTCGGCTGCCAGCCAGCCCACCTTGGCGACGCCGATGCCGTGCTCGGCACTCACCGATCCGCCCATTTCGATCACGAGGCCGAGCACCGCATCATCGACAGCGGCATCCTCGAGCGCCGGGCCGATGATCCCCAGGTGCAGGTTGCCGTCGCAGACATGCCCGTACTGATAGGTCCGGGCACCCGGCGCAACCTCCTCAACCGCGGCCCGGGCACGTTCTACGAACTCGGCCAGGCGCGCCACCGGCACCGTCACGTCCAGCTTGTGCGGGATCCCCTCGACGCTGATCGCCTCGGTGTGGCTCTCGCGCAGGCGCCAGAGGCGCTGCCGGCCAGCCTCGTCGGAGGCGATGACCGCATCGGCCACCGCATCGGCACCGGCGATCGCATTCGCCAGCGCATCGGTTGGATCGACCTCGCCATCGGCTTCGATCAACAGGTAGGCCGTGTGCCGCTCGTGAAACGGCCGTTCGGCACCGGTGTGGGCCAGGACCAGCTCCAGGCCTGCGTCGAAGAAGAGCTCGGCCGCCGCTAGGGAGGGCAGCCCGCGGCGCAGCTCCTCGGCCAGCGCCACCGCCCTCGCGGTGGATTCCATGGCCAGCAGGGCGACCGCGTGGCGCGGTTGCAGCGGCACCAGGCGCAGGTGCGCACGGGTGATGACGGCCAGCGTCCCTTCGCTGCCGGCGAGCAGCGACGGCAGGTGGTAGCCGGTATTGTCCTTCACCATCCCCGGCAGGCGGCGCACGACGCTGCTATCGGGAAGGACCGCCTCGATGCCCAGCAGCTGAGCCCGCATCGGCCCATGGCGCAGCACACGGATGCCGCCGGCATTGGTCGCTACCATGCCGCCGATCGTCGCCGTGTCCCGCGACCCGAGGTCGACCCCGAAGCCGAGCCCGGCAGCGCGCGCATGCGCCTGAAGCGCGGCCAACGGCACGCCGGCTCCCACGACCACCTGGCCTGTGAGCTCATCCACGGGGTCCAGGTCGCGCAGGCGAAGCGTGGAGAGCACCACCTGCGCCCGGCTCGCCGCCTTTCGCGGCACCGATCCACCAACCAGCCCCGTGTTGCCGCCCTGCGGGATGACCGCCGCCCCGGCCGCCGCGCAGGCGTGTACCACCGCCACCACCTCGTCGGTCGACGCCGGACGCACGACTGCCGCAGCCGTGCCGTGCCAGCGGCGCGTCCAATCGGTCTCGTACGAGGCGCGCAGGTCGGGATCGGTCAGGACGTGCGCCGGACCGACGGCCGCGCGCAGCGCCTTGAGGAGCTGGTCCGTCATCGGCGACATGCTGCCACGCGCGAGCCATAGACTCGGCCCATGAGCGACCGATGGGCCACCTTCGACTGCTACGGCACGCTGGTTGACTGGCTGACCGGGATGCAGGGGACCCTCGCCCGCCTCTGGCCCGAATCCGATGCCGACAGGCTGCTGACCCTGTACCACCAGCTCGAGCCGGCCGTGCAGGCGGGCCGCGGCATTCCGTATCGCAGGGTGATGGCCGAGACCCTCGTGCACGTGGCGGTCACCGCGGGCCTCTGGGTGCCCCCAGCTGAGAAGGACGCGCTGGGCTCGTCGCTCCCCGCTTGGCCGGTCTTCCCGGAGGTGCCGGCGGCCCTCGCCAGGCTGCGGACCAGCGGCTGGCGGCTCGCGATCCTGTCGAACACCGACGCGGATCTGCTGGATGCCTCGCTCCAGGCGATCGGCGTGCCGGTCGACCTGCGCATCGTCGCCTCGGAGGTCGGCTCGTACAAGCCCGCGGTTCGCCACTGGGATGCCTTTTTCGCGCAGACCGGGGCGGATCGCGAGCGACACGTGCACGTGGCCGCATCGCTCTTCCATGACATCGAGCCGGCCACCCGGATGGGGCTGCGCAGCGTCTGGATCAACCGGCTCGGAGAGCGGAGCCAGCTGGCCCGGGCCGCGGAGCTGACCGATCTGACGTCCCTGCCCGATGCGCTGGAGGCGCTCGTCCCCGCGTAGTTGGCAACTGCCCTCGGCGCTGTCAGGATCTGGACAGATGTCCGAACTCCTCCCGATGCTCCCGCGCGACACACGCGGCCGCCCGCTGCATGACCTGCGCATCAGCATCACCGACCGCTGCAACTTCCGCTGCGTCTACTGCATGCCGCGCGCGGTCTTCGGCCCCGACCACGCCTTCCTGCCGCGGACGGAGCTGCTCATTTTCGAGGAGATCACCCGGCTGGTGGGCGTCTTCGCCCGGCTCGGCGTGGAGAAGGTGCGCCTCACCGGCGGCGAGCCGCTCGTCCGCCGCGAGCTCCCTGTCCTGGTGGGGCAACTGGCGGCCATCCCAGGCGTGCGCGACCTCACCCTCACCACCAACGGCGTGCTGCTGCCCCAGCACGCGGCCGACCTGAAGGCGGCTGGGCTGCATCGGGTCACCATCAGCCTGGACGCCGATGACGACGCCACCTTCATGCGGATGAACGACAGCGGCGTGCCGGTCTCCAGCGTGCTGGCCGGGATCGAGGCGGCCGAGGCCGCCGGCCTGGGACCGATCAAGCTGAACATGGTCGTGAAGCGCGGCTGGAACGAGCATGCAGTCCTGCCCATGGCGCGGCGCTTTCGCGGGACCGGCCGCATCCTGCGCTTCATCGAGTACATGGACGTGGGGCACTCGAACGGCTGGCGCCTGGACGAGGTGGTCAGCGCCGACGAGATCGAGCGCACCATCGCCTCGGAGTTTCCCCTGGAGCCGATGCCTCCCACCAACTCCGGCGAGGTGGCCGAGCGCTACCGCTACCTCGACGGGGCGGGCGAGATCGGGATCATCGCCTCGGTCAGCCGTCCCTTCTGCGGCGCCTGCAACCGCGCCCGCCTCTCCGCCGATGGGCAGCTCTACACCTGCCTCTTCGCGACGACCGGCCACGACCTGCGCGCGCTGCTTCGCGGCGGCGCGTCCGACGATGCTCTGGAGGAACAGCTGCGGTCGATCTGGGAGGCTCGCGACGACCGCTACTCCGAGCTCCGCTCCGAGGAAACGGCAGGGCTTCCCAAGGTGGAGATGAGCTACATCGGCGGGTAGCGAATTTCGCCGTCGACCCTGGCAACGCTGCTGGACGAGGCGGTCGGCCTGCCGGTCGGCTAGACATCGGCCTCGTGGATCGGCCCGCGCCGATCCCGGAGCGGCCCACCCTCGCGTCGGCGGGTGACCGCCAGGATCTCGCCGATGATCGCGTGCGCCACCTCTTCAGGCCCCTCGGCACCGATGTCCAGGCCCGCGGGCGCATGCAGCCGTTCGATCGCCTCCGGCTGTCCCATCTGGGACAGCATCTGCTCGGTTCGACCGCGCGGGCCTAGCACCCCGAGATACGCGACCGGCTGATCGAGGAACGAGCGCAGGTAGGCGATGTCGCGCAGGTAGTTGTGGCTCATCAGCACCACGGCGGTGCGCTCATCGGGCGCGAGCGCCTCGGCCGCGGCGTCGGGGTCCGGCGTGGCGAACTCTGCAGCACCAGGGAAGCGGTTCTGCGTCAGCAGCGCCTTGCGGACGTCGACGACGACAACGTGCCAACCCAGCTCGGCCGCCTGGCGGACAAGGGGGATCGCGTCGTGCCCGGCACCGCACACCAGCAGGCGGAGTGGCGGCTGCAGCGGCTCATAGAAGACGCGCTCGCCGTTCTCTTCGTAGACCTGCGGGGTGCCGTCGCGGAGCGCCGTCGCAGCGGCGCCATCGGTCTCCAGGCGGTGTGAGCCGGCGTCCGGACCGGTCAATGTCATGACAAGGCAGGCACTCTGGCCGGTGCGGATCGCGCCGACCGACTCGAGGGCGCCTGCGGTCGGCTCCACGAACAGCTCGATCGCGCCGTTGCAGCCCAGCCCATAGCCCCACACCGCGTCGTCGTCGGCGGTCATGTCGAACTCGACCAGGCGCGGCACGCCGGCGGCGATTACCTCGCGACCGATGCGTGCCAAGTCGCCCTCCAGGCAGCCGCCGCTGATGTTGCCGATCGGCTCACCGTTGGCGGGGATCAGCAGCCGCGCTCCCGCCCGCCGATATGTCGAGCCGCGGGTCGCCACCACGGTGGCGAGCGCCATCGGCTCACCGCGCGCGGCGATCGCCTCGGCCGCATCCAGCAGATCGCTCAGCTCCGACACGGAAGCGATGCTACGCGGCGCGGAAGACGAGGGCCGCGTTCATGCCGCCGAATCCGAAGGAGGTCGAAAGGGCAGCTGCCGGCCGCGCCTCGAGCGGGTCGCGGAGCGCGTTGAGTTCGCACCGCTCATCGAGGTGGGCGAGGTTGCAGGTTCCCGGCAACAAGCCCTCGCGCAGGGCCATGACGGTGATCGCCGCCTCGATCGCCCCGCTGGCCCCCAGCGCATGGCCGTACAGGCCCTTGGTGCCAGAGACCGGCACGCTGGCGGCCTGCGACCCAAGCGCCAGCTGCAGTGCCTTCGCCTCGGCCAGCTCGTTGAGCTGCGTGCTCGAGGCGTGCGCGTTCACATACCCGATCTCCGCCGCCGGCAGGCCCGCATCGGCCAACGCGGTCGTGATCGCCGCGGCGGCGGCCTCGCCAGAAGGCAGGGGCGCGGTCAGGTGGTAGGCATCGGTCGAGGCACCGAAGCCGGCCACCTCGCCCAGGATCGTGGCGCCGCGCCGTTCGGCCGACTCCCACGCCTCCAGGACCAGCACCGCCGCCCCTTCGCTCATCACGAACCCGTCGCGGTCCATGTCGAACGGTCGCGAGGCGGTGCCCGGGTCGTCGTTCCGCTGCGAGAGCACCTTGATCATCGCGAAGGCCCCGAAGGTGAGCGGCGCCAGCGGAGCCTCCGCCCCACCGGCCAGGGCCACGTCCACGATCCCCGCGCGCACGGCATGGAACGCCTGCCCGATCGCCATCGCCCCCGACGCACAGGAGTTCGCATTCCCGACCGCCGGCCCCCGGATGCCGAGGTCGATCGCCACGTTGCTCGCCCCCGCGCCGCCGAAGACGGCGGTGGCCAGCGTCGGGGCGACCGCCCGCATGCCATGCAGGACATACGCGGCGTGCTGCTCCTCGCCGAAGGCAACTCCGCCGAGCGCCGAGCCGATCCAGACGCCGGTGCGACCATCCGAGCGGTCGGCATCGGTCAGGCAGGACTGGCCGATCGCCATCCTGGCGGCGGCGACGGAGAGCTGGCTGAATCGGTCCAGTCGCCGGGCGCGCTTGACATCCAGGTGGTCGGACGGCACGAAATCGTCGATCTGCGCGGCGATTCGCGAGGGGAACGGCGACGCGTCGAAGCGGTCGATCTGGCGCACCGCCGAGCGGTTGGCGAGAACGCCGGCCCATAGGCCATCGGCCCCCGAGCCGATAGGTGTCACCGCACCGATGCCGGTTACCGCCACCCGTCTCATGACTCTCCCTCCGCCAGCGCCTTGACCCGGCGCAGCGTGCGTCGCGCGATCGCCTCAATGAACTGCGGACCGATGATCCACCGGCCCGCAACGCCTCCGATCAGCGGCCAGCCTAGGTCGAGCTGATGCTCAATGCTCACGTCGTAGCCGGTCCCGTTGGGTACGAAGTGCCAGGCCACCTGCATGCCGCGCGTCAGGCCGCCGGTGTGGGTGAACTCGATGCGTCGCTCCTCGGGGAGCGAGCGCTGGATCGCTTCCCAGCGGACCGGGATTGGGCCGCGGCGGGCGCCCATCGCGAAGCGCCGCTCGCCGTCAGCGGCGGAGAGCCGGCGCACGTAGCGGTAGTGCGGCAGCCGCTCCGGCCAGCGCTCGACCTCGGCCGCCAGCGGAAAGATGCGCTCGAGCGGCGCGTTGATCTGGATCTGCACGCTGCTCTTCATGGCCAGAGGACCTGCGCCAGGAAGCGCGGCGAGAGGGCGTCGCTCGCGGGTCGACAGTCGCCCAGGGCGCTTCCCAGGCGGTCGGCGGCAGCGGGCCTGGCGGCCAGGCGGCGCAGCGCGTAGCCCATCAGGGGCGGCGATGCGAGCATCCCCTGCACCAGCCAGGTCAGCGCGTCCTTGGCGGCGAAGGCGCGCCTGCGCGCGTCGAGATAGCGGTCCCCGGCACCGATGTCGCCGCCGGCGAGGCTTTCGGCCGCGGCGCGGGCCGAGCGCAGCGCGCGGTAGATCCCCTCTCCTGTGAACGGGTCGACGAAGCCCGCTGCATCGCCGATGAGCATCCACCCCGGACCGGCCACGCGGGCCACGCGGTGCCCAATCGGGGACGCCCCGCGAATCGGGGTGAGCCGAGCGCGACCGTTGAGCCGGGCCGCGACCGCCGGGATGCCGTCGATCCCCGCCTGGAATCGCTGCCGCGCGCTCCCGCCGTGGTCGGTGAGCGGCAGCGCCATGCCGACGTTCAGCCGACCCCCGGCCAGCGGCGCCAGGCCCACGTACCAGCCAGGCCCGACGTGCATCTCACCGTGATCGTCGAGCTCGGCATCGCCCTCGTAATGAGCGACCAGGCCCAGGCGACGCGGCGCCAGGACGCGGCGCTCGACGCCGAGGCGCGTCGCGACCCGCGAGCGGGCTCCATCGGCGCCGATGAGCCAATTGCAGCTGACCTGGAGGGGTCCGTCGCGAGTGACGACCATGGCGCCGCTGACCGGTCCATCGGTCCAGAGCGGCTGGTCGAATGCCACGTGCTCGAGCAGCCGCGCGCCCTGCGAAGTCGCGTGCGCTGCCAGCTCCGCGTCGAAGACCTCGCGGTCGAGGCCCCATGCGTTCCGGGGACCGGCCGCGTCGCGGTACCGGACGTCGACCGCGTCATCCCCACGGATCACGCGCATCCCGGCCAGGGGAAGGGCGTTGGCCTGCCAGCTTCCCTCCGGCAACCCCAGGCGGGCGAGCTCCTCGAGGATGCGCGGGCTCGCGTACTCGGCGCAGGCCTTGGGACGCGGGTGCGCATGGGTCTCGATCAGCAGGACGTCGCGCCCGGCCCCCGCCAACGAGCTGGCCAGCGCCGATCCAGCCGGCCCGGCCCCAACCACCAGGACGTCGCACTCCAGGCCGGTGGACGTCATCGGTAGATGGTCGTGACGCGCGGCCACTGGGGCCAGGTGCGCCAGACGGGCAATAATCCCGCCTCCGTGGCCAGACCGTCCAGCTCGTCGAGGGTGTAGGCCCGGCGTGCCGACAGGACGCCGTCATGGCGCGTGTAGCGGCCGCGGCTGAGTCCCAGGACCGCGGCCGCGGTCATCGCGAAGGCCAGGCGACCGCGGCGCAGGTCGTTGATCACCACCCCGAGCCGTGAGACGCGCCGCATCTCGCGGAGCGCCCGGACCACCTCGTCGGGCGCGAGGTGATGAACCAGCAGGGAGGCATGGGCCACGTCGACCAGGCCGTCGGCAAAGGGCAGGGCGAGGGCATCCGCCTCGACGATCGTCACATCCCTGGTATGCGCAAGGTTACGACGGGCGATCGCCAGCACCTCCGGCCGCAGGTCTGAGGCGATGACACTGACCGACCGACCCCGGGCCAGCCGCAGGACGAAATCCCCCGAGCCGGTGCCGATGTCGAGCACGCTCGCCCGGTTCGCATCACCGAGCAGGCGCGACACCCCTCGGACACTGTGGCCGACGCCACCCGGGAGCCGATTCAACCTCGCCATCTCACGCAGGTTGAGCACCAGCTCACGCTCGTCGAGCTCATCGGCATCGAGGAGCTCATTGGCGATCGATCGGGTACGGAGCATGGCCTGCCAGTATGCCCGCGAGCCCGGAGCGTGTCAGCATGGCCCCATGCGACTGGATCCGATCATCACGGCGGTCGATGCGCATGCGGGCGGCGAGCCCGGGCGCGTGATCGTCGGGGGCGTCCATGACGTACCGGGCGCCACGATGCTCGAGAAGCGCAACCACCTGGCCGAGCACGGCGATCATCTGCGCCGGCTGATGCTCCGCGAGCCCCGCGGCTACCCGGCCACCTGCTGCAACCTGGTCCTGCCGCCGACCGACCCACAGGCCGATGCCGGCTTCGTGATCATGGAGCAGGCCGAATACCCCGCCATGAGCGGCTCCAACACGATCTGCACGGCCACCGTGCTCATCAACGAGGGGCTGGTGACGGTCACCGAGCCGATCACCGAACTGACGCTCGAGGCTCCCGCCGGACTGATCCGCGTCAAGGCGGCGGTGCGCGACGGGAAGGCCACCTCGATCACCTTCGAGAACGTGCCCGCCTTCGCGATCGAGATCAACGCGCCGGTCGAGGTGCCGCAGATCGGTCGGGTCAAGGTCGACGTGGCGTGGGGCGGCATGTTCTTCGCCATCGTCGAGGCATCGGCGCTGGGGCTGCAGCTCACGCCCGATGAGGGTCGCGACATCGTGCGGCTGGGCGAGATGGTGAAGGCCGCAGCGCGCGAACAGATCCCGGTGGCGCACCCCGAGCACCCCGAGATTCGTGGCATCAGCATCGTCGAACTGACGGCGCCGCCCACGCTCCCGGGAGCGCACGGCAAGAACACGGTGGTGGTCTCATCGGGCACGCTGGACTGGTCCCGACCGGAGTCGTTCACCGGCGTGCTGGACCGCTCCCCGTGCGGGACCGGCACCTGCGCCCGAATGGCCGTCCTGCACGCGCGCGGCAAATTGGGCATCGGCGAGGACTACGTCCATGAGGGGATCCTGGGCACGGCCTGGACCGGGCGCCTGCTGCGCGAGACGACCGTGGGGCCGTACCGCGCCGTCGTGCCGCAGCTGACCGGCAGCGCCTGGATCACCGGCCGCGCCGGCTACGTGGTCGACCCGGACGACCCTTTCCCCGAGGGTTTCACGGTCGGGGATCTGTGGGGGCTGACCGACTAGGCGGCGAGCCGCTCCTCGGCCGCGGTGCGGACGCGAGCGGCCAGGGTGGCGACCAGCCCGGCCACCTCGGCGCGGATCAGGGGATCGGTCAGGTGCAGCTCGCGATCGAAGGCGTCGGCAGCCGATGGGATCCCGACCTGCTCGTCCAGAACCTCCGACCCGGCGCGTCGCAGCGAGCGCTGCGCCGACTCGATCCCACCGCGGGCGGCGCCCGGCGTAACCGAGGCGCCCATCACCGCAACCGGCTTGCCGGCCAGCGTGCGCTGAGGCGGGCGAGAGGCCCAGTCAATGGCGTTCTTGAGCACGGCACTGGTGCCGTCGTTGTATTCGGGCGTCACGACCAGAAGAGCATCAGCGTCGTCGATCGCCTGGCGGAGGGCGTGCACCGCGATCGGCTCACGGGCTGCCTCGACGTCGCCGTCGTAGAAGGGCAAAGCGGCCAGCTCGTCGAAGGTCGTGATCTCGACGCCCTGCGGCGCCAGCTCGACGGCTGCGCGCAGCAGCGCCCGGTTGTACGAGGCGGCGCGCAGGCTGCCGGCCAGCCCGAGCAGGCGAATGGTTCGATTGGTGGTCATGTGATTGCTTCCTCAACTATCTGTGGATATAGTTGCACGTGCAATCACTCCTGTCAAGGGTTCCGCCTACACTCCTGCCAGCATGGTGACCGATGCCGTCACGGGCGCGACCAGCTACACCGGCCGCTTCATCGCGGCGCGGCTGGAGGCTGGGGGCCGCCTGGTCACGGGGCTGGCCCGCGGCGATCTCGACGATCCCGAGCAGTTGGCCAGCGCCCTCGACGGCGTGGACACGCTCTTCAACACGTTCTGGATCCGGTTCGAGCATGGCCCGATCACCTACGCCTGGGCCACCGAGCGCAGCCGGCAACTCTTCGCCGCGGCTGCCAGGGCGAGCGTGAGACGGATCGTGCACCTCAGCGTCATCAACGCCGCGCACGACGCGCCGACCGCCTATTTCCGCGCGAAGGCGACGGTCGAGGATGCCCTTGCCGGCTCTGGGGTGACATACGCCGTCGTGCGGCCCACCGTCACCTTCGGGCCGGGCGACATCCTGCTCAACAACCTCGCGTGGACATTGCGCCGGCTGCCGGTCTTCGGCATCCCAGGGGACGGGCGCTACCCGATCCAGCCGGTGCACGTCGAGGACATCGCCGACATCGCGGTTGCTGCGGCCGACGCACCGGCGGGGAGCGTGATCGACGCGGCCGGCCCGGACGTCTACACGTTCCGCGAGTTCGTGGCGCTCGTCCGCGAAGCGATCGGCAGCCACGCGGTGGTCGTGCCGATGCCGGTCGAGGCTGCGCTCGCGGCGGCCCGGCTCATCGGCCTGGTTGTCCGCGACGAAGTCCTGCGGCGGGACGAGGTGACCGAGCTGGAGGCCAAGCTGATGTATTCAGCCGCTCCGCCGACCGGCCGGATCCGGCTCAGCGACTGGCTGGCGACCAACGCGGACTCCCTCGGCCGCCGCTGGGCGAACGAGATGGACCGCCACTTCAGGCAACCCAGAGCTGGCGCCGGCGCCGAATGAGGTCGGCGATGATCGCCGGCACCAGGGCGATGGCGGCCACGATCACCCACTCCTCGAGGTCGAGCGGTGAGGCCCGGAAGGCACTCGCCACCGGCCCGAGGTACGGGATTGCGACTTGGATTGCCACGGCGACCAGGCAGGCGATCACCAGGAAGCCGTTGCGCTCGAGTCGGAAGACAGATTGCGAGAGGCTGCGGTTGGCGTAGGCGCGGACCAGCTGACCCATGACGAGCGCACTGTATGCGAGCCAGCGCACGTGGTCGGCCGCTCCCGGGTGCCATTGCATGGCGGCCAGGGCGGCGGCGGCGGTGAACGATCCAGCGAATGCGATCCGCACCAGGAGCCCGGCCGTCAGGAGCGGTTCGTCCCGCGGCCGAGGCGGTCGCTGCATGGCGCCGGGCTCTTCGGCCTCGCGCTCGAAGGCCACCGACGTAGCCAGGTCGATGAAAAGCTCGAGCCACAGGATCTGGAGGGGCAGCAGCGGCTGCCCGTAGCCGACGAGCGTGGCCAGCAGGATGAAGCCGAGCAACGCCACGTGCGTCGAGACCAGAAAGACAAGTCCTTTGCGCACGTTCTCGACCATGCGCCGGCCCTCGCGCAGTCCCTCCATCAGCGTGGCGAACGAGTCGTCGCCGAGGACCAGGTCGGCCGCTTCGCGCGCGACCTGTGTCCCGCTCCCCATCGCCACCGCCACGTCGGCGCTGTGCAGTGCCGGAGCGTCGTTGACCCCGTCGCCGGTGACCGCCACCGTGCGCCCCGCGACGCGGGCCGCCCGCACGATCCGCAGCTTCTGGTCGGGAACGGCGCGGGCGACCACTCGCAGACGCGGCAGCTCCGCAGCCAGGCGCTCGTCGTCCCACGCCTCAAGCTCGGTACCGGTCACGACGTGGTCCGACTCCAGGCCTGCGGCGCGTGCCACCGCCGTGGCCGTGTGGGGATGATCGCCGGTCACCACCACGGTCTGAATACCTGCCTCGCTGGCCACGCGCATCGCATCCCGCACCTCGGGGCGCAGCCGGTCGTCGAAGACGAGGATGGCGCGCGCTTCCCACACGCCGGCTGCCGGACGACGAGCGAGGAGCAAGAGCCGCCCGCCTTCCGCGGTCTCGGCCGCCACCTTCGCATGCCACGCGTCGGTCGCCCCGGCCACGAGCCCCAGGACTGCCTCGGGAGCCCCGAGCGCGAGCTCCTCCTCTGCCGTCCGCGTTCGCGAGTACGGCTGCGCGTCCGTTGGCGCGGCGGACTCGAGCAACTGCTCCGAATCGAGCTGCGGCGGCTTGTCGAGCGCCTGGCCAATGGCGCGCGCAAACGAGCCCGGTTGCGCGCCCGAGGCGATCCGCCAGGCATCGTCCTCGGCTCGCAGCGCCTCCCCGAGGCGGCTCGTGGCGCTGGCCCCCTCGATCGGTCCGTTCGGGGTGACCAGCCGCGCCAGCGAGATGCGGTTCTCGGTCAGCGTCCCGGTCTTGTCGGTGATGATCAGGTCGACCGCCCCGAGCGTCTCCTGGG
Source organism: Candidatus Limnocylindria bacterium (assembly GCA_038322875.1). Taxonomy (GTDB): domain Bacteria; phylum Chloroflexota; class Limnocylindria; order QHBO01; family QHBO01; genus CF-167. The sequence goes on along the minus strand of JBBQGI010000021.1, from coordinate 2,120 downwards.
CGTTCAGGCGGCGCACCAGCACGCCTCGGCGGAGGAGCCGATACGCCCCCAGGCCGAGGATCACCGCCAGGAGGATGGGAGGCTCCTCGGGAATGGCCGCGATGGCTGCGCTGATGCCCGCCAGGAGATTCGCGCCAGCGGGGTTGCCGCGGCTGAAGCCGAGCCCGATCGTGACGGCGATCAGCGCCAGGGCGGCGATGAGCAGAATCCGTACCAGCCGGTCCAGCTCCCGTTGAAGCGGCGAGCGGCGACGTTCAGTGACCGCGAGGCTGCCCGCGATTTTGCCGATCTCGGTGGCCGATCCGGTCGCCACCGCAACTCCCAGACCGTGACCGCCCACCACGCAGGTGCCCGCATACGCCTGGCTGCGGCGATCGGCCAGGGGCGCCCCCGCGGCGTCGGGCGCGGCCGACCCAGGTTCGGGCAGGGACTCGCCGGTCAGCGCACTGCGGTCGAGCAGGAGCGCATCGGCCTCGAGCAGGCGCAGGTCGGCAGGCACCACGTCACCTGTGCGCAGTAGCACGACGTCTCCGGGGACCAGCTCGGCGGCCGGAATGTCCCGTGCCACGCCGTCGCGCCGCACGCGGGCCTGGGGCGCTGAGGCGGCGTGCAGGGCTTCGAGCGCTCGTTCGGCCCGATACTCGGTCACGACGTCGGCAGCGACGATCGGTACCAGGCCGATCATCACCAGCAGTCCGTCGCGGACCTCGCCCAGGAGCAGCGCCAGGGCACCCGACCCGAGCAGGAGCAGGATGAACGGCTGGGTCGCAGCCTCTGTCGCCATGCGCCACGGCGAGGGGACCTTCCGTGGCGCCAGCCGGTTGGCGCCCGCTTCGGCGAGCCGTCGCGCCGCTTCGGACGCGGTCAGGCCGAGCTCGGGCTGAACACCGAGAGCGGCGGCAACGGCCGCCGCCTCGGTCGCATGAGGCGAACTCGCGGTCACCGCCTCATGATCGGTCATTCCTGGCGCGTGCCTAGACGCGCCCCCGTGGGACGGTGTGCCAGTAGGTCTTGTTGAAGACGATCTTGCCCAGGTGCCAGAAGCGATTGGGCTTCGGCGGCTTGGGCGGATGGTCGTAGTCGAACTGGAGCAGGGTGCCCTTCCCGTCACCGACTTCGAAGAAGCACATCACCTTCCCGGTGTAGTTGGCGTGCTTGCCCTTCGGCTCCCGACCCTGGACCGCCGCGGCGATCCGCTCGGCCACGATCGGCGCCTCGAAGTGGGCCGTTGAGCCGGCCTTCGAGAGCGGCAGGTCGGTGGCGTCGCCGAGCGCGTAGACGTTCGAGCGGCCGCCGACGAGGAGGGTGTGGTGATCGGTCGGCAGCCAGCCACTGGCCGGCGCCAGCCCGGAGTCGATCACGATCTTCGCGCCGCGATGCGGGGGGACCAGGATCAGCAGATCGTAGCCAAGCTCCTCGCCCTCGAGACTCTCGACCACCTTGCGCCGGGGGTCGATCGACTCGACGTTGAAGAAGGTATGCAGCTCGATCCCCTTCTCGGCCAGGATGGGCGTCGCCATCTCGGAAACGCTCTCGATCGTGAAGGCACGGCCGATGGGGCTGCAGTAGTGCAGCTCGCTCTGCTCGCGCAGGTTGCGCTCGCGCAGCTCGGCCTCGATCAGGAAGGCGACCTCCAGGGGGGCGGGCGGACACTTGTAGGGCATACCCGCGATGCCGATCACGATCCTGCCGCCGGTGAACGCGTCGAGCGCGTGCCGTAGCTTCAGGGCCGCGTCCGCGCTGTAGAAGTGGTGCGCCTCCTCGGCGAAGTGCTCGATCTCCTCGGGCACGATTCGCGAGCCGGTCGCGATCACGAGCTGGTCGTAGCCGATGTGGCTGCCGTCCGCCATCTCGATCCGGCTGCTGGCCTCGTCGATCCGGGTGGCGCAGCCAACCTGCAGCAGGACCTCGTCGTCGAGCAGGCCGCGCTCCGGCCGCACCAGGTTCGCTGCCCGTTCGCCACCCATGGCGATGTACATGAAGCCCGGCTGGTAGACGTGCTCCCCCTTCTCGTCGACGAGGGTGACCGTCGCCTCGTGGCGTTTGATCTCCGCCCGCAGCTTGCGGACCAGCAGGTTGGCGACGAGCGTCCCGCCGACGCCGCCGCCCAGGATCACAAC
>JBBQGI010000020.1:0-16969 GCA_038322875.1 Candidatus Limnocylindria bacterium | reverse complement strand
TCGGGCTCGCTGCGCGATGCCGTAGGCGGGAAGGAGAACGCGGAGCGCGGCATCCTGGGCAGGACGCAACGGCAGGTCGCGAGCGCCGATGTAGTCGATCTGCTCGCCGCCAAAGCCCTCCTTGAACTGGGCGATTCCCCCTGTGGCGATCCCCCACAGGTCGTAGCTCGCAAAGCCCTCGGACCGGAATGTGCGCATTGCCTCCCATTTGAGCAGGTAGTTGGCGTGCGAGTCGGCGCCGGCATCGGTCATGCCGCCGTAGGCCTCGGCAGCACCATCGCCACATGTGAAGTGAAAGAGGGCGGCCACTCGCGCGCCGTGGAGGGTCGCGAAGAAGAGGCGGGCGTGGCCGGTCGGACTGAAGAGTGACCAGACCCGCTCGTAGTAGGCCTGGGCGCGCACCGGAAAGCCGGCGCGCTCGGCGGTGTCGCGGTAGATGGCGTAGAAGTCGGCGAGGGCGGTCGCCGATTGGCCAGCCGAGGCTGTGGTGGTGAGCTGCTCGACCTGGACTCCGGCACGTTCCGCCTTGTGGACGTACTGGCGGTGCTTCTTGCGCATCCCGGCCAGCAGCGCCTCCTCGTCAAGCGACAGGTCGATCACCCGCGTGCGCGGCGGCTGGACCTTGGTCGCAGCGCGCCAGCGTCGAGCATGGAGCAGCGCACCGAGCGGGTCGCTGGCGGTGGTCCCCGGATCGACCTTGAGGGTGGCGATCCTCTCGACCGCGCCGAGATGGCGAAGGGCAGCCACGAATGAGCGGCGTGTGTCTGGCTCGTCGAACTCGCCGATCGGGCCGCGCGGTGCGTAGCCGAGCCGCCATCCCAGCACCGGAACCTCGCGAATGAGCACCTGGGCGCCGGCCAGCGGCTCCTCGCGGCTCTTGCCCACGGCGAAGCGGACGGCGCGCCAACCGCTCGACTCGCGCAGCTCGCCCCACTCCCACAGCTGGGGAAAGCTGCGGTATCGAGCGTGCTCGACGAAGGCGTTCCACTCGTCGCGGTCGGTGATGGAGAAGGCGGTGAGGTCAGTCATCGGCCTGGAAGCCGGCCACGGCGAGCTCCTGGCGAGCCACCTCGCGCTCGTCCCACCAGCGCTTCTCGGTGCCGTAGATGATGCTCCCCTCGTGACCCTTGCCGGCCAGCAGGAGCATGTCGCCGGGCCGGGCCAGCCCAATGGCGCGGGCCACTGCCGCGCGGCGGTCGTCGATCACCAGCAGCGTCTCCCCGTCCTCGGCGCCAGCCGCGCGGGCACCGTCGGCGATCGCCTCGTTGATGTCGCGCGAATCCTCCAGGCGCGGGTCCTCGTCGGCAACGATCGCGATGTCGGCCAGCTCCGCAGCGACACGACCCATGGCAGGGCGTTTGACGCGATCCCGCTCCCCCGCCGAGCCGAAGACGACCATCAGCCGCCCCGTCGTCAGCGGTCGCAGCGTGCGCAGCACCTTGGCCAGCGAATCGGCGGTATGGGCATAGTCGACCACGACCCCGAACGGCTGCCCGGCATCGATCCGCTCCATGCGCCCGGGCACGCCGGCGACGGAGCCGATGGCGGCCGCCGCGGCCGCAGGATCGATATCCTCCGCCTCGGCGAGCGCCAGGGCGGCCAGCGCGTTGTAGACGTTGAAGGCACCCGGAAGGCGCAGCTCCACCACGGCGCTGCCGTGCGGACCTTCGACGGTGAAGGTGCTGCCGTCGGCCCGTGCCTCGATCGCGGTGGCGCGCAGATCGGCGGGGGCGTCGACGGCGTAGGTCATGACACGGTCGCGGGCATGCTCGCGGAAGTAGTCAAAGGCGCCATCATCGGCATTCAGGATCGCGAGGGGCGCTTCTTCGACGAGGCGCGCCTTGGCCGCCCGATACGCCTCGAGCGTCCCGTGAAACTCGAGGTGCTCGCTGGTCACGTTGGTCACGATGCCGACCTTGAAGCGGCCGTTGCGGACCCGGGACTGGGCGAGGCCGTGGCTGGTCGCCTCCATCACCACGCTGTCGTTGCCGGCAGCGACCATCTCGGCCAGCAGCGCCTGCAGCTCGGGCGCCTCCGGGGTGGTGTTGCGGTCATCGTTCGGACGCTGCTCGTCGCCGACCCGGACCACCACGGTGCCGATCATGCCCGGCCGCCGTCCGCCGGCCTCCAGGGCGGCGACCGCCAGGAAGCTGGTGGTGGTCTTGCCATCGGTGCCGGTCAGGCCGATCACCTCGAGCTGCTCCGACGGGCGCCGGTACCAGGCATCGGCCGCATCCGCGAGCGCGTCGCGGGTGCGGGGCACGATCAGCTGCGGGACCGTGATCCCTTGGGTCTCACGCTCGGCCACGACCGCCACCGCCCCGCGCGCCACCGCCGCGGCGATGAAGTCGTGGCCGTCGACATGGTCACCCGGCACGGCGAAGAAGAGGGTTCCTGCACCTGCCGCGCGCGAGTCGTAGGCGATCGAGCCGATCTCGCCCATCGGCAGGCCGATCACCTGCACCGGACCGATGACGTCGGTCAGCTCCCCCAAGCCCATCGTGCGCGACGGGCTCATCGGGACCGCCGGGGCAAGGCCTTGCGCGCCATCGCGACCGCGGCGCGGAACCGGTACACGGTCGGGTCGATGACCACGTCCCAGGTCCCGACCCAGCGCACCGCGCGTCCGCCGAAGCCCTTCTTGAACAGGCCGACGCCGTGCCAGGCGTGCTCGGGACCGGAGCCCTCGGGCGCGATCCCCCACAGGTCGTGGGTGCGGCTGCCGAGCTCGCGGGCGCGGCGCATCATCTCCCACTGCAACAGGTAGCTGGCGTAGTGCTTCGCCTCGCCCGGCTCCTCGCGTCGCGAGCCGGCGAAGAGGTAGAACGAGCGATCGCCCTCGAGCACCAGCATCCCCGAGGCGAGCAGCTCAGCGCCGCGGCGCGCCTCCAGGATCGAGGCGCGCCCCGCGCCGGCCAGCCCGTGCCAGGCGATTCGGTACCGATCGAGAGAGGGGCGCGGGAAGCCGGCGCGGCGCTGAGTGTCGAGCACCAGCTCGTGGAGTGCGTCGATCGCCGCGGTGTCTGATGCAGCGGTGACCGCCCGGACCTCGACCCCCGCGCGCTGGGAGCGGCGCACTGCGTAGCGAGTGTCCTTATCGAAGCTCGCGATGAGGGCCTCGTCGTCGGTGAGCTCGACCAGGCGGGTCTGCCCGACCTGGACCGGGCGCGGATCGGGCCGCAGGCGGGAGAAGAGCGATTCCTCCGGCGAGCCCGCCTCGACCCGCGGCTCGAGCTTGGCGGCCACCACCCGGTTGCTGCGCCCGACCTCGCGCAATCCGATCACCACGGCCCTCAGGCGCTCGGCTGCTCGTGCATCGGCGTAGTCGAGGACGGGGCCGTGGGGCACGTACCAGAACGAGCGGCCCAGGGGCAGCCGACGCTCCTGGGCAGCCACTAGAGCCACGATCTGTCCCTCCTCCTCGGCCACGTAACGGCGCTGCGGCTGGCCGTCGAGGGCTGCCACCGCCCCCCAGGCCCAATCGTGCAGGAAATCGCCCGACGCGGTGCGCTCCAGCAGCGCCTGCCAGGCGGGCTGGTCCGCGGGGGAGGCGGGACGGAAGCGAGTCATGCCGCGCTCGATCCTGCGCGGCGGCTGAAGTAGCGGCGCACCTGGGCCAGCTCCTCGGAGCGCATCCATGCGGCGACCAGCAGGTAGATGGCGGTCCCGCCACCCGCGAGGACGAGGAGCACCACTACCCGCGCGGCACCATTTGCGAGACTGGCCGTCAGCCACGCCTGGGCCGCGGCCAGCCCGCCGAGCATGGCCAGGCCCGCGATCACGGCGGCGAATGCGGATCGAGCGCTTGAGCGCAGCACCTCGCCCTCCTGGATTGAGTCGATCCGGCGCCGCAGGGCCCACACCAAGCCAAGCACCTCGAAGGTGGCGCTGATCGAGAGGGCCAGCGCCAGGCCCTCGACCCCCATCGGTCCCGAGAGGGCGACCATGAGCGGCACGTTGATGGCCACGGCCACGATCGCCCACAGCACGGGGGTGCGGGTGTCCTGCATGGCATAGAACGCGCGCGTCAGCACGTGCACCACGATGTGGCCGGTGAGCCCGATGCTGAAGAAGACGAGCGCACCGGCGGTGCGCTCGGTGGCGGCTGCCGAGAAGAGGCCGTACTGGAAGAAGACCGCGGCGATCGGCCCTGCCAGCACGATCATGACCGCGGTCAGCGGCGCCGCCAGAAAGATCAGAAGACGCAGGCTGGCCGAGAGCTGGCGCCGGATCTCGGCGATGCGGCCCAGGGCGGCGTCGCGGCTGAATGTGGGAAAGAGGGCGACCGCCACGCTCACGCCGAGTACGCCCACGGGGATCTGACTCAGCTGGAAGGCGTAGTTGTAGGCGGTCACGCTGCCCACCCCAAGGTCGCTGGCCAGGACGGTGCTGACAATGAAGTTGAGCTGACCGGCTGCCAGGCCCAGCAGGCGCGGTCCCATCAGGATGGCGACCTTCCGGACGCCGGGGTCTCGCAGCCCGATGCTCAGGTCATAGCGCCCGCGCCCCAGCGCTCGGAGCTGCGGCAGCTGGATGACGAGGTGCAGGATCGAGCCGGCCACCACGCCGACCGCCAGCCCCTCAACGCCGAGCGTCGGCGCCAGGACCACCGCGGCCCCGATGATCGCCAGGTTGTAGACGAGCGGCGCCAGGGCGGGCACGCCGAAGCGTCCGTAGCTATTGAGCAGGCCGCTGACCACCGCGCCCATCCCCACGAAGACGGGGCTGAGCAGCATCAGGCGGGTCAGCTTCACGGTCAGCTCGGTGGTCTGCGCGTCGAAGCCTGGGGCGATGATCGGCACCACCCAGGGCGCCAGCACGGCCATCATCGCGCTGAAGAGGGCGAGCGCGATCAGCACCAGGTTGATGACGCTGCTGGCGAGGCGCCAGGCCTCCTTCTCCTCGCCACGCGCCCGATGGCCGCTGAAGACCGGGATCAGGGCGGCGGACAGGGCGCCCGCCACGACCAGCTGGAAGATGGCATCGGGGATGCGGAAGGCTGCGAAGTACGCGTCCAGGTCGGAGGTCGCGCCGAATTGCGAGCCAATCACCAGGAGCCGAATCCAGCCCAGCAGGCGGCTGGCCAGTGCAGCGATGGTCAGAATCAGGCTGGCGTTGGCCAGCACGCGACCGACCGAGGGACCCACCGCCTGACCGGCCTCTTCCGGCGGCGTCTCCCCGCCGAAGGCGTCGCTCACCGCGCGGAGCGGCCGGAGTCGGTCCGACCGGATCGCGGGTGAGCCGAGCGATATGCAGTGCGCACGGAGGCATCGGACAGATGGGTGTAGATCTGGGTCGTGGCCAGGCTGGCGTGCCCGAGCAGCTCCTGCACGCTGCGCAGGTCGGCGCCACCTTCCAGCAGATGCGTGGCGAACGAGTGCCGCAGGGTGTGCGGCGAGGTGCTGGCCGGCGCTCCCGAAGCGGTCACCCAGCGCTCAACGACCATCCGGGCGCCGCGGGCGGTGAGAGGGCCGCCCGCGCCATTGAGGAAGAGTGCTTCGCTGGGAGCCGCAGCACGGACTGCGAGGGCCGGACGCCCCGATGCCAGGTACGCGCGCATCGCGCGTCCGGCGTGCTCGCCGAAGAGGAGCTCGCGCTCCTTGTCGCCCTTGCCGATCACGCGCAGGCGCCGACGCTCGAGGTCGACCCGATCGATGCTCAGCGAGGCCAGCTCGCTGATGCGCATCCCCGTTGCGTAGAGGAGCTCCAGCAGCGCGGCGTCACGACGCGCCGAGGCATCGGCCAGCGCCGGGTTCCGCCGGCGCCGGGAGGACGGGGTGAGGGTGGTAGGAGATTCGACCAGCCGCGCGGCGTCGGCCACGGAGAGGACCCGCGGCAGGCGGCCGGGGCGCTTCGGAGAGCGCACGCCCGCGACCGGATCGGTGTCGATCCAGCCTTGCCGCGCCGCGTGGCGGTAGAGCGAGCGGATCGCCGCGAGGCGGCCGCCGACCGTTGAGGCGGAGAGACCACGCTCGGCGAGCGTGCCGAGATACGCGCGCACGGTCGCTCGGTCGGGAGCGGTCCACGACACGCCGCGGCCCTCGAGGAAGCTCAAGAACTGCGCCACGTGGCGCCGATACTCGCGGATCGTGCCGGCGGACGAGTTGCGGCTGGAGAGGTGGCCGAGGAAGCGCTGGAGGGCCGCGGCGGCCTCGCCGTGGAGTGCGGTGGCCTCAGCCACCAGCGGCGGCGGCTGCGGCCGGGGCCTCGCCGTCCTCCGCGGGGCGCCCGGGCCGGGTCCAGGTCGAGTAGTCGCAATCGGGGTAGCGGTCGCAGCCCCAGAACGGACGACCTCCGCGGCGCGACCGCTTGGTGACGACCGTCCCGAGGCTGCACACCGGACAGGTCCCGAACTGCTCCGCCGCCGGTGTGTCGCGCTTGATGTACTTGCAGTCGGGGTAGCGGTCGCAGCCGACGAACGGACCGAAGCGGCCGGTGCGGGCAACCAGATGACCCTGTCCGCACTGCGGACACTCCTCCCCCACGCCGGGCAGCGCTGCCGCCTCGGCCTCTTCGCCGGGGAGTGGCGCCGTGTACTTGCATTCCGGATACGCGCTGCAGCCGAGGAACCACCCGTTTCGGCCGAAGCGCTTGACCAGCAGGTCGCCACTCAGCGGGCAGACGATGTCCGTCACCTCGACCTGCTTGGCGATGTTGGCCCGCCCCTCCGCGATCTTGATGCTGAACGGATCCCAGAAGGCCCGCACCATCGGCACCCATTCGTTGGTGCCCGCCGCCACGTCGTCGAGCTGTTCCTCCATGCGGGCGGTGAACTCGATGTCGACCACCTCGGGGAAGTGCTCGACCAGGAGGTCGGTGACCCGGAAGGCCGACTCTTCGGGGAAGAGGCGGCGCTCCTTGATGGTGACGTAGCCGCGCGCCCTGATCGTCTCGATGGTCGGGGCGTAGGTCGACGGCCGCCCGATGCCGTGCTCCTCCAGCGCCTTGATCAGGGTTGCCTCGGTGAAGCGCGGCGGCGGCTGGGTGAAGTGCTGCTCGGCGGCCACGCCGGCGAGGTCGAGCGGCTCCCCGTCCTTGAGGTCCGGGAGCACGGTCAGGCGCTCGTCCTCCTCGTCGTCCCTGCCCTCGACGTAGACCGCCTGGTAGCCATCGAAGACGCGCTTGCGCGCCCCAGCGTGCAGCGTGTAGCGGCCCGCGCTGACATCGACCCCCACCTGGTCGAAGCGCGCCGGCGCCATCTGGCTGGCGATCGCCCGCTTCCAGATCAGCTCGTAGAGCCGGAACTCCTCGGGCTTGAGGTGCGCTCGCATGCTGTCTGGCGTCCGGGCGAAGCTCGAGGGGCGAATCGCCTCGTGCGCTTCCTGCGCGCCGCGGCTGCGATTCCGGAAGGCGTTCGGCTTGTCCGGCACGAACTCGGCGCCGAATCGCTCACCGATGAGGCCGCGCGCCTCGCCCACCGCGCTGCTGGCGATCGAGAGCGAATCGGTGCGCATATAGGTGATGAGCCCGACCTGTCCCTCCGGCAGGGCGACCCCTTCGTAGAGGTGCTGGGCCACGCTCATCGTGCGCTTGGCCCCGAAGCCGAGCTTCCGCGACGCCTCCTGCTGCAGGGTGCTCGTCGTGAACGGCGGCGGTGCCGATTTCCTTTGCTGCGTGCGACTGACCGATGCGACCTGGTACTCGGACGCCTTCAGGGCCGCCTCGTGCTCGCGGGCATCCGCCTCGGAGCCGATGCGCGCCTTCTTGCCGTCGATCTTGGTCAGCTCCGTACTGAAGCGGCCGGCCGCGCCGCGGCGTGCCAGCTCGGCGGCGATGGTCCAGTACTCCTCGGCGTTGAAGGCCGTGATTTCGCGCTCGCGGTCCACCACCAGGCGCACGGCCACGCTCTGCACGCGTCCCGCCGACAGGCCACGACGGATCTTGCTGCTCACCAGCGGGCTGAGCTTGTAGCCGACAAGCCGATCGATCACGCGGCGCGCCTGCTGTGCGTTGACCAGGTCCAGGTTGACGGAGCGTGGATGGGCGAAGGCAGCGTCGATGGCCGACTTGGTGATCTCGCTGAAGGTGACCCGCTTGACCCGGTCGTCGTCGAGCTTGGCGTAGTCGGCGATATGCCAGGCGATCGACTCGCCCTCCCGGTCGAGGTCGGTGGCCAGCCACACCGTGTCGGCTTTCCGGGCCATGTCGGCGAGCTTGTCAAGCTCCTTGCGTCGTTCCTTGAGAGGCTCGTAGCGCGGCGCGAAATCGTGCTCGAGATCGACGCCCAGGCTCTTCTGCGGCAGGTCGCGAACGTGTCCGTACGAGGCAGTGACGGTGTAGCCGGGGCCCAGGTACCGTTCGATCGTCTTGGCCTTGGCGGGCGACTCGACGATCACCAGGTCGCCGCTGGAACGCTTCTTGGGGGGCATCGGTCAGGGAGTGTAGCACCGGGCATCACGCACGCCCGTGCTCAGGTCAGTCCGTGAAATCCCAGACGATGATCACCCTTGACCCGCTGATGGCGATCCCGATGCCGACCTTGGTGTAGTGGGTGCTGAGGATGTTGCCGATGTGATTGGCGACGCCGGGATACGGCTCGGACATGAACTGGGATTGGCACCAGTCGAGCTTGCCGGTCGTGGTGGTGGCGCTGTTGTAGCTGTAGCACTGGTTCTCGCCGTTCCAGCCGAATTGCAGCCCGGCACGCCGCAGCCGATCCTCATGGCTCGATCCGTCGCGGCCGGTATGGCTGAAGTAGCCGTAGTTGATCTGGTCCCAGGCATGTGCCAGGGCGACCGCCTCGATGCCGCTTCTGTAGGCGAGCGGCGGCAGGCCGTAGGCCGAGCGCGCGCCGTTGAGCTGGCTGAGCGCATAGCCGACGAAGGTCGAATTGGGTCCGGCCTTGGGCACGGTCACCCGCTTCGCCGCTGCCTTGGTCGTGAACGTCAGGCTGGCGGTGACGGCATTGCCGTCCGCGTCGAGCGCTCCGTCGGCGAGGCTCACGTCGAACCGATGTCCGGCCGCGAGGGCGCGTGCCGGCGTGAAGCGCAGCTGTGTGTGCGATGCGTTCCAGGCGATCGCTCCGGTCAGCGCCGCGCCGCTCGCGTGGTCCGTGACACGGAGCGCGGCACCTGTCGCGGCCGGTTCCACCGGCTGGCTGAACCAGAGCGCGATCTCCGAGGCGCTGACCCCAGTGGCAGCGGCAGCCGGCGTCGTCTGCACCAGCTGCGCCCCTGCGCGGGTTGTGAATGAGAAGGATGCGTTACCGGCCAGCGGATTCCCGTTGAGGTCGTGCACGCCGGCGATGGTCACCGTGTAGCGCGCATCCGAGATGAGCCGCTCGAGCGGGACATACGTGAGCGTCGCGCCGCTCCACCGGAAGATGCCCGGCACCGCCGGACTGAGCAGGAAGGCGTTCTCCGCCTCGTCGCGCCGGACCGGGGCGCTGAAGATGACCTGGATCGAAGTTTCAGCGCTCACCCCCGAGGCGGTACCCGGCGGCGGCCCGGCCACATCCGCGGCCCCGACGTCGAGCGCCGCCGCGCCCGCGGCAGGCTCGGCCACGAAGTGGAGGCCGAACTCCGCGATGCTCGGTGCGGTCTGGGTGGTGAAGCTGAACCGCCCGGGCGTCCCGAGCAGCTCGCCGGCGTCGTTGCGCGCCGATTCGTCGACCACGATCCCGTAGCGGGCATCGGTCGCCCAGAGTCCTTCGGGGACCAGCTTGAGGCTGCGGCCGTCATCGCTCCACACCAGCCGGACCGCGTGGGTCGGAGCGATCGCCAGGGCTGCTTCGACCGAGGCGCGATCCATGGCGTGCGAGAAGGTCAACGCGACCGCCTGGTCGGTGGCGATGCCGACCCCCACGTTGACCGGCAGGATCGAGGGGGGCAGCGAGTGGACCGAGGCCAACCCGGCCTGAGCGGCACCACCCGCGGATACGGCAGCGGTGATGGCCAGGGAGATGGCCGCGATCGCGGTGCGGGTGATGGCCCGGTGGCGTCGAAGCTGCGTCGAGAATGACGCGATTGGGGCGCGGGAACCGAGGCGCGCACTGCGAATCGAGATCAATAGACGGTGTCTCCTGTCGCAAGTTTGACGGCATCGGGCACGATGCACGGCTACCTTGTGGCGGACCAAGTATAGCTGCTGATCAGCCTGCATCCCGGTTTGGACACCCGATCCGCCTCGCGACCAGCGTCGGATGGAACGTCGCACCGCCGAACGATTCGACCAATCCACGGGCCTCCAGGAGCGTGAGCGTGCTCGCCAACGACCCGGTTGCCATGTCGGTCCGGCCGATCAGCTCCTCGATCGAGCCGGGACGTTCGAGCAGCTTGCGCAGGACCATTGCCTCCGCGTCGGAGAGGCTGCTGACGCTCACCGGGCGGCTGCCAGGCGCGACACCAACCCGGTGGAGCAGGGCCGCGGCCGAGGTCACGATGGTGGCCTGATGGTCTGCGATCAGGCGGTTGCAACCGCGCGACGCCACCGCGTCGATCGGGCCTGGGACGGCGAAAACCTCGCGCCCATAGCCGATGGCGGCAGCCACGGTGAGCAGCGCCCCGGACCGATCGGGTGCCTCGATCACGACCACTGCCCTGGCCAGCCCCGCGATGACCCGGTTGCGTCGTGCGAAGTCGGGCTTGCCCGATGAATGGGCCGGCGCGAGCTCCGAGACGAGCGCGCCGCCGGTCGCCACCAGGCGCGCGGCCAGGTCACGGTGCCGGGGCGGATAGATGCGGTCGAGCGGCGACGGCAGCACCGCGACGCTGCGTCCGCCGGCAGCCACCGCCGCCTGGTGTGCCTGGCCGTCGATGCCGATCGCCAGGCCACTCACCACCGTGACGCCGGCCCGAACCAGCTCGTCGGCGATATCGGCCGCGCACGCTCGACCGTAGCCCGTGGCGCGTCGCGTGCCCACGATGGCGACGCACGGAGCAGCCATGGCGGCGAGGTCGCCGGCGACGTACAGCACCGGCGGGCGTGGATCGGCGGCGCTGAGCGCCGCGGGATAGTCGGGATCCATGGCGGTGATGACTGCACCCCCGACCCGGGCGGCCGCCTTCCCGACACGATCGTTCACCGCCGTCACGCCTTCACGCTGCAGGCGTGCGAGGGACGACGCTGCGTCGTCCGGGAGGCGCGGCAGCTCGGCGAGGAGGTTCGACCCTGCCGCCCACGCCGCCCGGGCGCTTCCGTACCGCCGCAGGAGGCGTGCGAAGCCCACCGGCCCGACGCCGGCGACCAGCGAGAGCGCGACCCAGTAGGGCGCCTCCGCCCGCGAATCGTGACCTGCCAGTTCGAGCCCGGCCCAGCCGTCCCGAGCCAGGCGGTCCGTGGCGAAGTCGGCAGGTGGATGTGCCGGCGGGGAGTCGCCATTCGTCGACTCCGCGTTCGAAGCGGCGGCGTCCACCAGGGGCCCCCTGGCCCCGACCCCGATCACGGCGCCACCTCGCCGCGATACGTGAGCGCCTCGTCGATGTGGGCGCGGCTCACCTCCTCTACGCCAGCAAGATCGGCGACTGTCCGCGCCACGCGCGCGGCGCGGTGCAGACGTCGCGGAGAGAGCGCGAACCGCCGCCCGCGCTGAGCGAGGACGCCGTCGGCCTCCGGCCCGAATCCGCGACTCTGATCGAGGGCACCCGCCGGCAGGTCGCCGTTCGCCATCCCCTGCCGGTTCAGCTGGCGGCGCCAAGCCTTGGCGATCCGAGCCGCCACGCCGGCACTCGGCTCGATCCCATCGCGGCTGGCTCGGTCGCCTGGAGCCGGCTGCGCCATGGTGACCCAGAGGTCAATCCGGTCACGCAGCGGGCCCGAGAGGCGAGCTGCATACCGACGGGCGGTGGCGTCCTCACAGGTACACGCTCGCCGCTGCGCGCCACGCCAGCCGCACGGGCATGGATTGAAGGCCGCCAGCAGGGTAAAGCGAGCCGGCATGGTCAGCGCCCCATCGACCCGCGCGATGGTGACGCTCCCGCCTTCGAGGGGCTCGCGCAGCGCATCGAGCGCGTCGCTCCGGAACTGGAGCGTCTCGTCCAGGAACAGCACGCCCCGGTGCGCCAACGAAGCCTCTCCGGGGCGCACGCGTGGTCCACCTCCTACCAGGGCCTGGGTGGAGATGGTGTGGTGCGGGGCACGAAACGGGCGCTCCCGCACCAGCGGGGCGCGGCGGTCGAGCAGCCCCGCGACGGAGTAGATACGGCTCACTTCGATCGCCTCGCCGTCCTCCAACGGCGGCAGCAGCCCGGGTGAGCAGCGAAGCAGCAGGGTCTTGCCGATGCCGGGCGGCCCGCACAGCGCCAGGTTGTGGCGACCGGCAAGCGCGATCTCCAGGCCGCGGCGCGCCAGCGACTGCCCCTCGACCTCCGCCAGGTCCGGGCCGTGCCCCTGCACCCGGCCGTCGGGCAGCGCTGTGGGTTCCGCCGTCGCGAGGGCCTCAACGCCGGCGAGGTGGCGCACCGCCTCGCCGAGCGAAGCGGCGCCATGGACGCGGAGACCGGACACGACGGCGGCCTCGGACGTGGCGCCATTGGCGACGATCAGCGACGGCACGCCGGCGGCGAACGACGCGGCCGCGAGCGCCAAGGTGCCGGGGACGGGGCGCAGCGCTCCATCGAGGCCGAGCTCACCGATCAGCGCGGTGTCGCGCAGACGGTCCACGCCACGCAGCTGCCCCGAGGCGGCCAGGATGCCGATCGCGATTGGCAGGTCATAGCCGGTGCCGTCCTTGGGCAGATCGGCCGGCGACAGGTTGATCGTGATGCGCCGCGCAGGCACCTCGAACCCACTGTTGCGCAGCGCGCTGCGCACCCGCTCGCGCGCCTCCTGGACCTGGCTGCCCGCCATGCCGACGATGGTCAGCGCGGGCAGCCCGAAGGCGACATCCACCTCCACGCGCACCGGCAAGCCGTCGATCCCCACGATCGCCGCTCCGAGCGTCTCCGCCAGCACCGGGCATCACCTCGCCTCGGGAGGCAGGAATGTGACGGTAGAGTGGCCGGCCGCCAACCTGCTCGCCTCCCAGACTCTGGCGGCGACCGGCTGCGACGAAGGCTAGGGCCCAGGCCTTATCGGCTCGTTAGGCGTGGGTTATCGGTCAGGAGCGGGCGGCGATCGCCTCGACGGCAGCAGCCTTGTCGATGGCTCGCGCGAACTCGAGGACGCTCTTGCCGAGCGCCGAATCGGGCCGACTCGACATGAACGGCTCGCCCGAGTTGAGGGCGCTGATGGCGCCTCGATATTCGTTGATGATCTGGTAATCGATCTTGCGACCGAGCGCCGATTCGGCGTTGCTGACGTTGATGCCGGTGTAGGCGTTCGACCGATTCAGGACCAGCTGCACCTTGCTCTTCTCATAGCCCAGGCTGTCCATCGTCTCGAGCACCAGCGGCACGTTCTTGAGACACGACAGGTCAGCGGTCATGACCAGGTAGATGACATCGGCCTCGTCGAAGAGCTGCAGGTTGAAATCGTCGATCGTCTGCGACATGTCGACCAGCGTGTAGTCGTAGAGCCGGCGCAGGAGGCTGAGCACGGAGCTCAGCACGGCCGGCGACTGGCGCTGGCGCTCGACCACGATATCGGCCGACGCTGGGGACGGCGGGGCCAGCAGCAGCTCGATCCCCGATCGGTGGTGGACCATCAGCTTCTTGAACAGGTCGACGTCGAGGTCTGGCTCGTTGACAGCGTTCACGATCGAGGGCGTGTCGAGACCCATGTCCAGGAAGACACGCAGGTCACCGAACTGCAGGTTCGCATCGAACAGCGCCGTCCGGCGCCGAACCTCGCGGGCCAGGGCGATCGCCGTGTTGATGGCGATGGTGGTCGTCCCCACGCCGCCCTTGGCCGGGTAGAAGAGGCAGAGCCGTCCGACGGTGGGCGCCTCGGCGGAGGTCCGGGAGGTTGTTGGTCCGCCGCGAGCCAGCAGGGCCTTGATGCGGGCCATCAGCTCGAGCGGGTGGAACGGCTTGACGATGTCGTCGTCGGCGCCGGCCCGCAGCCCCTTGACGCGCTGCTCGACCTCCGCCTCCGTGGTGAGCATGATGATCGGCATCCGGCCGGTCTTCTCGGCAGCGCGAATCTGCTGCGTGGCCGCGTAGCCGTCCAGCTTCGGCATCGTCACGTCCATCAGGATCAGGTCCGGCTGGGACTCCAGCGCCATCTCGACTCCGGCGGCGCCATCCGAGGCGACCATCACTTCGTAGCCCTCCTGCTTGAGGGCGAAGACGAGCACGCGCTGGATATTGAGGTCGTCATCGACGACCAGCACCTTGGTGGCCATGCTGTTCCCCGGGGTGGAATGATTCCAGCCGGATTATACGGGCGGCACCCCGTCCAGGTGGCGCGACAGGAAGCCGAGCACGCGGCGCTCATATGCCTCAGGCGCGGTGGAGTGCGCATCGGCATGGGCGGCGCCCTCGACCACGAACAGCTCCTTCGGCTCTCCCGCGGCGCTGAACATGCGCTGCGACTGCTCCGGGCTGACCAGCCGATCCTGGTCCGGGGCGATGAGCAGCAGCCCACGAGGCGCGATCTGGCCGACCCGCTGGATCGGCGAGCGCAGGCGGACTCGTGCGCGCAGGCTCGCCGCGCCGACGACCAGTCGCGCCCCGAGGCCGACCAGCGGATAGCCCGATTCGCGCATCCGGTTCGAGATCGGATCGTGGAGGTCGGCGTAGGCCGCGTCGGCCACCACGGCGGCGACCGGCAGGTCGGGAGCCGCCATGATCGCCACCGAGCCACCCATGCTGATCCCCATCAGTGCGATCGGCCCGAAGCCCCTGCCCGCCAGGAAGTGGACTGCGGCGGCCACGTCGCGCTGCTCGAGCGTGCCGAGCGTGATCAGCGCGTCGTCACTGCCGCCGTGGCCGCGAAAGTCGAACTGGAGGACGTTGTAGCGGCGCTGCAGCCACGGCACGAAGCCAGCCAGCCATGGCAGGCGATTCCACGAGAAGCCATGCATCAGCACCACCGCGGCCCGCGTGTCCCGCGCGGCGGGGACCAGCCAGCCCGAGAGCGTCACGCCGTCGTCGGTGGTGAAGCGCACGTCCTCGTAGGCGAGTCCAAGGTCGCCGGGCGTCGCCGGCTCGCCTTCGGCCGGCAGGAACGGCCTGCGCCCGGGGCTCACCATTCGGCGCGAGCCCTCCACGGTCAGGTAGCCGAGGTACCCGAGCGTGCCGGCAGCCGCGATCCGCCCCAGCCAGGCGGCCAGCCCGAAACGCCGCGGAGGCGCCGACCTCATGTCGCGTCGCCCCCCGATCAGGTTTCTCCGAGCGGCGGGCCAGCCTCGCGCGCTGCGCGCATGGCGTTGGCGATCGGTCTCGTCAGCTCGGCGAGCTCCATCGGCACGATCCACTTGGTGGAGCTGCCGGCGGCGAGCGCCTTGAGCGCCTCAAGGTACTGGAGGGCCATCGTCTTCTCGTCGATCCCCTTGGCCGCACCGAAGATCGTCTGAAGGGCGTTGCTGAAGCCCTCGGCGCGCAGGATCTGCGACTGCCGGTCGCCCTCGGCCCGCAGGATGTTCGACTGCTTGTCGCCCTCGGCGACGTTGATCGTCGCCTGGCGCGTGCCCTCCGACTCCGTGATCACGGCGCGCCGTGTGCGCTCGGCAGACAGCTGGCGGTTCATCGCTTCCTGAACGTCCCGTGGCGGCGTGATCTCGCGGATCTCGACCGTGGTGACCTTCCCGCCCCAGCGCTCCGTCACCTCGTCCAGCTTGACCCGCAGGACCTCGTTGATCTGGTCGCGACGCGAGAGGACCTCGTCCAACAGGATGTCGCCGATGACAGCGCGCAGGGTCGTGGTGGCCACGCCCTGGAGGGCACCCGCGAAGTTCGAGATCTTCACCACGCTGCTGAGTGGATCCACGATCCGCCAGTAGATCAGGAAGTCGATGTTGATCGGCGCATTGTCCTTGGTGATCGTCGTCTGGGAAGGAACCTCGATGAACTGCTCGCGCAGGTCCACCGCGACCGGCCGGTCAACGATTGGGTACAGGAACACGAGGCCCGGGCCCTTGACGAGGCCTTCGTTGGTCCGGCCGAAGCGGAAGACCACGAGGCGGGCGTACTCGTTCACTACCCGGACGGTCAGGTAGAGGATCAGCAGGAGCACGATGACGACGACTGCGACCGCGATGGGCAGGGTCCAGTCCACGAGGTTCCCTCCTTAGTCCGGCTCGTCAGCCGGAGCGTGTCGCACAAGCATGGCCGTTGAACCGGCTCGGTGCACGATCGTCATGCCGCAGGTCACGCGGGCGCCGGTGCGGAGGCGCCACCGGGCACGCCCGATTCCGCGGGTTCGACGGGTTCGACGACGAGAATCAGCCCATCCTGCGCCACAACCCGGACCGGTGTGCCGCGCCCAACGAGCGTTCCATCGCCGCTTCGGGCGCTCCATTCCTCGCCCGCGACGAAGACGGAGCCCTCGGGATCCAGGGTTCGCTTGACTTCGCCAACACGACCGAGGGTCCCGATGCCGGTGAATCCGAGCCCCGTCGACACGAGAGCGGGGGCCATGCGCCTGCTCGTGACGGCCGCCCGAAGCACCACCAGCGCGAACAGCAACCCGAAGCCTGCCATCACGCCGACAACGGGCCACGCGACCTGGACGTTGGGCAGACCCGGCCCGGGTGTCGTGTAGAACGTCGCCGCGCCCAGCACGAAACAGATGATGCCGCCGATCGCGAGCAGCCCGTGGCTGGGAACGCTCGCTTCGAGGAAGAGCAGCACCACCGCCAATCCCAGCAGCAGGACGCCGCCGACGTTCAGCGGCAATGAGCCAGACCCGATGAACGCGAGGATCAACGAGAGGCCGCCGATGATGCCCGTCACGAAGTTCGGATGGATCAACTCGAACAGCAGGCCGTAGAACCCGAGGGCAAACAGGATGAACGCGATGTTCGGGTCCGATAGAAGGTGCAGGAACGACTGGCCGACATTCATGTCGAGCTGGCTGACCGATGCGTCCGCGATGTCGAGCGTCACCTTCTGGCCTTTGACCGTCACCGCTTTGCCATTCGCAAAGGCGA
>JBBQGI010000019.1:0-17235 GCA_038322875.1 Candidatus Limnocylindria bacterium | reverse complement strand
CAGGATCGAGATGCCGATGTTCCAGCAGGCCGATTCCGGATTCGGGCCGTTCATGACCTTGTGCCAGCCGACGGTGCCGATGGGTGTCCCCTCCTCGACCAACTCCACGATCAGCTGGCCGTTGTGTTCGTTGCGGAGCGGTCCGGCGGTCAACGTCTCACGCGGCGCAGGGCTATGTGCCATTCCGAAGTCGTTGAATTCGCCGTGGACGGCCGGGTCGTCCCAGGAATCGAGCAGGTCGGCATCCTCGAGCGTCACGTCACGCAGCCTGACGCGATCGGTGCTCATTGGACGGTCAACACCGGCGTAGCCCCGAGGATCTCTGGGAGGCGGCGTCGCGCCCCGTCACAGCACCAGCCGCCATGCCATGAGCCGTGGACGAGGGCGACGGTGGTCATGCCGCTACCCTACTCGCGTCGCCCTCAGCGCCGCCAGCGCCTTGATCACGGTCGCGACGGGGTCCCGACCGGACGGTACGGGGATGCGCACCTGATTCGAGGCCGCCACCGGTCGAAACCCCTTGACGGTGAGCGCGCGGACCACTTCCGCGCGATCGAAACGCGGCCACTTGAACGTGATCCGGCTCGCATCGGCGTGCACGTCAGGCACGCCCGCGGCCTCGGCCGCCATCCGCACGGCGACCGCCCGGAAGAGCCCCTCCACGGGGACCGGTACCGGGCCGAATCGGTCTCGGAGTTCGATCCGCAGCGCCTCCACATCGGCCTCCGAACGAATGGCGGCGAAGCGTCGGTAGGCCTCGAGCTTGGCGCCGGCATCGGCGATGTAGTCGTTGGGCAGGAAGGCCGATCCGGGGAGGTCCAGTCGTACCCCGGCCGCCTCCGGCTCGATCGCGCGTCCCCGTCCTGCGTCGACCGCTTCGGCCAGCATCCGGGTGTACAGCTCGAAGCCGACCGCGGCCATGAATCCATGCTGCTCCGGCCCCAGGATGTTGCCGGCCCCCCGGATCTCCAGGTCCGAGAGCGCGATCTGGTAGCCGGCACCCAGGTCCGAGGCGCTGAAGATGGCATGCAGCCGCTTGCGCGCCACGGAGGAGAGCGGCTGCCCACGCCGGTGCAGCAGATAGGCATGAGCGCGGCGATCTGAGCGACCGACCCGTCCGCGAAGCTGGTAGAGCTGCGCCAGGCCGAGCGTATCCGCCCGGGCGATGACGATCGTGTTCGCGTTGGGGATGTCGAGCCCCGACTCGATGATGGTGGTGCAGACCAGCACGTCGAAACGGCCGGCGTCGTAGTCGAGCATCACCCGCTCGAGCATCCCCTCCGCCATCTGTCCGTGACCGATGGCGACCTTGGCCCGCGGCACGAGGCGCCGCACCCGCTCGGCCGCGGCCCCGATCGTCTCCACACGGTTGTGCACGTAGAAGACCTGCCCGCCGCGGTCCAGCTCGCGGTTGATGGCGTCGCGCACCAGCCCGTCATCGTCTTCGGCGATGCGGGTCAGGATCGGGAGACGCGCCTCCGGCGGCGTCTCGATGACGGACAGGTCTCGAATCCCCACCAGGGAGAGGTGCAGGGTGCGCGGAATCGGCGTGGCCGAGAGGGTCAGCACATCCACCTCCTTGCGCATCGACTTGATCCGCTCCTTGTGGCCGACCCCGAACCGCTGCTCCTCGTCGACGACGAGCAGGCCCAGGTCGGCGAAGGCGATGTCCTTGCTGAGGATCCGATGCGTCCCGATCAGGATGTCGACGGTCCCTTCGGCGGTGGCCTCGACAATCCGGCCCTGCTCGAGCTTGCCCACGAACCGGCTCAGCATCTCGACGCGGACCGGGAACGGCGCGAGGCGGCGGCGGAACGTGCCCAGGTGCTGCTGCGCCAGTACCGTGGTCGGCACCAGCACGGCGACCTGCTTTCCGTCTTGAACGGCTTTGAACGCGGCGCGCAACGCAACCTCCGTCTTGCCGTAGCCGACGTCGCCGCAGACCAGGCGGTCCATCGGGCGCCGGCGGAGCATGTCGGCCTTGACCTCCTGGATGGTCCGCGCCTGGTCCTTCGTCTCGGTGTAGGGAAACGCCTCTTCCAACTCGCGTTGCCAGGTCGTATCGGGCGAAAAGGAGAATCCCGGCGCCGATGCGCGCGCCGCGTAGATCGCGAGCAGGTCCTCCGCCAGCTCGGCGACAGCGCGACGGACCCGGCTCTTGGTGCGCTCCCAATCGGACCCGCCCAGGCGGGAGAGGGTCGGCGGAGGACCGCCGCTATAGCGACTGATGCGACCGATCTGATCGGCCGGCAGGAAGATCTTGTCGTCGCCGGAGAAGTCGAGCTGGAGGTACTCCTTGGTGGCGCCCCCGTACTCGCGCTGCGTCATTCCGGCGTAGCGGGCGATGCCATGGTCGATGTGCACCACGGCGTCCCCGACGGCGAGCTTTCCGATGAGGTCGCGCGTCATCGCTCGCTTTGACGGGGTGAGGCGACGCACGCGGGTGGCGCCGAAGAGCTCTCGATCGGAGAGCATCAGCAGGTTCGAGGGTAGGTGCACGAAGCCGGCGGAGAGCGAGCCATGGACCAGGCCGATGCCGCCCGGCGGCGGCGCCTCGCGCAGCTCGGCGGTCGGTGCGACGGCGTGCCCGTCCTCCTCGAACAGCTCGCCGACGCGACTCGCCTGGTCGGTGGTGACAACCACGCTCCGGCCTGCTGCTGCCAGCTCAGCGATCCAGCCGCCGAGGCGGTCGGCGCGTCCGGGGAGAGGCGGCGCATTGGTGTATCCGGCATCGAGCTCCGCGCCCTCGTCCAGGAGCTCGGCGGCTCGGTCCCGGAGCGCGACAAGCGTCGCCTCGGCTCGGTACGGGAGCGGCCAGTCCGCAGGGAGCTCGCCACTGGCGACAAGCCCGTCCCGGCGTTCCGTGGCCTGGCGATCGAGGTCGGCTGCAATCGCCTGGAGCTCTGCCTCATCGGTCAGGACGAGATGCGTGGGTGCAGGCAGATGGTCGGTGGTCGGGCCGGCAGTAAGGAGCGCGGCCCATGTCTCGGCCGCTTCGGCCAGGTCGCCCTGCTCGAGATGCACCAGGTCGGCCTGCAGCGCCTCGGAGGGGAGCTGCGGCGCCCGGGTCACCAGCGCATCCCAGCCGTCGGCGGGGAGGAACTCGCTGGCGGGGAGCAGCGTGGCGCGCTCGACCCGGCGGCGACTGCCCTGGGTCATCGGGTCGAAGGCGCGAATCGACTCGATCTCGTCGCCGAACAGCTCAAGTCGCAGCGGGTCGCTCGCCCCGGGCGGCCAGACGTCCACGATCCCGCCGCGGTTGGCGAACTCGCCAACGCCGCTCACCTCCACCGCCGCCTCGTATCCACCATAAACCAGGGCGGTCAGCAGCGCCTTGCGCTCGATACGCTCACCCACCCGAAGGGCCACGCGACCGGCGGCCAGCTGAGCCGGCGCGAGCGTGCGTTGCACGAGCGCGAGAAGCGGCGCGACGACGACGAGGTGATGGTGGCGGCCAGCCAGCAGGTCGAGCACCTCGAGCCGATCGGCCGACTCGTCATGCTCGGGCAGCGACCGCTCGAGCGGCAACGCAGCGCGCTCCGACAGGACGCGGACCTGCCCCGTCGGCATCCATGCAGCCATGTCGTCGGCGAGCCGATGCGCCTCCTCGTCCGTGCGCACGACGACCACGAGCGGCGCAGTTTCGGAGATGACGGTGCGCCGCGCTGCCAGGTGCGCCGCCCTCGCCGCGGCCGGCACACGCAGCGGAGCCTGCGTAGCGGGCGCCAGGTGCGGGGCCAGCTCGGCGCTGAGGGTCGCGACGCGCCGGTCGGCGCCGCTGCGGGTCGGCGAGGTCACTTCGGCGGTTCGGTCAGGTCGAGGCCATTGAACTCGCTCATCGCGGCATCGATCCCGTCGGAGAGCCATCGCTCGGCGGCATCCGCGGCGGTCATGATCGCCTCGCTGGCCAGCTCCTTCTCCCCGGGCTTGAAGGTCGAGAGCACGTGATCGACGGTCTCGCCGTCCCGCCCGATCCCTACCCGCAGCCGGTTGAACTCGTCGCTCCCGAAGGCGGCAATGATGTCGCGCAACCCGTTGTGGCCACCCGCCGAGCCCGATCGGCGCAGCCGGACCTTGCCGAGCGGCAGGTCGACGTCGTCGGCGATCACCAGCAGGTCTGTCTCCGGGTCGGCATCGGTCTGGCGCATGGCCGTCTTCACGGCCGCACCCGACTGATTCATGAAGCGGAGCGGCTTGACCAGCATGACCCGGCCGATCGGCTCGAGCCGGTCGACCTCGAGGCGCGCGGCGCCCTCCTTCACACGCCCGGCGCCGGTCAGCCCCCAGCGATCGGCGAGCAGGTCCACGACCCGGAAGCCGACGTTGTGGCGCGTGAGCAGGTAGCGCTCGCCCGGATTGCCCAGGCCGCAGATGACCTTCATGCGGAGCCGATGGTGGCACAATCTGCCGGAATGTCGCGCTCTACTGACGTCGCCGTCGTCGGCGGCGGAATCATCGGCTGCTCCGCTGCGGCCATGCTCGCGGAGCGCGGCGTCAGCGTGACGCTGCACGAGGCGACCGCCATCGGGGCCGGAGCCTCCGGACGCAACCTCGGGTCGATCCAGCATCCTTTCGACGCGATCCTGGCACCGCTCTACCACGCGACCCTTGAGCACTACCACGCCCTCGCCGAGCTGGACGACGGATTCGCCATGCCGTCGGAACCGGCCGGTGTCCTGATGCTGAACCGCGATCCTGAAGCGTCCCGCCTCCAGGTCGAACGACTGACTGCCCTGGTGCCGGACATGCGGTCCGAGTACATGGAGCCCTACGCAGTGGCGGCCGCCGAGCCGTCCCTGGTGCCTGGCTTCGCGGGCTGCCTGCTGGACACTGGCTACCCGATCCCGCCCGCCTCTGCGACGGCCGCCTACGGCCGGCTGGCCGTCCGCCATGGGGCGCGAATCCGCTTGGGTGAAAGGGCCACGCCCTGGATCGAGGACGGCAAAGTGCGCGGCGTGCAGCTAGCCGATGGCAACCGGGTCGCCGCCGGCGCGGTGCTCATCGCCGCCGGCCCGTGGTCACCGCCGCTGGTCGACCCGACCGGCGCCTGGTCACCGATCCATCGCACCTGGGGCGTGACCGTCCAGCTCGACATGGGCGATGCCGCTCCGCATCACGTGATCGAGGAGGACGAGGTCGACGCCGTCAATCGGCCGCTCGTTGTCGCCGCGCGCGCCGCCGAGAGCGGTCCCGAAGCGGACCCGCCGACCCTCTTCACCGTCGCGGCGGCAGGGGGCATCTCCACCCTCGGCTCCGCATTCCTGCCCGCCGAGCCGGACCCGGCGCCGATCGCGCGCCTCCTCATCGAGCGCGGCGCTCGCTACCTGCCGGCCATTGCCACTGCTCCGGTGATCGAGATCCGGTTCTGTGCGCGGCCGCAGTCGGTCGACTCACGCCCGTTCATCGGTCCGGTCGGGGGCGTACCGGGACTCTACGTCTGCGCCGGCCATGGGCCGTGGGGCATCTCGACCGGCCCGGCCTCAGCCGAGCTGGCCGTCAAGGCGCTGCTGGAGCGGACGCCGATCCCCGCCGAGCTGGCGGCCGACCGTCCGGTCTAGCCCCCGCTCGGAACCGCCTCCGTCGGTCGGTCGAAGAGTGACCCCGGACGCCAGTCGAGCTCCGGATGGCCCCGGTAGAGCGTCATCAGCACGCGCCGTTCGGCCGCACGCATGGCGGCCTCGTCATCGGGCTCGACGTGATCGTGGCCGAGCAGGTGCAGCGTCCCGTGCACCGCGAGGAGGACGATCTCCTGCCCCGGGCTCCAGTCGGCGTCGACGGACTGCCGCACCGCCTGGTCGATGTCGATCACCACGTCCCCTAGCAGCAGGGCGCCCGGCGCGGCAACGGCGTCCTCATCGGCCAGGTGTGAGCGACCTCCGTCGACCGACCACTCGTGCAGGGGGAAGGCCAGGACATCGGTCGGGCCGCGCTCGCCCATGTGGTCGAAGTTGAGATGCGTCATCTCCTCGTCGCCGCAGAGGGTCATCTCGATCTCGACCTCCTGCGCGCCGAGCGACATGGCGATCGTCTTGCCCAGGGCCGACTCGAGGAGCACGTGGAATGCATCGGAGGTCTGCGGCTCGAACGCCGCGGTCAGCCGCTCCTGGCCGATCCGGTGGTGGAAGGTGACGGCGGCGCCCATGCCGTTATCCTAGGACGCTCTGACCACTTGCTCAAGCGGTCGGTGATCAGGCCTCCTCGCGCCTCGGCTGCTCCATCGGCACCACGTTGTCGGGGTACTGGATCCGACTGTGGTACATGCCCAGCAGCTGCTGCACGAAGGCCTCCTTGATCTGAGAGATGTTGCGCAGCGTCAGCTCGGCGTCGTCGAGCTGACCGTCCTCGACGCGCGCGTCGACGATCCGGTTGACCATGTCGCGGATCGAGACCTCGTCCTTCTCCTCCAGGGACCGGACCGATGCCTCGACCCCATCGGAGAGCATCAGGATGGCGGCCTCGCGGCTCTGCGGCTTGGGGCCCGGATAGCGGTAGCGATCGGGCGCCGCGGCCTCCTCGTCGCCGCCCAGCTCGCGCAGCGCCTTGCCGTAGAAGTAGCTCATCACGCTGGTGCCGTGGTGCTGCGGGATGAAGCCGATGATCTGCACCGGCAGGCCGAACTCGTAGCCGAGATCGATCCCGTCGCGCACATGCCCGGCGATGATCCGGGCGCTCGACTCCGGCGTGAGGTCGTCGTGGATGTTGTGCGCCCCCGCCTGGTTCTCGATGAAGGCGAGCGGGTTCTTCATCTTGCCGATGTCGTGGTAGTACGCCGCCACGCGGGCCAGCAGCGGGTCCGCGCCGATCGTCTCGGCGGCCCGTTCGGCCAGGTTGCCGACCATCACGCTGTGGTGGTAAGTCCCCGGCGTCTCCATCAGCAGCCGGCGCAGCAGCCGGGACGACGGGTTCGCCAGCTCGAGCAGCTGGAAGACGGTCATGATCCCGAACAGGTGGCCGAGCATCGCGAACGAGCCGACCGCCAGGAAGACCGATAGCGCGGCGTTCACCGATCCCGCCGCCACGCCCTGGACGATCGCGGCCAGGTCCCGCTGCTCGATCAGGTTGAACGCGGTGAGCACCAGGATGTTGGCCGCCCCGATGGCGAACCCCGCACGGACGAAGACGTTCAACCGCTCTGCCCGCACGATGGTCACCAGCGCCGCCACGCCGCCGGCCAGGGTGTAGACGGCAGGCTGGAAGGCGTCCTGGTTCATGACACCCGCCAGCAGGGCGAGCGACAGGGCCATCGCGGCTCCGGCGCCGCCGTCGAGCAGGATTGCGGTCAGGAGGACAGTCGCCGCACTCGGCACGACGAAGGCCCACAGGGTCCGGTCCGAGGCGATGCGCAGCGCGATCGCCGTGCCGACGAGCGCCAGCACGAAGAGGAGCAGCGATCGATTGCGGAACCACACGCTCGGCTCGAAGCGCCACAGGTAGGCGACCAGCAGTGCCGCCAGGAGGATCGCGACGAGTGCGTGGCCGGCGAGAATGCTCACCTCCAGGCGAGGTTGCGACAGCCCAAGGCTGTTGAGCGCTTCGACGTCCAGCTGGGTGATCTTCTCGCCCTTGCGGACCACGGTCTCGCCCTGCTGGACGTCGACGGTGACCGGGTTGACCTTGTTGCGCTCCGCGGCGCGGGCCGCTTCGGTTGCGGAGGCCGACAGCTGCGTGTTCGGCGCGACCTGGGCTGCGGCCAGGTCGCCGGCCAGCTCCCGCTGGGGCTGGGCGAGATCGTTGGTGATGTTCGTGCGTACCTGCTGGCGGGCATCGGCCACCATGCCGTCGCGCACTTCGGCCGACATGGTGGACTCGAGCACGGTTCGGCCGGCGCCGGAGATCGACGTCCATTCCGCCACGCTGAGCGTGGCGAGCAGCTGGAGCTGCTCGTCGCTGAGGGCGGGGACTGCGCTACCGAGGCGTGCCAGCACCTGGTCCGGCTCGATCGTGGCCAGGTCACGCTCGATCAGGACCGTGCGCACCGAGCGGGTGATGTTGTCGTACGAGCGGAGCTGCCGATCACGGATATCGGCCAGAACTGCGATCGGCTCGTAGACCGGCGCCACCGCGTTCGCCGCCGCCTGCCGCGCCGCCTCCGTCTGCGAGTCACTGATGAAGCTGACCGTGCGCGGCGCCGCGATGTCGTCGGTCGCCACGTCACCGACCGAGAGGTTGAGCTGCCCGTTGCCGAAGGTGAGGCTGAGCACCGCGAAGATCGCCACCGCGAGGAAGCCCCCGACGATCACCGCGCGGGCCCAGGCGCCGGCTCCGGGGCCTTCGGTACGCGCCAGCGTGCGGGGAATGAACATCAGTCAGGCTCCGAGCAGCTGGCGGACCAGGTCGGAGACCGCCTTGCCGTCGGCGCGGCCCTTCGTCTGGGGCACGACGCGCCCCATGACCTTGCCGAGGTCCGCAGGAGTGCTCGCCCCTGTCTCGCCGATCGCGGCCCGCACGATCGCCTCGAGGTCGGCGCTGGTCATTGGCTCCGGCAGGAACTCGGCCAGGATCGCCGCCTCGGCCGCCTCGTTGTCGGCCATCGCCTCGCGACCGCCCGAGCGGAAGGCCTCGATGCTCTCGCGCCGCTGCTTGACCTGCTTGCCGAGTATGTCGATGTAGTCCTCATCGGTCAGGGCCTTGCCCAGCTCGATCTCGCGGTTGTGGGCAGCGGACATGGCCATGCGCAGCGTCTGCGTGCGGCGCTCATCGCGGGCGCGCATCGCGTCGCGCATGGCGGACTCGATCCGATCCTGCAGGGTCATCGTCTGATGGTGGCGGGCGTCATCGGTCTGTCAAACGGCTCGACCGGGGCTCGCCGGGGAATGACGGGAACGTCTGGCGGTTATTCGCGGGTTACCTTGCGCTTCTTGGCTTCCTTGCGCTTCCGCTTCACGCTGGGCTTCTCGTAGTGCTCGCGGCGTCGTGCCTCAGCCAGGATCCCCGATTGCTGGATCTTCTTGTTGAAGCGGCGGAGCGCACTCTCGAACGACTCGTTCTCGCCCACGCGGACCTCTGCCAAACGTCTCGCCTCCTCTCTGCTCTCATCTCGCGCCTCAGGACCGATGGGCGTCTCGCGACGCCACGCGGCCCCCGCGCGGAAGCCTGCGGAGTCTATCAGCGAGCGTGGGGAGGGTCAATCAACGTCCGGGCCTGTAGTCTGTTCCTGCTTCGAGACCTCCCATGTTCAAGGGGCCAGACAGGGTGACGCAGTCGGCAGGCTTCCGGGGTCTCCGACGCTGGGCCGTCGCACGCTCCACCGTTGTCGCCGTTGGCCTCATCGCCGTGGCCATCCTGCTGAGGATCGCGTTTCTCGGGGAGAGACAGCTCTTTCGCGACGAGGCAGCTTCGTGGCTGACGGCGCACTACCCGCTGCCCGACCTCGTGGCGCACACGTCGCACGAGGCATACCCACCCCTCTATTTCCTGGTCTTGAAAGGCTGGACATTGCTTGCGGGCGACGGCGAGGCTGCGCTCCGATCCCTCTCCGTCCTGTTCGGCCTAGCGATGGTACTGATCGGATGGCGCTGGGCGACTGAAGGCCTCGGCCGACGCGCGGGACTCGTTGCCCTCGCCCTCCTGGCGATCTCGCCCCTGGCGATTGCGAATGCCCGAGATGCGCGCATGTACGCCATGGAATCGGCCTTCACGACCCTGGCCTGGTGGCTGACCTGGCGCCTCGCATCCGGTCGATCGCAGGGACGCCGACGCTGGGTCGATGCGATGATCCTTGCCATCGCGGTGGCCGTCGAACTGTGGACCTTCTCGTTCGGACTGCCCGTGGCCGGACTGCAACTGGCCGTGGCCGTTGTGCCCTGGATGCGTCATCGGCTCCCCTCGAACACCATTCCGCCCGCGGCCATCCTGCTGGGAGCTGCAACCTTCCTCCCCTGGCTGCCCAAGACGATCGCCGCGTCCGGCGGTCGGCCGTTCTGGACGCCGATCCCCACCCTGCCTGGCCTCGGCGAGACCTTCGCGGTCATGATCGGTGGGGTTCGGTTTCCCTGGACCGTTGGCGCCTATGCCGTGTTCGGTCTGGCGGTGATCGGGGTCGTTGCCCTGGTCCGCGGTCGCGTACCGATCCAGGAAGGGCCGGGGGAGAACGACCGGCAGGTGCCGATGCTGGGAATCGCCGTCATTGCGGGCCTTGCCCTTGTGCCAGCCGTCTGGCTGTACTCGCAATTCCATTCGTTCTACGACAGCCGCTACTTCGGCGCCGCCCTTGCTCCGCTGACCCTGGCGACCGCGGCGGGCTGGTGCTGGGTAGCCAGCCGGATCACGCCCGTTCTCGCAAAACGCGCAGCAGGCGGTGCCGTCGCGTTGCTCCTCCTCGGTGGCACCGTCACCTGGCTGAATGACTGGCGGTCGGAGGTCGGGTTGGCACCTGGACGCGAACTGGTCGCTGCCCTCGAGGAGCGGATGCAGCCGGGCGACGTGGCGCTCTCGCTGGACTCTCGGTCCTACTTCCAGGTCGCCTATCTCCTCGGGCGCGACCGGATGCCGGAGCGCCTGCCAGGGCCTCTCTTCAGCTGGATACCTGATAGCGAGCCGTTTTACTTCGGGGGAAATCTTCTCCCACCAGGAGCGGTGGTCTCCGCCAGCGAAATCGGAGCCGACGGCTGGAGCCTCAGTCTCCCCGGTCTGGCGCCGGGCGGCAGGATCTGGCTGATCGCCCTGGCGAACGGGGCCAGCGAGGATCTAGGCTTCCAGCCGCTCGACGCTGGCGAGTTGCGCGAGATTGGGCGGCTCTTTCTGGCACCCGCCGGGGAGACCGGGCAAGTCAGGGAGCTCGTCATCGCCGCTCCGGAATGAGCCTTTAGGCAGGCTCCACGTTACCCGTGCTGCCGTCGACCGTGACACGCATCCCCGTTCGCAGGCGCGCCGTCGCGTCGCCGCAGCCGACCACCGCCGGGATGCCGTATTCCCGCGCGATGATCGAGGCGTGGGCCGCCGCGCTCCCCACGTCGGTCACGACCGCGGCTGCCCGAGTAAAGAGTGGCGTCCAGGCCGGTGCCGTGAGCGGCGCCACCAGGATCTCGCCGGGCTGCAGCTGGTCGAACTCGTCCGGTGAGCGGATCACCCGGACCAGTCCGGTGGCATGGCCCGGCGAAGCTGGCACGCCGGATACCAGGGCATGATCCGATGGCCGGGCACCGATCAGGCTTGGGAAGCTGTCCCACACCCGTTTGATCATTGGGTTGACGCGGCCGACAAGCGGCGGCGGCACCAGGCGCGCCTGCTCCGTCCGACGGGCCTGTCGGCCGGGCACGTCGACGGTCGGCGCCAGCGCGGCCCCATTGAGCGCAGCAACCGTCTCGGCCCGCGTGAGGAAGAAGACGTCATCCGCCTCGGCAATCACGCCCCGATCGGCCAGCTCGCTGCCGATCCTGAGAACCGCACGCCGCATGACGGGCCACGCGATCGTCAGCTCCTCGGTCTGCTCTTCCCGAATCGGAACCAGGCGCTGCGCATCCGCCAGCAGACGGCGGAATGCTCGGAGTCGGCGCGGCGACGAGGCCAGGGCGTCGAAGGCGGCGGTCTCAGCCTGGACCCTCGCGTCGACCACGCGGACGTGAACCTGGCCCGGGGTCGTCGCCGTCGCCTCGATCGGCATGAGTGGGAACCACCAATCCAACGACGCGATGCCCTCGCGCTTCTGATCGCTCGCCTGCTCGAATCCGGCCAGGAGGGGGAGGTGGCTTCCGCCCAGTGAGCCAGCCAAGTTGCGTCGGTAGAACTGGGCGAGGTTCATCTCCAACTTGTAGGCGGCCCCGCTGAGTGCCGCGATCGAGGTGAAGTACTCGCCCGCCAGTTTGGCCAGTTCATCGATCAGCGCGGGCAGGTCGGCGACGGGGAGTGTCTCAACACGGCGTTCGGCATCGGAGATTGAAGCTTGGTAGCGCGGCTGGAGGTCGTCGCGCCACATGCGCTCGGTGACCGGCACGCTGTAGCGCACGGTTGGGGGAATGATCCCGGCGATGTGGCGCGGGTGGCGAACGAGGCCCACCAGGATCCCCGGCAGGCTGCGCAGGAAGGCGCCTCCCGAGATGAAGTTGATCGAATAGAAATACCAGCCGTTGACCACGACGTGGTAGGGCCGGGGTGCGATCTGGCCGATCAACACCCGGAAGAGGGCGTGCATGCGGTCCTCCATGGCCGTCAGCAGCCAGGACTCGAAGAGCGGGGTGACCGGCTCGGCGATCCACTCGCCGAATCGGAGCATCCGAGTGTAGGCCCCGGGCGCGGGCGACTCCCAGGACACGTCTGGGGGCAGTGCGGTCATGGGCCTGGCCTGTACGATCCAGAGCATGCCCTCCGCGTCGATCGCCCATTCGATGTCCTGCGGGACTCCGCGTCCATCCGCAATCCGGCGAGCTTCGCTCGCCACCTGCAGTGCCTGGCGACGATCAATCGCGCGCTCGGGCTGACGGCGGGGTGTGGCGACAGTTCCTTGCACGGTCCACTCGTCACCTACGGCGGCCCCGGACACCAGCCGATCACCGGTGCCCCGCACCGCGGTAACAACAGAGGATTGCCGATCCCCGTTGATCGGATCGGCAGTGAGGACCACGCCAGCCGCGGCTGGCGTGACCATCCGCTGGATGATCACGGCCATGCGCCAGTTGGTGCCGGGCTGATATTCGGCAGCACGCGAAGCCTGGGCACTGGCAAGGGTCTGTTCGGTCGCCGCCGCGACCTCATCTGCGGCGACATTCAGCGCCGATTCGTACATGCCGGCATACGAGTGCTCGACGCCGTCCTCGGAGACACCGCTCGACCGGACAGCAAAAGGCCCGGCGCCCAGGTCAGGCAGAGCCCGGCTCAGCAGGGATCGGCGCTCGTCGGCCGACATGTCGGCGGCCCCGGCGGTCAGGACGACGCCATCCGGGACGCGGACGCCCGCCGCCAGGAGCTCTCCAAGGTTCGCGGCCTTTCCGCCGACCTCGGCGACATCGGCCATGCCCACGTCGGCAAGCCGGCGGATTGTTGCTGCGCCGATAGCGGTCGAGTTCATGATCCCTTCCTCGCGGTGAGCGAGGCGATGACGGCGCGCAGGACCCAGTCCACGTCATCGGCCGCCTCTTCGACCGATGAGCCGAGTTGATCGCGCCACTGGCGCAGGGCCGATGAAGCGGTGAGGATCACCAGCAGGCGCGCGATCCGATCACGATCCGAACTCGACGGCTTGGGTCGGATCGAATCGGCGACCCGACGAAATATCGCCAGCCGATCGGGGATGTTGAGCCGCCTCACCTCCTCGGACGCGGGACTCGCCATGACCGCGCGCGCGAGGTCGCCGAATGAATCGGTGCGCTCGAAATATGCCCGCATCCCGCCGCGAAGCTCGTCCATGGAGCGAGGGATGACCAGCTCGCCTAGGCCGGCACGGCGCACCGAGTGGGGATAGACCGCCCCGAGCAGGTCGCGTTTCGTCGCGAAATGACGGTAGACGGTGGGGACCGACACCCCAGCCTCGCGTGCCACCTGGGGGACGGACACAAATGCAAGGCCCTTCGCCATGACCCGCACGGTGGCGTCGAGGATGCGCTCCCGCGTCTCCTCGGCCTGCTGTGTCCGCAGCGGACTGCCATAGGCGCGCGTCCTGCTATTCGCGATACGAGTCATGTTGTGAATATAGGACTCGTGTCAATAGGGTCGCGGAGGTTGGGTCTAGCCGAAATCGAGCTGCCTTCCTAAGATGCACTACCTACTGGGCGCACCACGACTGAGGAGAGGGTCAGACATCGGCCATGGATATCCAGCTCGCGGACCAGCACATCTATCGGCTCGATGACAAGCTGTCCCCGGATGAGATCCGGCAGCGGGCGATGGATCGCCGTACCAATGCCTTCGGCGGCGGCCTGGAGAGCATCTTCAGCCGCCCCAAGGCCGATGACATCGAGCTGATCGACAGCCAGCGGCGGCTCGAGCCGTTCTGGCACGTTCAGTGCGGCGCGCTCTATGTCTACGACCGATCACACGACTACGTGGTGCCGGCCACCGGGCTGCAGGTACAGTCGGTCACGGTGCATGGCGAAGACCATCCAACCTCTGCTGGCGCCTTCACCATCTCCACAGTGGAGCACAACCGCGAGGAGTATCGCCAGGCGCTCTTCCTCGATGGCGTAAGCGGGGCAGCGGTCGCGGAGGCCCCGAACCTGATCGGAAATCCCAAGCACGAGGTCACCGACCTCGAGGCGCTTGCCGCCGAGGCCGATATCGTCCGGCCGCCCGAGCAGCGGGCCTCGTTCGTGGTCCGACAGCTGCTGACCGGCATGCTCAAGCCGCTGCAGGCCGATGTCGTGCACGAGGAGTCGATCACCTTCGAGTACGTGGACCTCTACTTCCGTCCGTGGTGGGCCTTCGAGTTCCATTGGAAGCTGAAGGACAAGAAGGGCGTGGTCGAGCTCGATCCGATCACCGGCGAGATGCGCAACAGCCAGGCGCTCATGGCCCGGCTCTCGCGGTCGGTCACGCGCGACTCGCTCTTCGACATCGGCGCAGACACGGTGGGACTGCTGGTGCCGGGCGGGAGCATCGCGGTCAAGGTCGCCAAGATGGCGATCGACCACCAGAACCAGTCGCGCTAGTCGTGTCTCACCCGACGGTGATGATCATGTTCATGGGCGGGTGCACGGTGCACGTCACCGGGTAGGTCCCCGGATCGCCGAAGGTGTAGTGGCATCCGCTCGTCCTAGCCCTGCTCACCGGCGGAGCCTACACCGACCATTCCCCGGTCATCCGGGAGGATCCGCCGTTGGCGGACCATCAGCCAGACGGCCGTCCCACCGATCACGTAGACGCTGCCCTGCACGACGAGCAGCGCGATCACCGGCACTACCTGGCCGAGCACCCCCGCCGCCGTTGCACCGATCAATGCCCCAAGCCCCGCCACCGCGCCGATGGCACCCACCACCCTGCCCCGATGGCTGTCCTCCGACTGCGACTGCTGCAGCGTCGTGGCTGCGGCGCCCATCGCCGCGCCCGGCACGCCGACGATCACGAGCATCACCAGGGCCGGACCGATGTGCGGATAGATCGCCGGATAGGTGAAGAGCACCAGGTCGATGGCGCCGAACATCCACGCCCCGCCGATCAGGAGCGGCAGCGGCCGGACGCGCGACCCGAGCCGCGCGATCACCAGCGCACCCGCCAATCCGCCGATCGCCTGCGTCGAGAGGACCAGGCCCCAGCCGGTGCTGTCGGAATGGAGCGGACCCACCACCCAGACCACGAACAGTGCGGAGGTAAGCCCCTCCCCGACGGCCGTGATCGCGAAGAAGACCAGCAGCGCCCGAAGTACCGGTTCGCGCAGCACCCGACGCAGGCCGTCGCGCCACTCGCTCACCAGGCGCCGCCAGGCCGAGATCGCCTCGTGCTCGAGGGAATCGGTGATGGGACGGACCATCGGTCGGGAATGGATCAGCGCCAGCATCCCGGCGGACGCCACGAACGAGATGGAGTCCACCACGGTGACCGCGGAGAGGCCACCGAACGCCACCACCACGCCGCCGATCGCCGGCCCGATCAGCCGCGACAGGTGCCGCCCCACGCCGCTCGTCGCATTGGCGGTGAGCAACTCCTCCTGGCCGCCCTCGAGCAGGGTCGGCATGAGCGCCACCTGGGCCGGGCCGAAGAGCTGTGAAATGCTGCTCTCGAGCAGCAGGACCGCGTAGATCACCCACAACCCCAGCTGCGAAACGAGAAGGAGCGGGAGGATGCTCAGTGCCTGGAGCAGGTTGACGGTGACCATCAGGCGCCGCCGGTCCCATCGGTCCACGAAGACCCCCGCCACGGACCCGAGCAGGATGTTCGGAATCAGGAATGCAAAGACCATCCCAGCGGTGGCGAGCGTCGAGCCGGTCAGGCGGAAGATTTCGTAGGGCAGGCCAACGAACAGCACGAAGTCGCCGAGCTGCGAGACGAAGCCGCCGAACCAGAGCAGCGCGTAGTTGCGTTGGCGAAGGACGCGGAACATCAGCCGATCAGCCGAACGGCTTCACGACCATGTCGAAGATGAAGATGCGCACTCGTCAGCCTCCTTCGCAGGCTGCGCGGGGGAGGCAATTGTGAGGCATGGCCCAAGACAATCCGGCGCCCATCGCCCCGAGCATCACCCACAAGAAGAGCGGCGGCTCGAGTTCCGTCATCCCGGCGGCCAGGTC
The DNA here is from genome assembly GCA_038322875.1 of Candidatus Limnocylindria bacterium. Taxonomy (GTDB): domain Bacteria; phylum Chloroflexota; class Limnocylindria; order QHBO01; family QHBO01; genus CF-167. Next base: position 1,081 of record JBBQGI010000019.1, on the reverse strand, counting down.
ATGGCGCGACCGCCGAGCAGGTGGAAGTGGAGATGGAAGACGCTCTGCCCCGATTCCACCCCGACGTTGCTGATGATCCGATAGCCCGTCAGGCCATGATCACTGGCCACCTGGCGCAGGGCTCCGAAGAGGGCGGCCAGGAGGTCGCCATCGGTCTCGGTCAGGTCATCCACCGAATCGAGGTGGCGCCGCGGGATGGCGAGAACGTGCAGCGGTGCGCGCGGATTGATGTCGTCAAACACGATGACGTCGTTGTTCTCGAGGACCTTCCTGGCCGGGATCTCGCCCGCCGCGATCCGGCAGAAGAGGCAGTCGGCCTGGTAGGTCGGGTCGTGATCGGTCATGCGTGGAGCCTAGGCGAAGTCACCGGTCCGCGACAAGATGGCGGCCGCCACCGCGACCGCCACCGTCTCCGAGCGCAGGATGCGCGGCCCCAGCCCGGCGATCGCCAGTCCTGCCCGTTGCGCGGCTTCGACCTCGGCCGGACTGAAGCCTCCCTCTGGACCGATGAAGACGCTCGGCGGCGCCCCCAGCTCGCTGAGCCGCTTGCTCTCCTCCCGCTCGAACAGCAGGACCGATCCGGGCGCGGCGGCCTGGAGCGCTTCCGTAAACGTCACGGGCTCGTCGACCGGCGGCACGGTGCCCCGTTCCGACTGCTCCCCGGCCTCGCGTGCGACAGCGCGCAGCCGCCCAAGCTTTCCTGGGCTCAGCTCTCGGGCAATGCAACGCTCGCTGACGAACAGCCGGAATCGCACGATCCCCAACTCAGTCCCGTGTCGGATGACCGGCTCCAGGTGGTCACCCTTCAGGATTGCCTGCCAGATGGTGAGCCGGTGACCGGGCTCGCCATGCGCGCGGTCCCGGGCCAGGACGATGCAATCGCCGCCTTCAAGTCGACAGCGAGTCTCGCCGCCGAGCCCGTCCAGCAGCGTGACCTCGTCTCCGTCGCGCAGCCGGAGAACACGAGTCACCTGGTGGACGATGCTCACGGGGATCGGGAAGCGCGCACTTGCAGTTTCGCCATCGTCCACGAAAAAACGATGCGACGTCATGCGCGGCTCATTCGCAACGAGACCCACTC
>JBBQGI010000018.1:0-18046 GCA_038322875.1 Candidatus Limnocylindria bacterium | reverse complement strand
CACATCGGCCAGGCGCTCGCTGCCGACGAGGTCGTTGGCATCCACTTCGGTGAAAACTGGATCAGCATCGATCCGGACGCCGACTACGACGCGACGCTCGCCTCGATCCAGGACGTCGTCGACGGATACCCGGGCCTTCAGCGCGACGTGCAGACATACCTCAAGGAGCGGATCCGCGAGGTCCTGACCGGCTCGAGCGAGACGATCGTGATTCGTCTCTTCGGCGAGGACCTGACTGTCCTCCACGACAAGGCCGAGGAGGTCCGCGACGCGCTCGAGGGCATTGACGGGATTGTGGACCTGAGCATCGAGCTGCTCCAACCGATCCCGCAGATCGACGTGCAGGTTGACCTCGCCGCCGCCGAGCAGTATGGGATCAAGCCGGGAGACGTGCGGCGCGCGGCTGCCGCCCTGATCGCCAGCGAGGAGGTTAACGACACGTGGCAGAACGGACGTGTGTTCGACGTGCGGGTGTGGGGCGTTCCGGAGGTACGAAACAGCCTGACCGATATTCGCGAGCTGCTGATTGACACCCCCAAGGGCGGCCAGGTGCGTCTCGCGGATCTCGCAAGTGTGACGATCAACGCCACCCCGAACAGCATCCGTCGCGAGGACGCTTCACGCCGGATCGATGTTGGCGCGAATGTCCGGGGCCGCGACCTGGGCGCCATCGTGGGTGATGTGGAGGCCGCCCTGGCGACCGTGGACTTCCCGCTCGGCTACCACCCCGAGGTGCTCGGCGAGTTCGCCGAGCGCAGGGCAGTACAGGACCGGCTGATCGGCTTCGCGATCGCCGCCGGGATCGGCATCCTCCTGCTCCTCCAGGCCGCATTCGGCAGTTGGCGCCTGGCGGTCTTCGCATTCCTCACCTTGCCATCGGCCCTGGTGGGTGGCGTCATCGCCGCATGGCTGACCGGAGGTGTCATCTCGCTCGGATCACTGGTCGGGTTCTTTACCGTGCTCGGGATCGCGGCTCGCAACGGGATCATGCTGGTCAACCACTACCAGCATCTCGAGCGCTACGAGGGCGAGGTCCTGGGCATCGACCTCGTCATCCGCGGCGCCGCGGAGCGCCTCGCGCCCATCCTGATGACGGCCCTGGCAACTGCCCTGGCGCTCGTGCCGCTCGTCATCGTCGGCAACATCCCGGGGCACGAGATCGAGCACCCAATGGCGGTCGTGATCCTGGGCGGGCTCGTCACCTCGACCCTGCTCAACCTGCTCATCGTGCCGGCCGTGTACCTGCGGGTCGCGAAGCCAGCGCCACTGGCGGTGGCCATCGGCGCGGCCTAGGACTGCACCCGATCCAACGACGAACGCCGCCTCGAGCGGCGGTGCCCTATCGGCCGTGTCAGGTGGAATGTGGTGCCCAGGCCGGGACTTGAACCCGGATGAGTTGCCTCATACGCCCCTCAAACGTACGCGTATACCAATTCCGCCACCTGGGCATTGTCGGGGTGGTACCGAGGGAGGGACTTGAACCCACACGACCTTGCGGCCACTAGGTCCTGAACCTAGCGCGTCTGCCTATTCCGCCACCTCGGCACGCGGTCTCGCCAGGGACTACCCGGCGAGGCGGGCCCGATGATAGCACAGCTTCCCCGGCCTTCCGGAGCGCGCCGCTGGCGGCTCAGGCGGTCTTCGGAAGCAGGTTCAGCAGGCTGAAGATGACAAACAGGGCCGCCAGCAGGATCGTCAGCCGGAAGAGCGTGCGCTCGATCCCCCGGCGGCTGCGATAGGCGGTCACCTCGCCGCCGAAGGCACCGCCGAGACCGGTTCCGCGCTGCTGGAGGAGGATCGCCGCGATGAGGGCCACGGCCAGGATGCCCTGGGCGACGACGAGTGGATTCATGGCCGCGGAGTCTACCAGAGCTAGCCCTCGATCAGGGTGCGACCGGTCATCGATGGCGGGGGGTCGATGCCCAACAGCTGACAGATGGTCGGCGCCACGTCGGCCAGGATCCCGTCGCGCAGCTGCGAGTTCTGCTGGCCCGTCGCGACGAGGACGAGCGGGACGGGGGCGGTGGTGTGCTTCGTCTGCGGTGCGCCGCCCCGATCGCGCATCTCCTCGATGTTGCCGTGGTCGGCGGTGACGATCAGCGCGCCAGCGGCCGCGAGGGTGGCCTCGGCGAGCCGGGCGAGACAGGCGTCGACGAACTCCGCGGCGCGCGCGGCGGCGTCCCAGACGCCGGTGTGGCCCACCATGTCGGGGTTGGCGTAGTTGACCAGGATGAAGTCGTAGTGATCCGAGCCGATCGCCGTGACGACCGTGTCGGTGATCTCCGCGGCGCTCATCTCCGGGGCGAGGTCGTAGGTCGCCACGTCGCGACGCGACGGGACCAGGACCCGGTCCTCGCCGGCGAGCGCCTCCTCTACGCCGCCGTTGAAGAAGTAGGTGACGTGGGCGTATTTCTCGGTCTCGGCCACGTGCAGCTGGCGCATGCCGAGTCGGGACAGGTAGGCCGCCAGCGAATCGGTCCTCAGCGGCGGGAAGGCGACCGCCACTGGCAGCTTTTCGGCTGCCTGGTACTCCGTCAGCGTCGCCAGCTGCAGGTCCGCCGGACGCCGGCCGCGGTCAAATCCGTCGAACGCGTCGAGTGCGAGGGCGCGGGTCAGCTGGCGAGCGCGATCGGCCCGGAAGTTGAGGTGGACGACCGCGTCGTTATCCCCCATCCCGGCGTATCCGCCCACCACGGTCGGGCGAATGAACTCGTCGGCTTCACCACGGGCGTAGGCCTGCGTGACCGCTTCCCCGGCCGAGGCTGTGGTCTGGCCGAGTCCGTGCACGATTGCCTCCCAGGCGAGGGCCACCCGATCCCAGCGACTGTCGCGATCCATGGCGTAGAAGCGTCCGCTGACCGTGGCGATGGTCGCCTGACCGGCGAGTGCTCCCTCGAGCGCCGGCACGATCTCGGCGGCCGAGCGAGGCGGCGTATCCCGTCCGTCGGTGATGGCATGCAGCAGGATGCGCGCCGGGGGCAGACCCTCATGGGCGGCGAGGTGGACCATCGCCAGGATGTGGTCGTCCACGGCATGGACCCCGCCAGGACCGACCAGCGCCAGGAGGTGCAGCTGCGTTCCATGCTCGACTGCGTGTTGGGCCGCCTTGAGGAGGACCGGATTGGCGAGGAAGGTGCCGTCCTCGATGGCGAGCGTGATCCGCGGCAGGTCCTGCAGCACGCGGAAGCCCGCTCCAAGGTTCAGGTGACCGACCTCGGAGTTGCCCATCTGGCCGGGCGGCAGGCCGACCGCCTCGCCCGAGGCCTGGAGCCGGCAGGTCGGCCACTCGGCGACCAGCCGATCCCAGGTCGGCATCCGAGCCGCCAGCAGAGCGTTGCGCTGGGGGTCGGCGGAGAGCCCGAAGCCGTCGAGGACGCAGAGCACCACCGGTCGTGGCCGCGGCGGAGAGTCGCTCACCCGTGCGCCTCGACCCCCAGCTCGACGATGCGTGAGAACGCCCCAGCGTCGAGCGAAGCGCCGCCGACCAGGGCCCCATCCACGTCCGGCTGCGCGAAGAACTCGGCGGCGTTGTCGGGCGTGCAGCTGCCGCCGTAGAGGATCGGCACCTCGTCGGCGCCCCCTGGGTCGGACTCGGCGAGGATGGCGCGGATCTGCGCGGCCGCCGCCTGCGCATCCTCCCCCGAGGCGGCATCTCCGGTGCCGATCGCCCAGACCGGCTCGTAGGCGATCACCAGGCGGCTGCCGGCGATCCGGTCCAGCCGGGAGATCGCAGCTCGGAGCTGGCGTTCGATGACGGTCCCGGTCAGCCCTGCTCGTCGCTCCTCCACCAGCTCGCCGATGCAGGCGATCGGCACCAGCCCGTGCGCCACCGCCGAAGCGACCTTGGTCGCGACGGCGCCATCGGTCTCGTTGTCGTACTGCCGCCGTTCGGAATGCCCAAGGATCACGTACTGCGCGAACTCGGCCACCATCAACGGCGAGATCTCTCCGGTGAAGGCGCCCGTCTCCTCGGCACGCATCGTCTGCGCCCCGATGCCGAGCCGGCCCCGCTCGGTCGACCCTCCCCCAACGGCGGCGGCCACGGCCGCCAGCCAGATGGTGGGCGGGCAGATCACCGTCCGGGCCGCGAGCTCCCCAGTTGCGTCTCCGACCGCTACGGCCAGCGATACGGCCGCGCTCGAGGAGACCGGGTTCATCTTCCAGTTGCCGACGATGAGCGGCGGGCGGGACTCGTGCACGACTGCTCCGATCAGGTCCGGGTGCGAGGCGGCGTCCCCGATTCGGCGGCCAGCTCGACGATGCGCCGGAGCCGATGGTTCATCGCCGAGCGGCTGATGCCCAGGCTCGACGCAAGGGTATCGAGGTCCGCCTCCGGCTGACGCCTGCGTTGCGCAGCTGCCTCGCGCAGCCCATCGGCCAGAATCACGAGCTCACCGGCCATCTCGAGGCGGGCGATCGCCTGTAGCTGCCGGTCGGCGGCACGGACTGTGCGCGACAGATTCGCCTCCTCGGCGTTGAGCAGCCGATTGAGCCGATTGCGCACCTCGCGGCTGACGCGGCTCGTCTCGAAGTCGAGCAGCGCGCGGTTCGCGCCGGTCAGCCGCAGCAATCCGGCGATCTGCTCCTGGCCCTTGAGGAAGACGACATGCCGGCCGCGCCGTCGCATATGCGATGCGCGGACGTCGTTGCCGGCGAGGAGACGCCGCAGCTCGACCGCGGCCCGCCGATCCCGCAGGACGAACTCGATGTGGGGACCGCCCGGCCCGCCGCTGATCGAGCCCGCCCCCAGCAGCACCCCCCGCAGGAAGGCGCGACGATCACATGCCTTCGCGGTGCTGCTCGCCCAGTCGGCGGGCAGCGCGCTGTCGAGCGCGACGCGCAGGTGATGCCGGCCGGGGGCGTGTTGGCCGCTCGCCGCGCGCGGTGCCGTGACGGAGATCCCGATCGAGGCCGCGAGCTGCACGGCGGTACGCGCGGTGGCATGGTCGAGGGTGCGCACGCTCCCGTCCGCCGCTCCGGATTGCAGCAGCCCGACCAGCTCAGCGCGGCGGCAGCAGGCTCGGGCGGGCTGGATGCGAGCCAGCTCGCCGCGCAGCTCGCTTGCGACGAGCATGTGGCCGGTCAGCCGACGTTGGCGGTCGGCCGCTGGACCGTCCGCCGATGCTGTGGGCGCTCCGCCCGACCCTCCTGCTGGATCCGCATCAGGGCGGCGGCGAGCTTGGCGGGGTCGTGGTGATGCGCATTGCCAACGTCAACCAGGTCCTCCTCGACGATGGTGATCGGCAGGGCCTCCAGGCGTCGCTCGTCCACGACGACCGGCTGGCCGAGCCAGCCCTCCGGCCGCCGCGCGTCGTGGTTGTTGTTCAGCAGGACGTAGTCGAAGAGCCCATCGCCGACATGGTCGATCAGCGCCTCCAGGTGCTGGGCGGCCGAGTAGAACCCGGTCTCGCCCGGCTGCGTGGCGACATTGCACACGTACGCGCGGATGCCGCTGGCCGCCGCTACGGCGTCGCGAATATCGCTGATCAGCAGGTTGGGCAGCACACTGGAGTACAGGCTCCCGGGGCCGATGACCACGAGGTCCGCCTCCAGGATTCGCTCGATCGCCTCGGGGTTGGCGCGTACGTCGGGCGGCTCGATAGCGACGCGGTCGATCGGCTCATCAGCGCTGCTGATCGCCGCCTGTCCACTCAGCCGCCGACCAGACTCCAGTGTCGCGGCCAGGGTGAGCGGGACGCTGGTCGCCGGCAGGACCTGGCCTCGCACTGCGAGCACCCGGTTCGACTCGCGCACCGCTTCCTCGAAGTCGCCGGTCACCGCGGTCATGGCAGCGATGAAGAGGTTGCCGAACGCGTGGTCGTCGAGCCCCGAGCCGGGTGGAAAGCGGTACTGCATCAGCTGCGTCATCAGCGGCTCGGCGTCAGCGAGCGCGGCGATGCAGTTGCGGATGTCTCCGGGCGGCGCAATCCCCAGCTGCTGGCGCAGCCGTCCACTGCTGCCACCGTCATCGGCGAGCGTGACGATGGCGGTGATGTTGGCCGAGTAGCCCTTCAGCCCCCGCAGCAGGGTCGACAGGCCAGTCCCGCCGCCCATCGCCACGATCCGCGGTCCCCGGGCCAGGTATCGCTTGGTGTAGAGCACCTCCAGCACGGAGTCGCCACGGGTGACGAAGGGCGAGACGATGCTCCGCATCAGGCCCCAGACGCCAACCGCGGTCAACCCCACGCCGGTGACCACCACCATCGCGGCCCGGATCGGCCGGTCGAGCCCCGCACCTGTCAGGGTGAAGATGAACGAGTCGTCAGGAAGTCGGCGATACCAGTCGACAACCAGGATGGCGGCGCCGAGGCCCAACACCGTGATCCCCAGGAAGAGGAGCACCAGCCAGCGCTTGAGGTGCATGCCCGGGTAGAGCCAGCGCGGAATGCGCGGCCGTTTCATCGCTCCAGCTCGCGGTGGAAGACCGCCACCGAGACGCCGCCCAACCTTCGCAGCTGCTCCGCCAGCTCCTCGGCCAGTGCGATCGAGCGGTGATAGCCGCCGGTGCAGCCGAGTGCCACGGTCAGCCGCGTCTTGCCCTCGCTTCGATAGGCCGGCACGGTGAGTTGGAGGAGCTCGACCACCAGCTGGACGAAGCGATGCGCCGCCGGCTGGCCCATGACGTAGTCGCGCACCGGCGTCTGCAGTCCCGACAGCGACTTGAGATCCGGCACGTAGTACGGGTTGGTCAGGAAGCGCACGTCGAAGACGAGGTCGGCATCGATCGGGATCCCGAACTTGAAGCCAAAGGTGAGAATGTCGATGAGCAGCTCATCAGCAGCCGAGTCGCGCGGGACGTGTCGGAACAGCTGTTCCTTCAGCTGGCCGATGGAGAGGCCGCTCGTATCGATCACGTGGTCGGCCAGGTCGCGGGTCCGCGCCAGCCGCTTGCGCTCCAGCAGGATCCCTGCCTGTACCCCGTTGCGCGTTTGCAGTGGATGGCGATGGCGCGTCTCGCTGAAGCGGCTGACCAGGATCGCATCGCTCGCCTCGAGGTAGAGCACCTGCATCGGGACGCCGCGGGCCTGGAGGGCGATCCGCGCCTGCTCGATCGCGGGGGCAGGATCCCCGGCCCGGATATCGAGGACGAGGGCCACGTTCCGGTAGCGGATGGGATCGCCGTCGCGCAGTGCGAGGAAGCGGTCGAGCAGGTCCGGCGGCAGGTTGTCGACACAGTAGTAGCCGAGGTCTTCGAAGAGCTTGCTGGCCTGGCTCTTGCCTGCCCCCGACAGGCCGCTGATGACCACCACGTGTCCGTCGGATTGGGAGCGGGCAGCGTGTCCTTCACCCTCGGCGCGGGTCCGCGGGACGGTTGCCGGGGTGGCGGGTCCAGCTGCTCGTGCCATGCGCCGTCCTCCTCGCCAGGGTCGGGCCCGAGTATAGCCTCAGGCCACGGTCCGTCTGCTGAGGCCGGCCAAGATCCCTTGCACGCTGGCGGCGGTGCTGGCGCGCAGGGCAGCCAGGTCGTAGCCGCCTTCGAGGGTCAGCCCAACCCCCGGCAGGCCGAGACGACGCGCCAGCTGGCCGAGACCCTCCGCGACCAGCCGATAGCCAACCTCGGTCACCTCCAGCTCCGCGAGCGGGTCGTCTCGGTGCGCGTCGTAGCCAGCCGAGACGAGGATCGCCTCTGGAGCGAATGCCTCGACGGCCGGCAGGAGGACGGTGGTCCAGGCGGCGATGAATGGATCGTCGCCGCTCCCCGCAGACAGCGGCACGTTGTGCATAGTGCCCAATCCCGGACCGGTCCCGCGCTCGGTGGCTGCGCCGCTCCCCGGGTAGAAGGGCGACTGGTGCGTTGAGGCGTAGCACAGGTCGCGATCGGCGTCGAAGATCGCCTGGGTCCCGTCGCCGTGGTGGACATCCCAATCGACGATCGCGATGCGCTGGGCCAGTCCAGCTGCCCGCAGCGCCATGGCCGCTACGCCGACATTGTTCAGGAGGCAGAAGCCCCCGGCGCGCTGCGATCGGGCGTGATGCCCCGGCGGACGCACCACGGCGAAGGCGACCGCCGCGCCCCCACCGGCCGCCGCAAGGGCCGCCTGGACGGATGCGCCGGCGGCCAGCCGGGCGGCGGTCATCGAATCCGTACCGAGGTAGGTGTCGGCGTCGATCCAGCCCCCGCCGAGCCGGGCGGCATCGTCGAGCAGGTGCAGGTAGGCGGCTGGATGCACGCGCCCCAGTGCAGCCGCGTCCGCGGGCTCAACCAGCGGCCGATCCACGATGGCGCCTGCGGCGGCGGCGCCATCGGCCACGCCGGCTGCCACCGCCTCGAGGCGTTCTGGACCTTCAGGATGCCCAGGTGCGCCGTGGTTGGTCATGGCGGCATCACTCAACAGCATGACCCGCGGCGCGGGAGCCATCGGTCTAGCGCTTGATGAGTCGGATGACGAGCAGGGAGCCCTCGAAGAGCAGGTACATCACGCTCCCCAGGATGATCGGTGAGATCGGGTCCCCGCCGGGGGTCACCACGATTGCGAACGCGACGATCCCCACGATTATCCAGCGACGGCGCGACGCGAGGCGGCGATGGGTTAGGACACCCACCTTAGCGAGGCCGACCAGTACGATCGGGAACTCGAGCACCAGTCCGAACGCAAGCAGCATGGTCGTCGCGAAGCCGACGTAGCCATCGATGGTGAGGTCCGGGTCGGCCAGTCCTTCGGCGAAGGTGAGCAGGAAGGCGAGCGCGAAGGGGATGATGATGTAGCCGATGGACACGCCCACCGCGAACAAGATGAGCGCCGCGATCATCACCGGCCAGATGAAACGCCGCTCGCGACGGGTAAGGCCGGGCGTCACGAATCGCCAGACATGGAACAGGATGATCGGCATGGCGATGGCGATGCCCAGGAATCCGGCGATCTTCAACTGCGCGCTGAAGGCGTCTGCCGGACCGAGGAAGGTGAGGTGGCGCTGGCCCTCGGGCAGCCGGTCACGAAGCAGGATCAGGACCGAACGGGACAGGAAGAAGCCCAGGACTGCACAGCTCAGGACGGACGCGACGATGATGATCAGCCGCCGGCGCAACTCCTCGAGGTGCTCGATGAGGCTCATCGTCGCCTCGCTTTCGGTCACGGCTGCCTCACTCGCTCAGCGGGCGTGGGCGGGCTGCCAGCCAGATGCTCCCCCGCCGCATCGGCCCGCCGAGACGGGCTACTTGGCCTCGGTCGCGTCGCCGGTGCTCGACGGCTCGGTCGGCGGTGCCGGCGGCTTGCTTGGCTCGCCGCGAATGGAGCTCTCCAGGTCGTTCGAGGCCTTGCGGAACTCGCGCACGCCACGGCCGATGGCGTTGCCGATATCCGGCAGCTTGCCGGGGCCGAACACGATCAGAACGACCACGAGCAGGATGATCAGCTCAGGCCAACCGATGGTAGGCATTGTGCTTCGCGCTTCCTCGTTGGGTTTGCCCGTCGCGCCAGTGCGACCTCAGGCCGGCAGTGTAGCACCGGCCTCCTGCATGCGACCCAGCCAGGCCTGGGCCGCTGCGGCGGCGGCGCCCTGCCAATCGTCACCCCGCGACGCGCGGGCGATGGCACGCGAGATGCTGACCAAGCCGGGCGCAGCCGTACCGTGGCAGAAGGCGACCGCAGCGTCCAGGTCTCCTTCCTGGGCACCCACCCCCGGTACGAGGAAGCCGAGCGCCGGCGCAGCCCGCCTCACTCGGGCGAGCTCCTCGGGAGCGGTGGCACCGACGACCAGGCCCACCCGTCCGTCGGTCCAGGTTGACGCGGCCCAGAGGGCTACCTTTTCGTGCAGCGGGATGCCGCCCACCGACAGATCCTGTAGCCGCCCCGCACTCGGGTTGCTGGTCCGGGTCAGTAGGTAGACGACCCGCCCCGAATAGTCCAGGAACGGCTCGACCGCGTCCTCGCCGAGGTACGGCGACAGGGTCACCGCGTCAGCTCCCAGCTGCCCGAAGAGGGAATATGCGTACCGTTCGGCGGTAGAACCGATGTCTCCCCGCTTGGCGTCGAGCAGCAGAAAATGATCGCCCGGCACATCCGCGACCAGGCGCTCGAGCGCGGCCCAGCCCGCGGAGCCGAACGCCTCGAAGAAGGCGACGTTGATCTTCACGGCCACGGTGTGCTCGGCGACAGCCTCGACCAGGCCGCGCGCGAAGCGCTCGAGCCCCGAAACGTCGCGCGGCAGATCGTCCGGCAGGGAGTCGGGGTGCGGGTCGACGCCGAGGCAGAGCGGAGCGCCCAGCGTGGCGATCCGCGCCCGGAGGCGGTCGAGCGGATTGGGGCGATCGCTCACCGGGCCGGCACCGCCACTTCCTCGGGCTCCCCAACGCTGATGGCAACGGCGCCGGCAAGCCGTCGCGCCGCGAGCGGGCTGGTTGCCCCATCGGCATAGTCGACAACCCGGATGCGGAGGCGCGGCAGGCCTTGAAAGATGTCGCGCTCGAGCGTGCCGACGAGGTCGAGGGCGGTTCCAGACTCCGGTAGGGGGCGGTCCGCGGGTGTCCCGAAGGCGATGGCATCGAAGACCTCGGAGCCACGGCGCATCCGGAGCGCCAGGTGGTCCCCCGTGGCTCCGACTCGCCGCGCATCGGCGACGCGCAGCCCGGTGATGGCGAGCATCGGCTCCACGTGGCCGGGGCCGAACGGCGCCAGCCTGGCGATCTCCTCTGCCAGCGGCCAGCCAAGGTGCATGGCCGGCAGGACCAGATCCACCGGTAGCGCCGTGGCCCGCTCCGCTGCCTGTCCGGGAATGGGGGGGAAGGGTCGTGGCAACGCGCCGAAGGCGGCGGCAAAGGCATCCCAGTCCGCGGCTCGCAGGCTGAAGCCGCCGGCCGCTGGGTGGCCGCCGCGCTTCATGAGCAGCGGGGCGCAGGCCTCGAGCGCCAGCGCAACATGGAAGTCGGCCGGCGCCCGCACGGATCCCCGCAGCTCGTCCTCCACGGCCGCAGCAACCGCGACCGGCCGGCCGAGGGTCTCGACCAATCGGTTGGCCACGAGCCCGAGCACACCCGGCGCCCAGCCATCGCCCAGCAACGCCAACGGCCCTTCCCCGGGCAGTTCGGCGGCCATGGCGCGCGCCTGTTCGATCGTCGCGACCGTGATCGCTCGCCGCTCGAGGTGCACCGCCTCGAGCTCCTCGGCGATCCGCTCGGCCGTGGCCGGGTCGTCCTCGAGCATGAGCGAGACAGCCAGCTCCGCATCGGCGATGCGGCCAGCCGAGTTGATGCGTGGCGCGACCCCGAAGGCGAGGTCGCGCGCCGTCGGTTGGGCCGGGATCTCCGCGGACCGCGCCAGCAGGGCACGCAGGCCCGGTCGCGAGGTCGCGGCCAGCTCGTCGAGGCCGAGGCGGACGATGGCTCGACTCTCGCCGGTCATCGGCGCCATATCGGCGATCGTGCCGATGGCAGCCACGCCGGCCAGGTCAGCGGCGGCCGCGCCGCGACGCGCCAGGAGCGCCGACGCCAGCTTGAAGGCGATGCCAGCCCCGGTCAGGTCTCGATCCGGATACGTGCAATCGGGGCGATGTGGATCGACCACCGCCACCGCCAGCGGTAGTGCTCCCGACGGCAGGTGATGATCCGTCACGATCACCTCCATCCCGAGGCGGCGCGCCTCCTCGACCTCGACGGCGTTCGTGACGCCGCAGTCGCAGGTGATCACGAGCGTCGCGCCGGCATCGCGCAACCGCTCCAGCCCCGCGATCGAGAGGCCATAGCCCTCCGCTAGGCGTGAGGGGACGTGGCGCAGGGCCTCGATCCCGAGGGCTCGGAGGGCCAGCACCCAGACCACCACCGCGGTCATCCCGTCCGCGTCGTAGTCGCCCCAGATGGCGATCCGCTCACCGTTGTTGAGTGCCCGCTCGATGCGAGCTAGCGCCAGGTCGGCATCGGCCATCAGCGCGACGTCGTGCAGCGATGCCTCGCCCGCATGGAGGAAGCCGGTCAGCTGCGCATCGTCGAGAAAGCCGCGGCGCGCCAGCAGGGTCGCCACCGGCCGCCCGAAGCCGGCGAAGGCCGGGGGCTCCGGCACCGGGTCCGGCAAGAGCCATTCGAGGCGCGGCACGATCACCCGGCCATGGTAGTCCGGCTGGATTACCGCCGACGTATCGGGGCGTTATCGGTCGGGGAGGGGCCTAGCGAGCTGCCGTACGGGGGGCCTTGCGGGCGGCCGCCAGAGCACGTGCCTTGCGGGCGGCATCCCACTCGTACCATGCAGCCAGCAGCTGACTGGCGTTGAAGATCGACGAATAGGTGCCGCTGATGACGCCGATCAGCAGCGCCAGTGCGAAGGTCCGGATGGTGGCCGGTCCCAGCAGGAGGAGAGCGGTGAGCGTCACCACCACGGTCAGGCTGGTGTTTATCGAGCGACCCAGGGTCTGCAGGATCGAGTGGTTGACGATGGCGCCGAACGGCTCGCCGGCGTGGCGCACCCGGTTCTCCCGGATCCGGTCGAAGACCACGATCGTGTCATGCACGCTGAAGCCGATGATCGTCAGCAGCGCTGTCACGAAGAGTGCGTCGAACTCCAGGCCGAAGAAGAAGCCCAGCATGGCGAAGGCGCCGACCACCACGATCACGTCGTGCAGCAGCGCCACGATCGCCGCGGTGCCATAGCGGAACCCGAACCGCGCCCACAGGTACAGGAGGATGAAGAGTTCTCCGATCACGATCAGGATGATCGAGCTGCGGATCAGCTCCGATCCGACCGTCGGCCCGACGGTGATGATTCTGCGCGGCGCTCCTGCGCCGAATCGCGCAATGAGCTGCTTCTCCAGGTCGTCGAAGGGGGTCCCGGGGACCACCAGCTCGGGCGTGGGGCTCGGCGAGGCGGATGGGGCGGCGGTGGCACTCGTTGACGGTGATGCCGTGGGCCTGAGCGTGCCGACCGGGATCGGAGTCGGCGAGGGCGACGGGCTCGGGGTCGGCGAGGGGCTGGCGGTCGGCGCCGGCGTCACGCCGGAGGGGAGCGGACTCGCGGTTGGTGCCGGCGTGGTGGCCGGCAGCAGGTCGATCGGGCGTGTCCGGATCTCCAGGAAGCCGCCACCCGCGTCGCGCACCACGGCCTCCGGATAGCCGAGCTCGACCAGGGCGGTATGGACCTCGGACGCGATGGGCGCATCCGCATAGCGAACCTGCCAGACGGTCCCGCCGGTGTAGTCGACCGAGGGCTTCAGCCCGCCCAGGATGATGAAGATCAGGCCCGGGATCGTGATCAGCGCGCTGAAGGCGAAATACCAGTTGCGCTTCCCGACGATGTCATACATCTCGTCAGCGCTCCACGTGGTAGAGCTCGAGGCGACGGCCCCAATCGGTGCGTCCCACCATGCGCAGGAGGGTGCGGGTCACCGTCACGGCGCTGAACATCGAGAGCAGGACGCCGATGATCAGCACCAGCGCAAAGCCGCGCACCACGGTCGTGCCCTGCCAGAAGAGCCAGGAGGCGACCAGCAGCGAGCTCACGTTCGAGTCGAGGATGCTCGACCAGGCGCGGTTGAAGCCCGCCTCGATCGCGGGCCCGAGCGTCTTGCCGAGCCGGATCTCCTCCTTCATCCGCTCGAAGATGAGGATGTTGGCGTCGACCGCCATGCCGATCGACAGGATGAAGGCGGCCACCCCGGCGAGCGTCAGCGTGACCCCGATCAGGCGGAAGACCGCGTAGGTGACCAGCGTGTAGAAGATCAGGGCCACGGCGGCCACCACGCCGGGCAGGCGGTAGAACGAGATCATGAAGATGAGCACCAGCAGGAGACCGATCCCCCCGGCGATCAGCGCCTGGGCCAGGAAGTCGGCGCCGAGGGTCGGCTCGACGCGCTCGACGCCCTGCTCGGTGAGCGAGACCGGCAGCGCGCCGAAGCGCAGCGTGTTGTAGAGATTGGTGCGCTCGACCTCGGCGGCCGGCCCAGTGCCGACGGTGATGATGGTGGTGCCGCCACAGATCGCGCTTTGAATGGTCGGCGTGGTGATGATGCGACCGTCGAGAGCGATCGGCCCGGGCTGCTGCGTGTTGGCGGTGGTGAACGCGCACCACTTGTCGGACCCCTCCTGGCGCAGCGTGAAATCCACCCCGATGTTTCCGCTACTGGTGCCGGGCTGCACGCTGCCCGGGTCGATCTGGCCACCGTCGAAGATCTCCGCCACCGTACCGTCCGCCAGCAGCGGACGGATGTCCTGGTCGACGGTCAGCGCCTGGCCCCTGGGGTCGATGAATTGCAGCTGGCCGGTCGACCCCACCAGGCTGCGCACCTGGTCCTCGTTCGCTACGCCCGGCACCTCGACCACGATGCGGCGCTCGCTGCCGCTGACCTCGGTGCGGACCTGCGGCTCGGACACGCCGAGGCCACCGACACGGCGCTCGATGATGTTGCGCGCCGTCTCGACCTGCTCATCGGTGACCGTCTGGCCCGACTGGGGGGTGACCGCGAGGGTGACCCGGATCCCGCCCTGCAGGTCGAGGCCCAGCACCGTCTTCAGCTCCTTGCCGAGGACGTTGGAGGGCAGCCACGTCAGGCCGAGCGTCTGTCGGGGAAGGTCGATGAAGATCGCCAGCAGGAGGGTGATGAGGATCACCCAGGGGGCGGTGCGGCGCCAGGTCATGTGTCGGCCAGGTGAACCTCTCGCTCCGGTCGTCGCGGCTGCCGCAGACACCAAACGCGCCGCACACTTGCGGCGGGCCGCGCCAGTATAGGCACGCTCAGGTACCCTCGCAAGACAGCCGCCCCCTGATCCGGGGCGTCAGGCCAGCATCCCCTCGCGGGCGAGGTGCCGCTTCAGCCGGTCGGCCAGATCCCTTGGGATTCCCGGCGTCTCGGCCAGCTCCTCGACCGAGGCCTCGCGCATCCGGCGCACGCTGCCGAAGCGCTTGAGGAGTGCCTTCTTGCGCACCGGACCAACCCCCTCGATCTCGTCGAGCGGACTCGCCAGCGCGCGACGGCTACGGACTGCCCGGTGGTAGGTGATGGCAAACCGATGCGCCTCGTCCCGGATGCGCTGGACGAGGTACAGGCCCTGGCTGTTGCGGGGCAGCAGGATCGGGTCGGAGCGGTGGGGCAGATAGAGCTCCTCGAACCGCTTCGCCAGGCCCGCCACCGGCACGTCGACGAGGTCCAGCTCGCGCATCACGCCGACCGCGGCGGATAGCTGCCCCTTTCCGCCGTCCACGATCACCAGGTCGGGCAGCGCCCAGCCGGCATCGCGGGCGGCGGTCGGGCTGGGAGGCTGATCAGGCCCGTCATCGTCGCCGGCGAGATCCTCGAACGACTCGTCCGCCCCCACCGCGGCCAGCGAGAGTGCTCCCGTCTCGGCGCGCAGCCGCGCAGCTCGCGAAAAGCGGCGGCGAATCACCTCTGCCATCATCCGGAAGTCGTCCGGCGTCTCGCCACTGCGGATTCGGAAGCGCCGGTACTCGCGCGGCTCGGGCTTGCCATTGACGAAGACGACCATGCTGCCGACCGCGCTCGTGCCCTGGATATTGCTCATGTCGTAGCACTCGATCCGCTCAGGTGGCCGAGGCAGACCCAGCGCGCTCTTGAGCGCCTCCAGCGCCTCGTCGCGCTTGCCGGCGTCGGCCAGCCACTCGGCGCGCTCGCGGGACAGTGCCTCAACTGCGTTCTGCGTGGCGAGCGCGACCATCCGCCGCTTGTCGCCACGCTCGGGGACGGATAGGGTCACGCGCGATCCGCGGCGATCGGTCAGGAAGGCCGCCAGGCCGGTCGCATCGGCCGGCGCGAACGGGAGAACCACCTCGCGTGGGGGGCGCTCGGTGGCCGCGTAGTACTGCTGCAGGAACGAGCCGAGCACCTCGCCATCCGTCACGTCGCGGGCGCCCTCCACGATGAAGTGCTCCCGGCCGATCATCTTGCCGTTGCGGATGACGAAGAGCTGGAGGCACGCCTCCCCCTCCTCGCGGGCGATCCCGATGACATCTTGCTCGGCGCGGCTGAATGCCGAGACCTTCTGCTGCTCAATCGTGCGCTCGACGGCGCGCAGCTTGTCCCGCGAGATCGCGGCCTGCTCGTAGCGGAGTGCCGACGAGTGGTCTTCCATCTCGTCGCGCAGCTCGTCGGCGATCCCCTCCTGGCGCCCGTCGAGGAAGTCGACCACACGGTCGATGGTGGCCCGGTACTCGGCCTTCTCGATCGCCTGGATGCAAGGGCCCTGGCAGCGCTTGATGTAATAGAGCAGACACGGCCGCTCCAGGACGCGCTTGCCCTCAGGGATCTCCAGGTTGCAGGTGCGGAAGGGGAAGATCCGGCGCAGCAGCTTCAGCGTCTCGTCGACGCTGGAGGCGGACGCGTACGGGCCGATGTAGCGGCTACCGTCCCGGGTCAGCTTGCGCGTGCGCACGATCCGGGGGAAATCCTCGCCGAGCGTGATCTTGACGAACGGGTAGCTCTTGTCATCGCGCAGCCGAATGTTGAAGCGCGGCCGATGCTCCTTGATCAGGTTGCATTCGAGCAGGAACGCCTCACTGACCGTGTCGGTGACGATGTACTCGATATCGGCCACCTCGGCGGTCATGCGCACGATCCGCGAGTCGAGGCCGACCTTCGACCCGAAGTAGGAGCGGACCCGATGCCTGAGCAGATCGGCCTTGCCGACGTACAGAACTCGCCCATCGGCGCCCTTCATCAGGTACACCCCGGGGGCGAGGGGAAGCTGGCGCAGGACCGCGCGGATATGCGCGTCGCGCGGTGCGGCTACGGTCACGGCAGGCTGGGGCTGGGCACCGGAGTCGGCAATGGCCGCGCCAGCTCCGACTGGATGTACGCCTTCAGGGGCTCGTAGTCATTGCCATCGGCGCGGCCGATGACGACCAGGATGTACTGGCCGATGCTGTTGGAGGTCGCGTCGAGGATGACCCCTTCGCCCAGCTCCAGGCGCCGATCGGGATTCAGGTGCCCCGACAGCAGGTAGAGGTCGATCGCCGACAGGTCGGTGGCCATCTTGCCGTTGAGAGCATCCATCATTGCCAGGCCCGGCCCGAGCGAACCGAGCCCTCCCCCGCCCAGCCTGGTGCGGAGTGCGGACAGGACTCGTTGCTGGCGTACTGACCGCGCGAAGTCGCTCGACTCGGCGGGCACGCTCGTGTATCGGCTGCGCGCGTAGTCCAGGGCGTGGACGCCATCCAGGAAGATCGGTCCCGAGACGAAGGTCCCGCCGTCCCAGTTCCCGGCGTGGTAGTTCGCCTCGGACCACGTGTAGGCGAAGGCGACGGGGTTGTCAACGCTGACGCCACCGACCGTGTCGACCATCGCCTTGAAGCCGGTGAAGTCGATCGCCAGCCAATGGTCGATCACCAGGCCGGTCACCTTCGAGAGCACGGTCGTCGCCTCATGACCCGCCTCGCGCACCCCGCCCCGCACAAAGCCATCCGCGAACGCCTCGTTGACCTTGGCGTTATTCGGGATCTCGGGCAGTCCCTGGATCCAGAGGTCGCGCGGGATCGGGATCATGGTGGTGGCGTTCGTAGCCGGATCGATCGAGAGGATCATGATCGAGTCGGCGAGGTAGCTGCCGCCCCCGTGTTCCGGGCCGCCATAGCCAAACATGGCGACGTTCACGCGGTCGCTCCCCGACAGCGGGGAGAAGAGGGCGGACGAGAGGGACGGCGCCGAGCTGACTGCGTCGTTGAAGGCCGCGACACGCTGCCACAACAGCCAGCCGCCGGTGCCGAGCGCCAGGAGGATGACCATGAAGGTGAGGAGGATGGTCCGCTTCCAGTGGCGCGGACGGCGTGGGCGCCCGCTTGACACGCCGGCGGTCGCGGCACGGCCCCGAGCCAACGGATCGATCCCGCGCGCACGCTGCATGGCCTCGCGTTCGGTGGCCTCCCGAATGCGTCGCGCGCGCGGCGTCTCGGTGGCGTGGCGGAGGCGGCGGTCGCGGCGGGTCATGGACAGGTCATCGGTTCGGCGCAGGATCTCCGTGCGGGCAGGCGGGCGGGCGGCGACAGGATAGCCCGATAAGTCCCTGATCACCCGCCGGTAAGGCCACGGCGCGATCGTGACCGCATGGCCGTTGCCCGCACTGAAGGCGTCTCTGTCGCTCCGCTGCTCGCCAAGCTCGACCCGGAGCAGCGCGCTG
>JBBQGI010000017.1:0-18217 GCA_038322875.1 Candidatus Limnocylindria bacterium | reverse complement strand
TACCGTGCACGCCATGCAGAGCGGCACCGTGCTGGGCTACATCGGGCTCGTCAGCGGCCTGCTGACCGCCCTGCGCGGCGAGCTGCTGGAACGCTCCCCGCAGGGCAGCCGCATCTCCGTGATCGCCACCGGCGGGTACACCCACGAGCCGTGGCTGCGCGACGTGCCGGGGATCGACGCGATCGAGCCGGACCTGACCCTGCGCGGCATTCGCTACGCGTACGAGGCGATCCGAGCGGGGGCCGGCGCCGCAGGCTCGGCGGGAGCCGCGGCCACCTCCACTCCCGGCGGCGACCGATGAGCGGCGAGCGCGGCTCGCTCGCCGGCCGTCGGATCGTGGTCGGGGTGGCGGGCAGCATCGCCGCCTACAAGGCGGTCCAGCTGGTCCGCCTGCTGGCAGAGCGCGGCGCGGTGGTCGACGTCGCGATGACCCCGGCCGCCACCGCCTTCGTCACCCCGCTCACGTTTGCCTCGCTCACCCATCGCGCGGTGGTGAGCGACGTCATGGCACTCGACGCCGACTCGCAGATCGCCCACGTCGAGCTGGCCGAGGGAGCCGATGCGATCGTCATCGCCCCGGCCACCGCTAACCTCCTCGCCGAGCTGGCGGCCGGCAACGCCGGCAACGCGGTCACCGCCATCGCCCTGGCCAGCCGCGCACCGCTGGTGGTGGCACCAGCCATGGACGCCGGCATGTGGACGCACCCCGCCACGCAGCGCAACGTCGAGACACTCCGCGGCTTCGGGCACCGGATCATCGAGCCGGAGGTCGGGGCGTTGGCGAGCGGCCTCACCGGCGTGGGCCGCCTCGCCGAGCCGGAGATGATCGTGGAGACGGTCGAGCGGCTCTTCGCCCGGGCCGGCGACCTCGATGGACTGCAGGTCGTGGTCAGCGCAGGCGGCACCCGTGAGCCGATCGACCCGGTGCGCTACATCGGCAACCGGAGCAGCGGCAAGATGGGCGTGGCGATCGCCGAGACCGCTCGCGATCGCGGCGCCAGCGTGACACTCATTGCCGGCACGATGAGCGTGACCGCGCCGCGCGGCGTGACCGTCATCGAAGCGACCACCGCCGCCGCCATGCGGCAGGCGGTGCTGCGCGCCGCGGCGGGCGCCGACGTGCTGGTGATGGCGGCCGCGGTGGCTGACTTCGCCCCGAAGCGAGCCAGCAGTCGCAAGATCAAGCGCGATGGCGGCGAGCTGCAGATCGACCTCGTGCCGAACCCGGACATCATCGCCGAGGTGGCCGAGATGGCCGACGGGTCGCGCCCGTTCCTCATCGGCTTCGCGGCGGAGAGCGATGACCTGGAGGTCAACGCGCGGAGCAAGCTGCGCGACAAGGGCCTCGACCTGATCGTCGGCAACCGGGTGGGGGGACCATTCGACGCCATCGGGTCAGACGAGAACAAGGTGACCGTCTTCGGCGCCGAGGGCGAGCTGAGCGACTGGCCGATGCTCCCCAAGCGTCAGGTCGCCGAGCGGCTCTGGGACCTTATCGTGGATCGCTACCGCGAGGCGCACCCTGTGGAGCGCCCGGCGCGACCGGCCCGCTCGCGACGACGCTGACGGTGCAGGTGCTGCGCACAATCCCCGAGCTGCGGGCCGCGATCCTGGAACGGCGGCTGGCAGGAGACTCGGTCGGCTTCGTGCCGACGATGGGCGTGATGCACGACGGCCAGCTCTCGCTCGTGCGACGTGCCCATGCCGAGAACGGTTGCGTCGTGGTCAGCTCGTTCACGCATCCCGGCGACTTCTCGACCCTCGACGAGATGAGCCCGATGCACCGCGATGAGCTTCGCGACCTGGCCCTCCTCGAGCGCGACGGCGCCGATCTGGTATTTCTTCCCGAAGTCGCGACCCTCTACCCGCCCGACGACATGACCAGGGTCACCGTCGAGGGGCTGACCCGACAGCTGGAGGGTGCGTCGCGGCCCGGGCACCTGGACGGCCTGACCACGGTGATGCTCAAGATGCTGCTCCTGGTCGGGCCGGCGAGCCTCTATCTCGGGCAACGCCATGCACAGCAGGTCGTGATCCTGAGGCGGATGATGCGCGACCTGTTCATGAACGTGCAGACGGTGATCTGCCCAACGGTGCGCGAGACCGATGGCCTCGCCCTCTCCAGCGCGAATGCCCAGCTCTCGATCGAGGAGCGGCACGCCGCGGCCTGCCTCTTTGGAGCCCTCAGCGCAGCGAGAGAGGCGTATGACGCGGGCGAGCGCTCGGCAGAGGTGCTCCGCGCGCGCATGACCGAGCTGATCGCGGCCGAAACGATGGCGCGCCCCGACTACATCAGCGTCGCCGACGCCTCAACGCTGGCCGAGCTGCGCCGCGTCACGGGTCCGGCACTGGCGCTCGTGGCGGTCTGGATCGGGCACACCCGGCTCACCGACAACATGCCGCTCGCCTGGGACGTGGCCTGAGCCTCAACTTGGGCCGAAAGTACCAATGACGTCGGGTGCCCCGTTCGTATGATGCTGGGTGTCACCGCGCGCACCGGTTTACCGGTCGCGCTGCGGCGAACGAGGAGGCCGGCGAGTGCCCACGTCCGGCCTCCTTCCCTTTTCCGGAAGGTCAGCCCTTGGCGGCTCGCTGCGCGGCCTTCCAGGCCCGCTTGTTGGCCTGGTAGCTGGCCAGCGCCTCGGCTGAGTCGACATCGCCCAGCGTCGCGTGTTCGGGCATCACGCCTTCCAGGCCAGGGAGCTGCAGCCCGAAGCGCTTGCCCAGGATCGCGATCAGCGAGCGCGCCTTCATCTCCCCGATCGACGGCAGCGCCAGCAGCCGCGCCTGCAGGTCCCGCCCATCCGCGGCATCTGCCCAGACGCGACCAGCTTCCCCGCCGTAGCGCTCGACCACGAAGATGCAGAGGGCCTGCACCCGGCCCGCCATGGCGCCGGGGAACCGGTGCAACGCCGGTCGCTCCCGGAAGACGGCATCGAGGGCGTCGGGATCCATCGCCGCGATGAGCGTGGCGTCCAGGTGACCGATCCGACGCCGCAGCTCGGCCGGCCCAGAGAAGGCCTTCTGGACGGTGACCTGCTGGTCGAGCGCGAAGCCGATCAGGAGCGCCAGCGGATCGCTGGCGAGCAGGCGATCGGCCTCGTCGTCGCCGGTGAAATGGAGCTTATCGACGGCCGGTTGAGTCGCAGTCATGGGTCGCATGCTACCCCTCCCGGCGCAGTCGCGGCTAGAGGTGGGCGAGGAAGTCGCGGACGTCGACCGAGCCGGCGACCAGGCGGATGATCGTCTCGATCTTGTCGGTATCGGTTGCGTGGGTCTTCACCAGGATCTCGTCCACCGCCTGCGCCGTCCGATAGGTATCGGTCTGCACGAGGTAGGCGAAGAGGCCCGCGGCGGCGAGCCTGGCCAGCACGACGGGAGCCGGCTCGAATCCACCGGTCAGCACCAGCCCGGTCACCCGTCCGGGGTCGGCGCCATCGTTCAGCTCCAGCGCCATGGCGATCAGGTCGTCCCGGTCGCCGGGCGTGATGAGAAGCGTGCGCTCGCGGATCAGGCCGGCGGCGTGCTCAGCCCGCATGGCGCCGATGGCGACATGACCGACGGTGCGGTCGGGCGTCGCCTCCCCACTGAGCAGGGCGCCGACGAGGTGCGTGGCGATCAGCTCGAGCGACGGGTTGGCCAGCAGCTCGCTGTACGGGATGCAGCCGAGCAGCTCGATCCCGTGCTGTCCGAGGCCGCGCCGCAGCACCTCGGGCAGGTGGGGATGCGAGTCGACGTCGACCTTGTTGACGAGCGCCCCCAGCACCCGTACGCCGTGGCGCTCGAAGAGGGCGTGGTTGAGCACGATCTCGTCGATCGGGCGCCCAACGCCGCCCTCGCTGACGATCACGACCGGCGCCTCGAGCAGGGCGGCCACGCGGGCGTTGGAGAGACCCACCACCGCGCCGACGCCCGCGTGCCCGGTCCCCTCGATGAGGAGCAGGTCCTTGCCGGCGGCGACGCGCGTGGCGGCCTCGGTCACCTCGCGCTCCAGGTCCTCGTCGACCTCGCCCATGATGTAGTCAGTGGTGAAGTGGCGTGGGAGCGTCACCGGGCTCATGTCGTCGAGCGCATCGGGCAGGTCGAAGACGGCCTGCATGAGGACCGCGTCCTCATCGGCCCGTGTCCCTTCGACCACAACGTAGCGCTGGCCGACGGGCTTGATGAAGCCGATCTTCGACCCCCGGTCGATGATCGCGGCGATCAGCCCGAGCGACGCGGTGGTCTTGCCCCGGTTCTGCCCCGTCGCCGCCAGGAAGACGCGCTGGCCGAAGCTCACCCCCGCGGCTTGCTGCGCCGCTCGATCAGCTCGATCGCCTCGCGCAGGCGGGTGACCAGCTCGGGCTCCACGATCTCCGGCTCGAGATGCTCGCCGAGCCGCTCCATGACGTCGGCCGCCATGCTGAGCAGGACGTCGGCATCGGCGATGAAGAACTGGGGCTCATTGTTGTAACGGACGAGGGTCAGCCGCCCCTGGAGGGTGAGACCGCCTTCGGCATGGGTCAGCTGCGTGCCGAAGTTGTGCCCCTGGATGCCGTCGGGGTTGTTCAGGAAGTTCAGGGCGTTGTCGATCGCCAGGCCGAACCTGGCGCGCCAGCCGACGAGCCGCTCGTGGACATCGGGCGTCAGGCCGATCTCTCCGACCTCGTCGAAGACCTCGCGAGTGACGGTGAGGAGCCCCACCAGCGTCGAGCCGGCCCGGCTGCCGAGCATCACCTGCAGCGAGCGCTCCAGCGTGAACACGTCGCTGTCGAAGCGCGGTGACGTCGTCACGTCGGCGAGCAGGTCCTCCACGTTGTCGAGCGCGCCCGGCTCGGCGAGGGCGTTCGCCAGGTTGAGGATCTCCTCGCGGAACAGGAAGCGCTCTTCGTGATCGAGCATGGGCGGCCCGGCTACGGGTAGAGGCCTCGCAGGGTGGTCGCCTCGGCCACGCGCGCCACGGCCACCATGTATGCCGCCGTGCGCATGTGGACCGAATGGCGCTGGCTCATGGCGTGGACGCCTTCGAAGGCGCGATCCATGATTTCGTGCAGACTCTCGTTGATGCGCGCCTCGGTCCAGAAGAATGACTGCATGTCCTGCACCCATTCAAAGTAGCTGACCGTCACGCCGCCGGCGTTGCAGAGGATGTCGGGGATCACGAAGACGCCCCGGTCGTACAGGATCTGGTCGGCCTGGGGGGTGGTCGGGCCGTTGGCGGCCTCGGCCACGATCTTCGCCTTGATGCGCGGCGCGTTGTTCTCGGTGATCTGACCCTCGAGCGCGGCGGGGACCAGGATCTCGCAGTCGAGCTCCAGGATCTCGGTGTTGCTCACCGCATCGGCGCCGGGGAAGCCGACCACCGTGCCGTGCTCTCCCTTCCAGGCGCCAACGCGCGCGGGATCAAGCCCCCTGGGGTTGTAGATGCCGCCGCTCGAGTCGCTTACCGCAATGATGGTGGCGCCCTCGGCATGGAGCAGCTCGGCAGCGATCGATCCGGCATTGCCGTAGCCCTGGATCGAAATTCGCGCCCCGCTGAGTGGCAGGTTGAGGATCTTGCTCGCCTGGCTCAGGGTGAAGACGGCGCCGCGCGCGGTCGCCTCGTTGCGCCCCAGCGACCCGCCAATGGCGATCGGCTTACCGGTCACCACTCCCGGGATGGTGTAGCCGCGGTGCATCGAGAAGGTGTCCATCATCCAGGCCATCACCTGGGCGTTGGTGTTCACATCGGGCGCCGGAATGTCCCGGTCGGGTCCGATCAGCGGGCTGATCTCGGTCGTGAAGCGACGGGTCAGGCCTTCGAGCTCCCGCATCGACAGCTTCTTGGGATCGACGATCACGCCACCCTTGCCGCCGCCATACGGGATGTTCACGACGGCGCACTTCCAGGTCATCCACATCGACAGGGCGCGTACCTCGTCGCGGGTCACGTCCTGGTGGTAGCGGATGCCGCCCTTGGCCGGGCCGCGGCTCACGTTGTGCTGGATCCGATAGCCGGTGAAGACCTCGACGTGCCCATCGTCCATCGTCACGGGGAAGTTGACCGTGAGCTCGCGCTGCGGGACGCGAAGCACGCGGCGCAGGCCGGGATCCAGGTCAAGCTGTTCGGCCGCTGCGTCGAACTGCGCCTGGGCCACGTCCCAGATGTTCTGCGCCTCCGCGACCGGATTCGAACTTGCCATGAGTGCTGCTTTCGAGGCCTCCTGTAGGTGGCGGGCCGGCGCCTCCGCGGACGTTGATGCGGGAGCTGGCCGGAGCGCAGGCGGCCCGATTATAGGGGCGGGTCAAGCGTGCGCGCCCATCCGACCTCAGCCGGGGGGTGGGATCAGACCATCTCCACGGCGAGTGCGACCGCTCCCCCGCCTCCCAGGCAGAGCGTGGCCAGGCCGCGTTTCCCGCCTCGCCGTCGAAGCTCGTAGAGCAGGGTCGTGAGGACCCGGGCGCCGGATGCCCCGATCGGGTGGCCGAGCGCGATGGCGCCGCCGTTGACATTGACCCGATCCCAGTCGAAGCCGAGCGCGTTGCCATCGGCAAGGACCTGCGCCGCGAACGCCTCGTTGATCTCGACCAGGTCGAAGGCGTCGAGCTGCAGATCGAGCTTGGCGAGCAGCCTTCGCACGCCGTCGATCGGCGCCTCGAAGAGCCACTCCGGCGCGACGTCGGCCTGCGCGTAGCCGGTGATGCGGGCGATCGGCGCCAGGCCGTCGCGGGCGACGGCATCCGGGGAGGCGAGCACGAGGGCCGCGGCTCCGTCGGTGATCCCCGGGGCGTTGCCGGCCGTGACGGTGCCACCGTCCGGCTGGAAGGCCGGCTTCAGGCGGGCGAGCGCATCGAGCGAGGTGTCGGACCGGGGATTCTCATCGGTGTCGACGATGGTCGGGCCCTTTTTGCCGGGCACCTCGATCGGGACGATCTCGTCGGCGAAGCGCCCCTCCGCGATCGCGGCGAGGGCGCGCTGATGGGAGCGCACGGCGAACTCGTCCTGCGCGGCGCGGCTCACGTCGTGCTTCGCCGCCACGCGCTCAGCGTGGATCCCCATATGGACGTCGCAGATGGCGCACCACAGGCCGTCATGGACGGTCGAGTCGACCAGCTCCGCATTGCCGAGCCGATAGCCGGCGCGCGCCCCGGGGAGAAGGTACGGACCCAGGTTCATGTTCTCCATGCCGCCGGCTACGATCATCTCAGCGTCGCCCGCGCGGATCGATGCCGCCCCGAGCATCACTGCCTTCAGGCCGGAGCCGCAGACCTTGTTGATGGTCGTGGCCGAGACGCCGTTGGGCAGGCCGGCACCGAGCGCTGCCTGCCGGGCCGGCGCCTGTCCGGCACCGGCCTGGATCACCTGGCCCATGAAGACCTCGTCAACGCGCTCGGGCGCCACGCGCCCGCGCTCGACGGCCGCACGAATGGCGCTCGCCCCCAATGTGGTGGCTGGAACGGTCGAGAGGCCACCGAGGAACCTGCCGATGGGCGTCCGCGCGGCGGACAGGATGAAGACGTCGGTCATGGCGCAGATGGTACCGCGCCTAGTCCTTCTCCTCGTCACCGAAGAGATGGGCCACCCGGTCGGCCCAATTCTGGACCACGACCCGGGTCTTGACCTTGAGCGACGGGGTCAGCTCGCCCTCTTCCTCGGAGAGCAGGCGCGGCAGCAGCGCCACGCGGCGCGGCCGCTCGTAGATGGCAAAGCCGTCGAGCTTGGCCCTCACCTCGCCCTCGATCAGCTTCTGGACCGCCCTCTCGGCCACCAGCTGCTCGGCAGGCATCTCGGCGATCCCATTTGCGGCGGCCCAGCTGGCGACCTGCTCGAAGTCGGGCACCACCAGGATCGCGGTGTACGGCTGGTTGTCGCCCAGGATCACGGCCTGGGCGATGTAGCGGCTGGTCAGGATGGCGATCTCCATCGGTGCCGGAGCCACGTTTTTGCCGTTGCCGAGCACGATGATGTTCTTGAGCCGATCGGTGATGCGCAGGCGTCCGTCAGCATCGAGCTCACCGATGTCGCCGGTGTGGAACCAGCCCTCCGGGTCGATCACGCGCGCCGTCTCCGCGGGCTGGTTGAGGTAGCCCTGCATCACCTGGGGACCCTTGGCAAGCACCTCGCCGCTCGCCGGATCGATCCGGATCTGCGTCTCCGCCACCGGCTTGCCGACCGTGCCGAACTTGAAGTCGTCGGGCCGATTGATGGTCAGCAGCGGCGCGGTCTCGGTCAGTCCGTAGCCTTCCAGGATCAGCATCCCCATGGCGTAGAAGAGCTCGCCGATCTCCTGCGACAAGGGCGCGCCGCCGGACACGAAGTAGCGCACCCGACCGCCGGTGCGGGCCTTGATGCGGTGGAAGACGAGCCGATCGGCAACCTTCAGCTGGAGGCGCAGCCAGGCCGAGTGAGGCCGCCCGGCGAGGTGGTTTGCGTACTTGGCGCGGCCCAGTCCCATCGCCCAGCCGAAGATCCGCTGGCGCAGCGCCGGTCCGGCCTCCACGGTCGAGAGGACCCGCGCGTAGAGCCGCTCATAGAGGCGGGGCACGGCGACCATCACGGTCGGGCGCACCTCGGCCATGTTGGCTGCGAGCCGCTCGATGGCAGGCTCGGCGTAGGCAATCGTGCAGCCACGGCCGAGCGGCACGATCTGGCCGGCTGCGCGCTCGGTCATGTGCGAAAGCGGGAGGAACGACAGGAACAGGTCGTCCTCATTGAAGTCGACCGCCTGGATGCCGGCCTCGAAGTTGTGCAGGATGTTGCCGTGGGTCAGCACCACGCCCTTCGGGTTGGCGGTGGTGCCCGAGGTGTGCACGATGGTCGCCACCTTGTCGCGCCCGTAGGCACGCCAGGTCTCGGTCCATTCGCGGATCTCGCCGGGATCGGCGGTGGCAAGGTCGAAGATGTCGTCGAAGCTGATCGCCCCGGCCGGCAGGCGACCCCGGTCGTCGATGACGACGACGTGCTCCAGGCTCGGGCACTCGGCCCGCACCTGCTCGATCTTGGCCGCCTGCTGCAGGTTCTCGACGAAGACGAGCCGCGCGCCGACGTTGTTGATCACGTAGGCGGCCTGGTTCGGCTCGACGGAGGGGTAGATGGGGCAGGTCACCGCTCCCAGCGAGAGAGAGCCGAGGTCCGCCGTCAGCCAGGCGGGACGGGTCCGGCTCATGATGCAGACCCGGTCGCCATCGCGGATCCCGAGGTGCTTGAGCCCCATCGCCACCTGAGTGATCCAATCCCACATCTGGCCGTAGCTGGTGCTCGTCCAGGCGGCCGCCTCCTCCTCCGGCGGCCCGCCGGTCTGGCGCTTCGTCTTCGGCAGCTTCCAGCGCAGCGCCTCCTTCGCCGGGTTGCGCTGCACCGAATTGTGGACCAGCGCGACCAGGCTGTCGGCGCGGAGCTCGGCCGGAATGTTCAGCGGCTCGATCACGGTCTCCAGGATTCCTGAAGCGGCCCGGGCCGGGGGGTCGGGCGCCCGGACGCCGGTCATCGGTCCGACCTGCGGATCTCATCGACCAGCTGCTGCGCGATGATCAAACGCTGGACCTGATTGGTGCCCTCGTAGATCTGCGCCCCCTTGGCGTCGCGCATGAAGCGCTCGACCGGGTTGTCGCGCGAGTAGCCGGCGCCGCCGTAGACCTGCACGGCGTCGGTCGCGACGCGCATGGCGGTGTCGCTGGCGAACAGCTTGGCCATGCTGCTGGCGGCATTGATCTGCCCGCCCGCATCGCGCATGCGGGCCGCCCGCCAGGTCAGCAGGCGGGACGCCTCTACCCCCACTGCGGCATCGGCCAGGATCGCCTGGATCATCTGCTGCTCGGCTATTGGGCGGCCGAACTGGGTCCGCTGCGTGGCATGGCGGGTCGCGTGCTCGAGCGCCGCCCGCGCGAGCCCGGTGCAGCAGGCCGCGATACTGATCCGGCCCGATGCCAGTGAGGCGAGGGCGACCTTGAGCCCCTCGCCCTCCGCCCCGAGCCGATCGGTCTCGGGCACCAGTGCGTCGGTGAAGACGAGCTCCGCGGCCGGCGAGTCGCGGATTCCCATCTTGCGTTCGTGACTGCCCACCCGAAAGCCGGGCGTCTCCCGCCCCAGTACGAACGCGGTCACGCCCTCGCGACCGCGCGCTCGGTCGACGGTGGCGAAGACGACGTACCGGTCGGCCTCGCCGGCATTCGTGATCCAGACCTTGGTCCCGTTGAGGGCATAGCCATCATCGGTGCGGCGTGCCGTGAGAGATATCGCGGAGGCATCGGATCCCGCACCGGGCTCGGTCAGTGCGAAGGCGCCCAGCTCCCGGCCGGCGGTCATCGGGGGCAGCAGGCGGCTCTTCTGCTCATCGGTCCCGAACGAGAAGATGCAGAGCTGGGCAAGGACATGGACCGAGAGGCTGACCGCCATCCCCATGTCGGCGGCAGCGATCTCCTCGCAGGCGAGCACCCAGGCGAAGTACGAGAGGCCAGCTCCGCCGAGCTCCTCCGGATACGGGATCGCCGTCAGCCCCAGCTCGCCCATGTGCGTGAAGAGGGCGCGGTCGTAGCGCTCCTCCTCGTCGCGCTGCGCGACGGTGGGCGCCAGCTCGCGCTGGGCGAACTCGCGGGCCGTGTCGCGCACGGCGCGCTCCTCTTCGCCGAGCGCGAACGGATCGGGCCGCGTGGGCGTCACGGTGCTGCCCATCAACCGATCTTCGTCCCCCGCTCGTCGTAGTGGTAGAAGCCGCGCCCCGTCTTGCGGCCCAGGTGCCCGGCGCTGACCATCTGGCGCAGCAGCGGCGCAGCCCGGAACTTCGGATCGCCGAAGCCGCGGTACAGGACGTCCATCACGTTGAGCATCACGTCGTTGCCGATGAAGTCGCTCAGCTCCAGCGGGCCCATCGGATGGTTGAGGCCCAGCTTGGCACCGGCGTCAATGTGCTCGGCCGTGCCGGTCCCCTCCATCAGGGTGAAGATCGCCTCGTTGATGAAGGGGCCGAGCATGCGATTGACGAGGAAGCCGGGGTAGTCCTTCGATTCGATCACCGTCTTGCCGAGCTCCTCGGCGAATGACCGGGCGACCGCCAGCGTGGCGTCATCGGTCTCGAGCCCGCGGATGATCTCGATCAGGCTCATCACTGGCACCGGCGAGAAGAAATGGAGACCGATGAATCGGCCCGGCCGATCGGTCGCGGTGGCCAGGGCGGTGATGCTGATGCTGCTCGTGTTGCTGGCGAAGATCGCCGCGGGATCCGCGGCAGCGCTCAGCGCCTGCCACGTCTCGCGCTTGACGGCCTCGTCCTCGAAGACCGCCTCGATCAGGATGTCGTGGCCGGCGGCATCGCTCGCGCCGACCCCAACGCTGATCCGCGCCATGGTCGCGTCTGCGTCCGCCTGCGCCAGCTTGCCCTTCTCGACCTGCCGACGCAGGTTGGCGGCGATGCGCGCCTTCCCCTTGTCGGCCAGCTCCTGCGTTCGATCGGCCAGCGTGACCTGCTTGCCGGCGGCGGCGCTGACCTGCGCGATGCCGTGGCCCATCAGGCCGGCGCCGATGACGAAGACCCGGTCAGTGCTCATGGCCGGCTAGCGTACCAGCACCGATAATCTCCTCGACCATGACGCGTGCCCAGCCGACACTCCGACTGCGACCGATCAGCGCGGAGGAATTTCCGGGGTTCATGGCCGCCTCGAAGGCCGGCTACGCGGATGGGATCGAGGCACATGGCGGCCAGAGCCATGCCGCAGCCCAGCAGAAGGCCGAGGCAGACATGGCCTCCGTGCTGCCGGCGGGGCTCGACACGCCTGGCCACTCCATCTTCGTGATCGAGGCCGATGGCATCGAGGTCGGCCGGCTCTGGCTGGCGGAGCGCACATCCGGCGGCCGCCAGGCGCTCTTCGTCTACGACCTTTCGATCGATCCGGAGTTCCAGGGGCGCGGGCATGGCCGCGCCGCGATGCTGCTGGCCGAGGACGAGGCGCGGGCACGCGGCCTCGTCAGAATCGAGCTCAACGTGTTCGGCGGCAACGCGGTGGCGCGTGGCCTGTACCGCTCGCTCGGCTATGTCGAGACCTCCGCCCAGATGGCGAAGGAGCTCGACTAGGCGTGCGCGTCCGGGCCCAGCAGCTGGTCGGCGGCGGTGATCGGGTCGAGCTCGCGGTCGGCGACCGACTGCAGCGTGGCGTCCCAGGCGGTCCGCGCCGAGGCGCGTCCCACCGCGAGCTCGCCCAGCGCCCGCCGCACCTGATTTCGAGCACGGACGGCAGCCTGCTCCGGTGAGCGCGCTGCGGACCGGTGGGCGTCGATGGCATCGGCCACGGCCGCAACTCCGTCACCCGTCGTAGCGGTGGTGAGCAGGATCGGCGGTGGCTTGCGGGTGACCCGGCCACCGGCCGTGGAGAGCATGGCGCGCAGGTGCCGGGCTGCCAGATCGGCGCCGGGACGATCTCCCTTGTTGACGACCAGCAGGTCGGCGACCTCGAGCAGCCCGGCCTTGATCGCCTGGACCTCATCGCCCATCTCCGGCACCTCGACGACCACCGTGGTCTCGGCCAGCCGCGCGATCTCGACCTCGCTCTGGCCGGCGCCGACCGTCTCGATCAGGATCGGGTCGTAGCCGGCGGCATCCAGGGCCGCCGCGGCGGTCCAGGTGGCGGCGGCGATCCCGCCCAGCTCGCCGCGGCTGGCCATCGAGCGCATGAAGACATCGCGGTCGGCGGCGTGGTCCATCATGCGAATCCGGTCGCCCATGATCGCGCCGCCGGTGTATGGGGACGACGGGTCGACCGCCACGATCCCGACCCTTCGGCCCCGGCGTCGCCACTCATCGGTGAGCGCGTTGACGAGCGTCGACTTGCCGCTCCCCGGCGGACCCGTGATCCCGACGAGGTGCGCCGTATGGCCTGCGGCGAAGATGGCCGGCAGCAGATCGCGCAGCCCCGGCGCGTCGTTCTCGATTGCGGTCAGCAGGCGAGCCAGCGCCAGCCGCTCACCGGCCGCCGCGCCGCGCAGCAGCTCCTCGAGGGCGGCCACGACCCTCAGGCGCGCCGGCGCGCGTGCTCGCGGAAATAGCCCGCGATCTGCCCGATGCTCGTGCCCGGACCGAAGACCTCGCCGATCCCGGCCGCCTTGAGCTTCGTCACGTCTGCGTCGGGGATGATCCCGCCGGCGGCGATCAGCAGGTCGTCCAGGCCACGCTCGCGGCAGAGCTCGACCACACGTGGGAGCAGGGTCATATGTGCACCCGACAGGATCGAAAGGCCGACCACGTCGACATCCTCCTGCTCGGCGGCATCCGCGATCATCTCGGGGGTCTGGCGCAGCCCGGTGTAGATCACCTCGAATCCCTCGTCGCGCAGGCCCCGGGCGAGCACCTTGGCGCCGCGGTCGTGCCCGTCCAGGCCCGGCTTGGCGATCAGGACGCGGATCGGCGTGGTGCGGGCGAGATCGGTCATTTGCGGGCCGATTCTACCGGTCCCACCAGCCTATCGATCGTCACCGCCATGGACACGTCCCTGGCTGTGAGGCCATGGGATGCCTTGGTGGTCAGGCGGAAGGTGACGCGCTTCCAGTTGATCACCATGTCGGGGTGGTGATCGGCCTCCTCGGAGGCATCGGCGACGCGGGCGACCAGCGCGATCGCCTCGCGGAAGGTGACGCTCTGGACGGTGCGCACCAGCTCGTCTCCTTCGCGGCGCCAGTCCGGCACGGAGGGAAGCGCCGCCGCGATCTCCTCCTCGGTCAGCAGCTCGGCCCAGGGCATCGGCCTAGCGCTCGGACGACCGGCCGATAAAGGTCAGGAACTCCGTCCGCGTGCGCGGATCCGCCCGGAAGGTGCCGAGCATGGAGCTGGTCACCATGGTCGCCTCCTGCTTGCGGACGCCCCGCATGACGGTGCACAGGTGCGTCGCCTCGAGCACGCAGGCGACTCCCTTCGGGTCGAGCCGCTCCATCAGAAAGGTGGCGATCTGCTGGGTCATGCGCTCCTGGACCTGCAGGCGGTGCGCGTACATGTCCACGATGCGTGGGATCTTGGACAGGCCGATGACACGGCCGCGCGGGAGATATCCGACATGCGCCTTGCCGAAGAAGGGAAGGAGATGGTGCTCACAGAGCGAATAGAACTCCATGTCACGCACCACCACCATCTCGTCGTAGTCCACCGCGAAGGCAGCCGAATTGAGAAGCGCCTCCGGATCGATGGCGTAGCCGTCGGTCAGCTCGGCGTACATCCGCCGCACGCGATCCGGCGTACCGGCCAGGCCGGGCCGATCCGGGTCCTCTCCCAGCTCGGTCAGGAGGGTCCGGATCGCTTCCGGGATCTGGCTGCCCGGCGTCGACTCGTCCACGGCACGCATGCTAGCAGGGCGCCTGCGCGGGCTAGGCGCGCCGAGGCGGCAGGGTTAGACTCGGGTCGCACCCGCCGAAACCGCACGGACGATCGCCCGCCGCATGGTGATCCACCGCCCGACCTCACCGTCGCTCCGCCTCTCGCTGTCCCGCGCCGCCGGTGACCGGTTGAGTGGTCCGCTCGGGCGCCGCCTCGACGACCGCTTCCATTACCTGCACCGCGTGACCGCGGGCGGCCGGGAGCCGATCGAGGCGATCGTGGTCGGGCCTGGCGGCACGTGGGCGCTCACGCTCCGGGCCGATGCCGGGCGCTACCGCAAGCGCAACGGGCACTGGTATCACTGGAGCGCGGCCACCCGATCGTGGATCCCGTGGGATGCCGCGCCCATCACCGCGGCGCGTCTTGCCGGACGCCGCCTGGAGGTCTACCTCGAGCGGGCGACCCTGCCGTCCACGGTCACGGCCTGCCTGGTCGCGCCACGCCGGGTCGAGATCGAGTGGGACCCCGGCCAGCGACCAGGGGTCCAGGTGATCCAGGACGCGGATGCGCTGGCGGCGCGCATCGCAGATGGCGACACCCTGTCCAAGGGACAGATCGACCGGATTGTGGCGCTGCTCGATCCCCGCCAGCGGCTTCCAGCGCTGGCGCGGGCTTTCCCGGACCGGCTGAGCTGCGAGGCTCGGCTATCATCCTCAGCCCCATGACCGGAACGGCTCGAACGTCCGCGGCCGCCGCCGCCCTGCTGCTGGCGGCGGGGCTGGCCGCGGCCTGGGCCTGGCCGCCGCTGGCAATCCTCATCGTGTGGCCGCTCCTCTTCGTGGTGCCCGGCTGGGCAATCATGGCCTGGGTCGCGCCCAGGATCCCGGCGACGGGGCGGCTGGGCGTGGCGATCGTCCTGTCGGTGGCGCTCAGCAGCCACCTCGTCTACTGGCTCTCGCTCGCGACCGGCGGCTACCGTCGCGAAACGATCTTCGGCGTGGCGGTCCTGCTGGCCGCACCGATCCCGATCGCGGTCCTCGGCGGAGGACTCCAGCGGCTGGCTCGCGAGACGCGGGCCGGCTGGCATGCGCTGCGACGCGCACCAATTCCCTTCGTCGTGGCCGCCGCGCTGGCGAGCCTTGTCGGCCTCGTCCTGCAGAGCGGCCTCTGGCAGTCAACCGAAAGCGGCATCGCCGCCGGGGGCTCGAACTGGAGTGACCTGGGCGTGCACCTCTCGATCTCCCAGTCGCTGAACGCCGGCAACTTCCCGCCCCAGGTGCCCTACTTCGCGGGTGAGCCCCTGGTGTACCACTGGTTCGCCGACTTCCACGCGGCGATCGTCGCCAAGGCGGCGGGGCTCTTCGTCATTCCGGTCTTCGTCGTCTCATCGGCGATCCTGACGCTGGCGTTGGGACTGGTCGTCCACGGGCTGGCGATGACGCTGCTGCGTGGCCGCGGCGCACGACACGCCGCGCTGCTGGCGGTGGTCCTGGTCGTCATCGGCGGCGGGCTCGGCTGGGTCAGGCTGGTCGGCGACGTCGCTAACGGACTCGGCGATCCGATCGCCCTCGTCACGGCGCACTCCTACGACAACTCGTGGTATGACGCCCAGTCGCCGGCGCAGGTCAGCTGGCCGTACTTCCGCATCCCGTCGGTGATGGGCACAGGGCTGCTGGTCCATCGCGCCACGACGACGGGGTTGCCGATGCTGGTCAGCGCCGTGCTGCTGCTGGTGGCGGGACTGCCGACGGCGCGGGCGCGCGCCGCTGGCTGGCGCGATCGACCAGCCCTGATCGGGCTGGCGGGGCTGGTGGGCGCGCTCCTGGCGCCCTTCCATTTCTTCTTCTTCCCTGCCTTCCTCGTGCTCGCGCTGGCCTGGGTAGCGATCGGGGGCCGGCTCTTCGAGCGATCCGCGGCGCGGAATGCCGCGCTCCTGCTGGTGCCCTACGCCCTGGCGCTCCCATTCGCGGTGGCGGCCTTTGGGCAGACCGCATCAGGCGGAGGGCTGCGGTGGGTGCTGGGGTGGGAGTCGGCACCCACCGCCGATGGGCCGTGGGCGGTGGTCTTCTTCTACCTCACCAACCTGGGAGTCCCGTTTGCGCTGGCGCTCGTCGCGCTGCTGACCCGCGGACTGCGCGCCAAGGCGTTCCTGGCCGCCTGGGTGCTCGTCCTCTTCGTCGTGCCGAATGTGGTGCAGGCCAGCGTCATCGGCTTCGACATGAACAAGTTCTTCCAGGCGATGTGGATCGCCGTGGCGATCCTGGCGGCCTGGCTGATCCGACGCTGGCCGGCGTGGGCGGTGGCGGTCGTCCTGGCGGTCAGCATCCCGTCGCCGCTGCTGGTCGCGGGCTGGACGGCGCTCAACCGCGAGGTGGTCCTTGGCTGGGACGAGGTGGCGGCGGCCGACTGGATTGCGGTCAATACTCCCGAGCGCAGCATCTTCGTGACCAATGGCTGGCTCAACTCCCCCACCGATCCCGCCGGGCGGCTGCGCGTACTCACGTTCACGCCGTACGTCGCCAACCTCGGCTACTCCCCCGACGAGCGCGCCGGCGTCGTCGACACCATCTACTGCTCGGGCGACGCCGGCGAGGCAGCCGACCTGACGCGCTCCCTCGGCGGCACCTATCTGCTCGACACCTGGGCGCCGCGAGCCGACTGCCAGCGCACTGTTTTCGAGGGCAGCCCCGAGTGGACGTTGGTCTACGACAACGCGTCTCTGCGGATCTATCGCGTGGCCCCCCGCAGCGAAACAGGTGCCGCTCCCGGCTCCGTATCATTCGCGCGGTGACCACCAGCTCTCCGGGGCCCTCGTCTGCCCTAACAGCCGCGCAGGCGGCGCCGGCTACCTCGAAGGCGGCGGTGGTCAAGCTCGACCAGGTCAGCAAGCGCTACGGCGCTCCGGGCAGCCCGCCAGCCGTGGCCGACCTTTCGCTCGAGATCCCGGCTGGCGAGATCTGCGTCCTGGTCGGGCCGTCCGGCTGTGGCAAGACGACCACGATGAAGATGATCAACCGCCTGATCGAGCCGACCTCGGGGCGCATCACGATCGACGGCGAGGACGTCATGTCGCTGCCGGCCGTCGAACTGCGGCGGCGCATCGGCTACGTCATCCAGCAGGTCGGCCTCTTCCCGCACCTGACCGTGGCCGAGAACGTGGCGGTCGTGCCACGCCTCCTGCGCTGGCCGGAGAGTCGGGTACGCGAGCGCGTCGAGGAGCTGCTCGACCTCGTGCGCCTGGATCCGGCGACCTATCGCGACCGGTACCCCGCCGCCCTCTCGGGCGGCGAGCGACAACGGATCGGAGTGGCGCGCGCGCTGGCCGCCGACCCGCCGCTGATGCTCATGGACGAGCCCTTTGGCGCTGTCGACCCAATCCTGCGCGACCGCCTGCAGAACGAGTTCCTGCGCCTCCAGGAGCGGGTGCACAAGACGATCGTGTTCGTGACCCATGATGTCGATGAGGCGATCAAGATGGCCGACCGCATCGCGATCCTGCAGCAGGGCGGGGTCCTGGCCCAGTACGACACCCCGGAGGCCATCCTGGCGGCCCCTGCCAGCGAGTTCGTGGCGCACTTCGTGGGGGCCGATCGAGGTCTGAAGCGGCTCTCCCTGGGACGGGTCCGCGACCTGCCGCTGAGCGAGCCGGTAACGGCCCGCGTGAGCGAGACGAATGACGAGGTCAGGCGCCGGCTCGAGGCCGCCAACGCGACCTACGCGCTCCTCCTCGACGAGCGGGATCGGCCGCTCGGCTGGGTCGCGCGTCACGCGCTCGGCGCCGATGGCAACGTTGCCGCCGACGACGCCACCCCGGGCTCCCCGACGTTGCAGCCGGAGACGACCCTGCGGGACGCGCTGTCGGAAATGCTCGGCTCATCGGTGCAGCTGGGAGTGGTGGTCGACGAGCAGGAGCGGGTGATCGGCGTGATCAGCGTCGAGGCCATCGCCGAGATGCTGCAGGCCCC
>JBBQGI010000016.1:0-18421 GCA_038322875.1 Candidatus Limnocylindria bacterium | reverse complement strand
CTGGGGCCTCGCGCAGGTTGGAGCCGGAGGCTAGACCGCCTCGGTGCAGCGGGTCAACGGTACTACCGGACGGCTGCGGCGCGGGTACCCGCTTGACATAGTGGTAGGTCGAGTTACAGTAAATGGACTTACTGCTCTGTCCCCGGAGAGATCACCATGCTGAAACCGCCCGCAGTGTTCGATCGCGACCGCGACTGGACCGCCCTCGAGGAGTTCGCGTCCGCCCCTGATCCGAGCCCCCGGATTGGCATCGTTCACGGTCGGCGCAGGCAGGGGAAGAGCTTCCTCCTGCGCGCGCTGGTCAGCCAGGGGCGTGGCCTCTACCACCAGGCGCTCGAGGAAGAACGAGTGCCGGCGCTTCGCCGCGTGGGCGCGGTCATAGGCGAAGACGCGGGCGTGGCCGGCGTCCTGGAGTACAGCGATTGGGATGCGGCCATCCGTGCCCTTGCCGAACGGGCCGGGCCGGATCGCGTCATCGTCCTGGACGAGTATCCCTACCTCCTGCAGCAATCGCCGGAGCTGAGCTCGGTCATCCAGACCGTGTTCGACGAGGCGCGATCTGGCAGCCGTCCACCGTTCCGCATGCTGCTCTGCGGCTCCGCGGTTTCAGTGATGACTTCGCTGCTGAGCGGCCAACGAGCACTGCGCGGCCGGGCCATGCTCGACCTGTCGCTGGTGCCGTTCGACTTTCGGCAGGCTGCCGACTTCTGGCAGGTCGAGGATCCGCAGGTTGCGTTCCTGGTCCACGCCGTCGTGGGCGGCACGCCAGGGTATCGGCCGCTGCTGGCGGGCAACGCGCCGGAGCGCACGGAGGACTTCTATGCGTGGCTCGCGGCCGGGGTCCTCAATCCGGCACACGCCATGTTTCGCGAAGCGGACTATCTCCTGACGGAGGATCCCGCGATGACGGATCGTGCCCTCTACCAATCGGTCCTGGCGGCGATTGCCGGCGGGCGCCACACGAGGAATGCGATTGGAAGCCTGCTACAGCGAGATGATGCGGCCTTGCGCCATCCGCTTCTGGTCCTCGAGCGCGCGGGCTTCATTCGGCGCGACGAGGATCTCTTGCGCGCCAAGCGCCCTCTGCTGGGCATCGACGATCCGTTCCTTCGCTTCTCCACTGCGATCGTGCGACCCCAGACGGCACGGCTGGAGGCCGGCGAGGCGCGTGCCGTGTGGGATTCCGTGAAGTCGACCTTCCTATCGGCAGTGGTCGGCCCGCACTTCGAGCACCTAGCGCGGACGTGGACGGCCCGTTTTGCGTCCGCTGAAACGCTCGGCGGAGCCGCGGCGAGGGTCGGCTTCACTCAGCTGAGTGACGCACAAGCCAGGACGAGTGTCGAGATCGACGTCGTGGTGCTCGGCGCTGGCTCATCTGCCGGTCGCGTGCGCGTCCTGGCAATCGGTGAAGCGAAGGGCGGCCCGGCAGTCCGCGGACTCGCCGATCTGCGCAAGCTCGAACGGGTGCGGGACCTCCTGAACCGGCGCGCCGATGCGGCGCGGGCGAAGCTCCTGCTCTTCGCGCGGAGCGGCTTCGAACCCGACCTGATGGCTGAGGCAACATCGCGGCCGGATCTCGAGTTGGTGGACCTGGAGCGCCTCTACCGCTGGGCGTGATCCCCGATTGTCATTGCGTTCATGCACGCTTCGCCAGCCAGAGAAGGCTTGTGGCTTCTGCGAAGGCGGTGGGATGGCTCGCAAGGCGCTCGTCAGTGAAGAGGCCCTTGACATTCGCCGACGGCAACAGCCAGGGGTCCAGTGAGCGCCGCTGATCGTGCAGCCTTGACCGAATCGCCCGGCCGAGGCCTTCTCTGATCCAAGCCGCCTGCGGGGCGTCGAAGCCTCGCTTGTATCGGGCATTGCGGATCGACGACGGTACTCGACCGCGCATGGCTTCTCGCAGGATCCACTTGCCGTAGCCGGTTCGGACCTTGAGACGATCCGGTAGAGCCAGCGCCTGCTCGACGAAGCGGTAGTCCAGGAAGGGCAGCCGGGTCTCGAGGCTGGAGCCCATCGAGTTGCGGTCTTCGTACCGCAGCAGCGTGGGGAGACTGAGACGGGTCACGTCGCGGACCTGACGCCGCCACACCGGCTCATCACCCCCGAACGAGAGGTCGAGCGGAGCAGGCTCGGGAAGGCGGAGCGTGGTGGCAAGACCACCAGCGCGCAGGTAGCGCTGTCGCTGGCGAACGTACATGGATGCGCGTCCGACCTCGGCCGCGAGCATGAATGCGGCGCTGCCGGCAAACCGCAGCGCATCCCGCGGGTCACGACGGCGGAGCGCGTCGGCCAGCAGCATGACTTGGAACTTGCGATAGCCCATCAGGATCTCGTCGGCGCCCTGCCCACCCAGGAGCACTTTGAGTCCATGACGGTGCGCGTCCTTGAAGACGAGGTGCTGAGCGACGATGCTCAGCCCAGGAAACGGTGCGTCCTGCGCTTCGAGCGTCGCCCAGAACCCGGCGATGCCGACCTTGGCATTCGGCCACGTGTACGAAACCTGGA
This sequence comes from Candidatus Limnocylindria bacterium, assembly GCA_038322875.1. Lineage (GTDB taxonomy): Bacteria > Chloroflexota > Limnocylindria > QHBO01 > QHBO01 > CF-167. The sequence goes on along the minus strand of JBBQGI010000016.1, from coordinate 15,916 downwards.
TCCCGGCCAGCCGAGCGACCTTTGCCACCAGTGGGCCCTCGCTATCCGGCGCATCCGGATGGCCATAACTGAACCCACGCACGTCGCCGTGCATCTCCGCGACCAGTGCCGCAATGCTCGATGAGTCGAGGCCGCCACTCAGCGAGATGCCGATCGGGACGTCGGCGCGCAAGCGGATGCGCACGGCGTCCTGCAGCAGGGCGAGGACACGCTCGCCAGCAGCTGCTTCGCTGAGGTTCTCCATCTCGCCGCGCTGCTCGTCGACGCGCGCCGCGAGGTCGTAGTACCGCTCGGTCTGGACGCGTATCGCCGTGCCATCGGCCCAAATCGAGACGACGTGTGCGGCCGGAACTGCGCTTATGCCCTCGTAGGGCGAAATCGGGCCGTCGTCCTCGTACAGCCAGTAGTGCAGGCCACGCGAGACGTATGCGAGGTCGGGCGCGAGCGAGAACTGCCGTGCCAGCTCAGTCGGCGTGCTGCTGAAGTACACGGCGTCGCTGGTCTGGTGGTAGTGCAGTGGCTTCACGCCGAATCGATCGCGCACCAGCCAGAGGCGTCCCTCGCTTGGCTCGGCCAGCGCGAAGGCGAACATGCCATTCAGCCGGTTGATCGCGTCGGTGCCCCATGCCTTGAACGCCTCGAGAATGACCTCGGTGTCACTGGCGGTCGTGAAGACATGGCCGAGTTCGCGCAGCTCCTCGCGCAGCTCCACGTAGTTGTAGATCTCGCCGTTGTAGACGATGCAGAACCGATGCTCCCCGTCCCACATCGGCTGATTCGCCTCCGGCGACAGGTCGATGATGCTCAGCCGGTTATGCCCAAAGATGATGGAGCCGCCCGATGCCGTGCCAAATTCGGCGACGGCGCGATGATCAGGCCCGCGGTGCAGCTGCGCATCGACCAGCGCCTCGACGGTGGAGCGCGCTCGTCCGTTCGGCGCCGATGAGAAGCAGCCGGAAATCCCGCACATGGCTCAGGCCCCACCGGCGCTGGCTCGCGCCATTCGGTCGGTCAGCTCATGCAGCCAATCGCCAACCAGCGCGTCCCAGCTGAACTCTCGCTCGACGAAGCGCCGCCCGTTGCGGCCCATCTCCTCTGCGCGCGCCGGCTCCGCGAGCAGCGACGTGATCGCCAAAGCGAGCGCCTGGGGGTCTTCCGGGGGGACCACCACTCCGGCGTTGGCATCGATGAGCATCCGAGCGCCCTCGCCGGCGCCGCTGTAGACCACCGGTTTCGCGCACGCCATGGCTGCCAACGTCCGCGATGGCCGTGCCCCGTCAGTAACCGATGCACGGCGAAGCGTCACTAGCGCAACCGTTGCCAATGAATACAGGCTCGCCACGTCGCCCACAGGCCGCGCACCGAGGAAGCGCACGTTGTCGAGGGCGAGCGCGTCTCTCAGCGCCATGAGGCGACGAACATCTGAGCCACCACCGGCTATCAGAAAAGTGATGGCACGATCGCGCAGCTGCGCGGCTGCGCGAAGAACGACGTCGACACCTTGGCCGTACCCGAGTGTCCCGGCCAACAGGACGATCGGTTGTTCCGGCAGATCCAGCTCGGACCGAATACGGGCGTCTGGTGCCATCGGGGCAAACAAGTGGGTGTCGACCCCGTTAGGCAGGAACAGGACCTTGTCAGCAGGTACTTGTTTCTTGGACGTGAGGACCGTGCGGATGCCTTCCGTGACCGCGGTGATCAGGTCCGAATGACGGTATGCCCACGCTTCCAGGCGGCTCATGGCGTGCGCCGCGGGTCCCTCCTGAAGAAGGCCGAGCTGGAGGGCCGAATCCGGCCAGAGGTCGGAGATATTGAGCACCATCGGCGCGCCCCATCGCTTGGCCACCATCCAGCCGGTGATGGCCAGGGTCGGCGGCGGGGACTCCACGAAAAGGATATCTGGCCGCCGCATGCTGGCCATGCCCGGCAGGCTCGTCGCGCTAAAGGTGAGATAGTTCAGCATTCGGCCTATGCCGCTGCCGGTCGCCGCGTGCAGCCAGACGCGGCGCACGCGCACACCGTCGATCTCCTCGGTGCGCGCTGGGCGGCCGCCATAGCCGTCGAAGATGCGCCCCTGGGGATAGTTCGGCAGCGCGGTGACGACCTCGACGTCGTGGCCGCGATTCATGAGTGCGCGCGCGAACGCTGGCAGGCGCACCTGCGGTGCGCCCACCTCCGGCGGGTAGTACTGGCTCAGGATCAGGAAGCGCATCGGCATAATGCGTCGAGCATGTGGAAAACAACCTTAGTGGTCCGAGCCGTTAGTCGCGCGGTTACTTCCGTCCGGCTGTGCGTTTGGTGAGCTCGCCGCGCCGCGGTGCGCTAAAGACGCTTGTTGGTCAGTCAGCCGCCTATCTGGCCGGCGGCGTCGCTGGCAAGGCGCTCGCCCTCGTTACGCTCCCAATCCTCGCCAGACTGCTGACGCCCGGCCAGCTGGGCGTTCTCGATGTGGGGACCGGACTGGCAGCGCTGATTGCCACTCTTGCGATTGCGGGCACTGATAACGCAATCCCGCGCTTCCTGCCGTTCGTGGATCAACCGACCCGTATCTGGAGCAGCGCTCTGCCGATTATCGCCGCGATCGCAGTCGCTCTTGGGTTGGCGGGGTTTGCCGCGCGCGATTTCCTGGCTCAGCTGCTCCTGCACGACGTGCGGGCCGCTGGCGCCATGGGCGCAGGAGTCGCCTATGCGCTGGCGACCGCCGCTTTCATCAGCTCGCTGACAGTGCTGAGGCTGCGCGGCGCGACGCGACTCTACCCAATGGCGACCACCACAACCCTCATCCTGCAGATGGTCGGCGGTGTGTTGCTCGCCTTCCTGCTGGACGATCCACTCGTCGCCATTCTTCTTTGGTGGTCGCTGGTGTCTGCGTTCGGCGCGACAGTCATCTTCGTGACGCAACTGCCGCGCCTCGTTCGGCCGGACCGTCAGCTCACGGGCCGGCTATTGCGGTTCGGGCTGCCGCTCGTACCAGCTGCCGTGGCGTGGACCATCGGCGATCTCGGCATCCGGAGCGTTCTGAGCCAGGGTGACTTGGCGGCGCTCGGGAGCTACAGCATCGCCAGTCGACTTGTCAGCATCATGGCGCTCGGGATCTCGGCATTCTCATTGGCCTGGATGCCGTTCATCTTTCGCTTGGCCGGCGGCGCCCAGACTGCCCCGATGTTCAAGAATGCCGCTCTCGCGTTGATGACGGTGCTGGGTCTCGTGGCCGTCGGTCTCTCGGCCTTGGCGCCCGAAGCGGTTGCGGTGATTGCGGGCCGAGAATACGCGAGCGGCGTGCGAGCGGTAGCCCCACTATCGGCTGGCATGCTTGCCTTGGGCATGTTCGTGCTGCTCAGCGGTGCATCCGGCATCGCGTTCAGGACGGTCGACGTTGCGTGGGTCAGTGTGATCGGGGCTGTCGTTCAGGTGGGTGCCGCGTTTCTCATGGTTCCGACCCAGCCTCTCCTCGGCGCGGGCGTCGCGAGCTTCCTCGGTTACTCCGTCGCGCTGGTGCTGTTGCGGCTCCGGCTTGGTAATGCCGTGCGGATTGCCAGTCCGGCGCTGATCGTCGTGGTGATCGTCATCGCGGTGTCGCTGTGGCTGACGACGCTTCCTCCTTTCCTCGGCTGGCCGCTGGCCCTGAGGATAACCCTGCCGGTCGCGCTCCTCGCAGTGACCGGCGTGATTGCCATTCCCCGATTGCGCGGCCTCGCAGGAGCATCGGGTGCGTCCTGACCTTTTGATCGTCGGCGACGTCGCCAGCGTCCACATTCGGCGCCTTGCGGCGGCGCTGGGCGATGCCGGACTGGCCATCGAACTTGCCGGCTTCGAGGGCGACGAGATTCCCGGCGTGCGGATCCATCGCCTCGGAACCCTTCCCGTCAGCGCAGATCGGCGTTACGCGCTTGCCGTTCCAAGATTTGCGCGATTGCTACGAGCGCGCCGGCCGAAGGTGATCAACGCGCACTACCTCACCAGTTATGGCGTGTTGGCTGCGCTCGGAAGGTGGCTCGCGCATCCACTTGCCGGACGGCCGGCCCTGATTCAGTCGACATGGGGCGACGACCTGTTGGTGACCCCACTCGAGTCCCACGTGCACCAACGCCTGGCACGGCTCGCTCTCCGAGCTGCTGATGCCGCGACCGGTGACAGCCTGGATCTCGAATCGGGAGCGTCATCCCTCGCGCCGGAATTGTCCTGGCAACGGTTTGTCTTCGGCCCGCCCGCCAGCCTCCTGCAGGCCCCTGTGCGGCCTGAGCGCCTGATGCTCAGTGCCCGCCAACTCGTCCCGGAGATGCGGGTCGATCGGATCATTGAGGCGTTCCAGGTTGCGTCGCATGCTCCGGATTCTTCAATCGCCGGCTGGAAGCTTGTCGTGGCGGGAGGCGGTCCCGAAGCGGGCGCGCTCGCAACCCAAGCCAGTCGCGATCCGCAGGTCGAATTCACCGGCCCGGTCTCGCAGGCGGATCTCCAGGTTCTCATGCTTCGGGCATCGGTCGGAGTCTCAATTCCCGAGAGCGACGCGACCAGCGCAACGCTGCTCGAGTCGCTGGCTGCGGGTATCGTTCCAATCGTGAACGATCTCCCAGCGAATCGGGAATGGGTGGACCCCGGGATTGGCGAAATCGTCTCGCGAACGCCGTCCGCCTACGAGCTGGCCGATGCAATGCGCCATGCGGCTGTGCGCAGTGTTCCGGTTGAACAATTGCGCGCACGGGTCGCGGGCGCAACGTGGGAGGCGCAGATCGGCGCCTTTGTCCAGCTTGTCCATAGCCTTGCTGCCGATACCGATACGGTTTTGGCTTCGTGAGCCGATCCAGGCGCGGCCTCATGTACCTGCTGGAGTGGTGGCTCGCCCTTCCTTGGCCGCCGCCAATGCGGGCGTGGTGGCTTCGCCGCTACGGCGCTTCCGTCGGGCACAACTCCGTCATCCACCGCGGGCACTTCATGAATCTCGAGGTCCAGGGATTTTCTGCGCTGACCATTGGCGACTCAGCGCACGTCGGCCCCGAGTGCTTGATAGATCTCGCCGCTCCAGTATCCATCGGAGCCCGCGCAGCGGTTTCTCCCCGTGTCACGCTCCTGACCCACGCTGATCCGGGCGAAGGAACCCTGCAGGAGCGCTACCCTCGGCAGACAGGTGCGATCACCATTGGCGACGACGCATGGGTTGGTGCAGGCAGCACGGTGCTGCACGGCGTCTCGATTGGAGAGGCGGCGGTTGTGGGTGCGGGAAGCGTCGTTCGTACTGACGTGGCGGCGAATTTGGTCGTTGCCGGCGTGCCGGCAGTTGAAGTGCACGGCGCCTGATCCAGGGAAGGACCAATAGGATCGGCACGAGCTTGATGCTCGCGTCGACGCCAACCGACACGGGTCCCGTCGACCGATGGATCCCGAAATAGAGGGCGCCCACCAGGAGCGGCACCATGATGCCGCTCTCAGGGCACGTTCCTGCGAGTCCAGATCGTCGCGTTCGCGTCTTGGTACGCGAGCTCCCATCGACCACTTGTCGCCAGCCACGCGGACAGCTGCGTGTCTGGTGGATAGAGGACGTGGTCGACGTGATATCGCTCAAGAACTGGTGCTGGATCGCCCAGACCGATGATGCGCACGTAGTCGCGGATGATGGCGTCGCCGTAGACGTCTGCGCGTCCGTCGATAAAGATCGGCTGGTTTGGCAGTTCCAGACCGAGATAGCCGCCCCACTCGTACTTGTTGAAGACGCGCGCGCCGGCGTCGTGCGTCTGCAGCCAGGCGACCGCGTCGACCGGGAACTCGCGGGCAATCTCGTCGTGCTGGCTGGCGGGCATGGCCCGCGCCAACGCCAGGCCAACGCCGGCGACGAGTAGCACGCCGATCAGGACAACATTGACGGTGGTCGCGAGACCACCACGAGCCGGCCGACTCAACCGAGCCAGCAGTGGCGACCAGCGGCGTCCGAACGGCGACTCTGCGATCACAGGCGAAAGGTTGATGGCTACAATCGCCGCGCCGATAGGCCCGGTAATGAGCAGGAAGCGCACTGCCAGGACGGACATCGCCGTCACCCCGAGCAGGATGAACACGTCCGCCAGTCGGATGGTGCGGCGCGCAAAAACCAGCGTCGGCAGGGCGCCGACGAGGACGAAGCCGAGGAGCAGCCAGCCAAACAGGTTGCTCAGGCTGGCGCGCTGCCATTCGCCGACGAAGTCCGACAGGGCACCGATGCCGACCGTATAGCTCGGATAGCTGTAGATCGCAAGCCCGTTCGGGTTGAGCACGAGCGCGACCGCCGAGGCCGCCAGCATCAGGGAGAGCCATCCCAGGCGGGGCCAGCGCATCGGCTCCGGCGTGAGCGTTCTTCGCAGCAGTCGGTCAGCAGCCTCCCCGACGAGCACTGCGCCACCAAACAGGAAGAGCAGTAGCCAGCCGGCGTGGAGGTTGACCCACAGCACGGCGACGAACGGCAGGAGCGCGGGCCAGAGGCGCCGGCCATCGGCGAGATAGCGCCACAGCAGCCAGACGACGATGGCGCCGAACAGCAGGTCGATGACCTGCACTCTGACGCCGAGGATCGGTCCGGCCAACAGGAGAGCGACCGAGAACCAGGCGACCCGCCCCAGCCATCCCGCATCCGGGCGCCGTACGCTGACCGCGCGCCACAGGACGATAAACCCACCGACGACGACGGCTGCCGCTGCCAGCGACAGGAGCGTCATGCCCCAATCACCCAGCCGGTAGGCAAGTGCCATGAGCACGTTGCTCAGCCAGTCCTGGCTCGTCCACGGGAGACCGGCCGCGGTAAGGCTCCAGGTGTCGACCGATGCGACCGTTCCCGTCTGCAGCACCTGCTCTCCCGCCCGGATGTGCCACCACACGTCGGGATCGATCAGCGCCCACGTGGCCCGCGGGAGCAGCGCGACCGTGAAGAACGCGACGATGACGGCCGTGCTGCCGCGAACCCACCTGGTCATTCGATCGAGCTGCGCAGCGGCGACTTCGGCGGATGCCGAATGAGGTAGACCGCGGCGAGAAGCATCGCCAGGCTGTCTGGCCACAGGATCGGGACGGCGATCGTCGCGGCCACCGGCACGAGCCAGGCGCGGTTGAACAGCGCGCCAATTGCGACGACGACGGCGGCGACCAGCACGCGAATCACGAGCAGCAGCATGTAGCCCTGGCCGGCCGTTCCGGTGTCGCCGGTGAGCCGCGCGACCCACTCGAACCACAGCTGGGGAGCGATCGCGAACGACAGCGCCGAGATCGCCAGCGTCACCCCGACGGCAATGGCCAACTGGCGCCACTCGCGCCGAACGGCAAACCAGAGCACGCCGATGCCGGGGGTCACCTTGGTCAGGAGCACGACGGACCACGTCGCTGGATAGCTCATGCCGACCGCGATCGCGGCGCCAAGCATGAGGTGAATATTGCCGATGAACACGTCACGAAACACGAACGGCAGGAAGGTGATCGCGAGTGCCGCGCCCACGGGTGTCACGAGGAAGGTCAGGGCAACCAAGCTCAGGCCCGTCCACAACGCATGGAATGCATCCCACGGCAGCACGCGCAGCGGTGAGAGAGCCTGGATGAATGCCGGTGAATACAGATATGCCCCGGGCATTCCAATCTGCGGACCTGGATATGGATTGTCGAGGGAGGCGTCCCAGTACGTGCGCGCGTCGACCCCGTGGATGCCGCCCTGGTCTGGAATGAGCAGCGCCCAGCGCAGGAGCAGATACCCGACGGCGATGGCGGTTGCAACCCGCCACGCCAGCGCAAGGGCGTTCCGCGGCGTGGTTGGCACCCACGCTGTCCGGGTATCGGAGCGGGTCATGCCGCCTCCGTCGAGGTGTGGAATGCCCATCGCTCGATGGCGATGCCGGTGATCGGACCGACGGCCAGCCAGTAGCCGAGACTCGCCCAGCGGTCCAGGAACAGGAATACGACGAACGCTGCCGAGCCGACCAGGACGGCCACCTCCCAACGCCGTGCCACCAGGCCACACGCCGCAATCGGGGCCGCGAGATATCGAAGCACTGGCATGTTCAGCGCATTCTCCTGGGCCGGATGGACGGCTCGGGAGAGTTCCAATGATCGGAAGATTCCACCGACACCCCACACCGCCAGCGGCGACCACAAAACGGCGCTCAGGCCGATCATGACCGCACCCGCGCGCCAGCCGGCGTATCCGATCAGCGCGGGTAGCCAGGCGAAGGCGTAGGGCTTGAGCGCCGCGGTGACCGCGAGCAGCGCCGCGCCGAGATACGGCCGTTGCGGCATCAGCAGGAGCCCGACCGCCAGCAGCAGCCCCGGCGAGTAGTCGTTGGCGCCGGTGGTCGTGAGGTACACGACGAATGGAGCCGATGCGAAGAGGCCGAGGGTGAGCCATGCTCGTTGCCCAACGAGCAGCACCATTAACAGCGTGGCGGCGACCAGCTCGATGGCCGGGCCGGGTAACCACCAGATGAGTGCAAGCGGTCCGTATGGGAACGGGGCGCCACGAGGCACCGCTTGGGCATAGCCAACGCCGTACGGCGAGAGGCCGGACAGGGCGCGTGCCGTGCCCGCCTGGCTGACGGCAATCTGGTCGGTGAAGCCGATGCCGACATACGCAAGTCGAAGGACCACTGAGCCGACGACGAGCGCGCCCGCCGCAGCGCTCGGCCGCTCTCGCAGCCACAGCGCCGCGGGAATGGCCAGCAGGCTGAGCAAGGTCCAAGGCCGCCCGTGGTAGACCGCCAACCCATATGCCATGAGCGTTCCGAGAAGCGCGAACATGAGGATCGCCGCGTCGATGCGACCGAGATGCAAACGGCGCGGCGCCGTGCGCGCGATGGCCGTCATCGCTCGGCGCCCGATACTGCCGGTCGAGCGCTCGGAGCCTCGAGGAAGAGCATCAGGAAGTAGTACGGAAGCCAGTACGGGCTCACCGCCAGCGAGGCCAGCCCGATCCTCCGGCGCCACGTGAGCACCGCCGCCAGCACGAGCCCGATGGGGATCCAGGCGACGCCGATGAGCCGCGATGGTCCGTAATTGAGCATGGAGCCGATCTCGGTCGAAGAGCCCACCAGCGCGCCGATCCAGGCAGGACCCCAGCCGGTGGCCAGAACGAGGATGGCATGCACGATGAACAGTCCTACGAATCGAATGCGCCATTCAGGTTTCGTCCACAGCAGCCATGCGGCGAGGGGCAGCATCAACGGGCGCGGGGCGAGGAGTGCCAGCAGCAGGAAGCCGCCGATAGCCCAGCTGCGTCCGACGAGCGCCCAAACGCCGAGCACCAGGACGAAGAGCATGAGGTTGCCGGCTTCCAAGTCAAACCAGAACGGCCACGACACGAGGACGGCGAGCGCCAGCCACGGTGACCGCCATCCGAGAGATACGGCCGCGACGACATGCAGCGCGCGCCAGGCGAGTGGGCCGATGGGTGCGATCGCCGCGAAGAGATAGGCGAGCAGTGGCGAATAGCGGAAGGCGTAATTGTCCTCGGAGGCGTAGAGGGCTCCGCCGTGAATGGCCCGCTGCCCGGCTTCACGGAAGATCGTCCAATCGGCTCCGGCGCCGCCGCGAAGCATCGTCCAGTCGGTCCGCGTGAACAGGTAGACGTTGAACAACACCAGCAGCACCACGCCCGCTCCGACCAGGCCGAGGCGCGGGAAGAACCGCTGGGTGGGGACAGCGGACCCGGTCATGGCTGATCCGCCTTGACCTCACGGCCGGTGGTGCCGAGCGCAAGGAAGGTCGGCTGGTAGTAGCTCCAGCGCGGGATGGCGATTAGCACGGCCGCCGACGCCGCCAGCCAGCTGTAGCGCGTCCTTGCGAGCCAAGTGGCAGCGCCGGTCAGCGCGGCCGCCGACGCCAGCGCCAACCATGCGGGCAGCGGTCCCGCAGCCGCGGCGACGTCGATTGGGTAATGCGACAGGTCAAATGCCAGCATCGGTAGGGTCAGCGCAGCGGTCAGCGCCAGCGTCCAGCCGGCGCGCGTCCATTCGCGCCTCCCGACGTAAACAGCCACCAGGAGCAGCGGCGTCGCCTTGAGCGACGCAGCCACCGCGATCCACAACGGCCCGCTGCGTCGCTCGAGTCCAAACAGCAACAGTCCAACGAGGATGGGTTGGACGTTGCCGCTCGCGGCCGCCGGGATCAGGAGTGCGGCCATCAGAAGCCCCATCAAAGCTGCGGCGATGCCTCCGGTTCGGACGACGTGCCAGATGCAGAACACGGCCCCAACCAGGCATCCCATCTCCCACAGGGCGTAGGCCAGGGCCTGTGGCAGCAGTGTCAGCGGTACCCAGAGTGCCGCGAACCACGGCGCGTAACGGTAAACCGTGGCGGCGTCCTGGCTCGCCAGCATGGGGTAGAGTGGCGCGCCGTCTCGCAATCGAGCCGCGGCCTGCCAGTACGCGTCGGCATCCTGCAGCCACCAGCCGTCGCGAACCTGGCTGATCGCCAGGACCGCGAGCGCCACCAGACAGGCCGCGGAAGACGCCTGGCTCGCGCGCCGCCAACTACGTGGCATGGGGAGTGTGCCCGCGCTCGGATGAGCGGATGAGCATTGCCGCAACAGCAACGAGTAACGCGAAGCCGTCGTAGATCCAGATGATGGGCAACGCCACGAATGCCGCAGCTGGAACAGTCCACGGTCGATCGGTCAAGGCTCCCCAAACGACCAGAGTGAGCGCGGCAAGCACTCGTATCACCAACGGGACGCCGATGTGGAGACCGTCTGGCGCAGTCCCGAGATTCGAGCTGAGCACGGCCAGCCAGTTGGCCCACAGCTGAGGGGCGACCACCAGCGACGCTAGGGCGAGCCCTCCGGTAACCGTCAGTGTAATGCCGATTTGACGCCATTCGCGTCGAACGGCGAACCAGGCCAGGCCCACGCCGGGTGTCACCTTCGTCAGCAGAACGAAACTCCAGGCCGCCGGGTGCCGAAAGCCCATGACGATGGCGGCGCCCAGGATAAGGTGGATGTTTCCCGTGAGCAGGTCCTGCCACAGAGGGGCGGCCGGAATAAGGAGCACCACCGCGGCCCAGCGCAATCCAAGAAGGTAGACGAGGCATGTGAGCGAGACGGCGGCGAGACCGCCGTAGAAGACACTCGGGGGTACGGCTTGTACCAGCGTCAGCAGCTGAACGATGACGGGTGAGTACAGAAATGCGCCGCCGCTGCCAGCTTGGGAGAGCGCATACGGCCGTGACGCGTCGAATGTCCTGAACGCATCCGCATCGACATGACTGCCGGCCGTCACAATGAAGAGCCACGCCCAGGCGAGAAAGACGACCGCAAGCACGCTTGCGATGTCACGGAGAGTCGCTCCGCGCGTCCGGCGTGATCGCCTGTTACTCGTGAGCAGGCGACCCCATTCCGGCAGGCCAAGCCGTGCTGGTCCCTTGATCGGCAGCGGCTCCGTCACCGGTGCCACTCGATGAACACCCGGCTCATGTTTCCAGCATGGTCGTGGGGCCTGGTGCCGAGCTGGGGCTCACCGTCTCGTGCAGCGCGACGAGCTGGCCACGCCCGGTGAGATATGCCAGCGTATAGAGGATGGCCACCAGGATCGCGAGTGCCTGGTAGCCGGTGACCAACGAGACGTACTCGAGCAGGCCACCGACCATCGCGCCAAGCAGGTTGGCGCCGAAGGCCACAGTAGAGGCGCTGACGCTCTGAAAGCGTTGCGCAAACACGAGGTTGGCAATGAAGATCGGCGTGAACCACAGCGCCACGGCCGCAAGGAACCGTGGTGCGGTGGCAAGGCTCAGCAGCGCATCGGCCGGCACAAACCAGCTCAGCAGCGCCATCACCACCAGCACGAGATAGATGACGTCCGGCCGCGGCAACCGGAAGCGGCGCGTGACTTCGATCGCCGCCAGGACTGATGCCAGGACGCCTGCAAAGACCAGCGCGTTGACGAACCAGGTGGTCCCGAACAGGAGCGCGAATTGGACCACGCCCTTGGTCTCCAGCAGCAGGAAGGCCGCGCCCATGAAGAAGAGGTCGACGTACCCGCCCATGCGCCGATATGGACCAGCCACCACCCGCGTCATCACCAGCGAGGCAGCCAGGATCAGGCCGATGACCAGAAGGTAGAAGGCCGGGATGCCTCGGTCCTTGAGGTACAGGAACGGGTAATCGTCCCGGGCGGGTGTTGGCGCCGATGCCCCCATGGCCGCGACGCGGCCACCCTGGCAGTCGACGTCGGCCTGCGATAGACCAACCGTCAGCACGGCGAGGTGCCCGATGTTGCCGACACTGTCCTCGCAGGCCGGATGGCCGTAGACGACCTCCAGTGTTCGGGCGAGGCGGTCGATGAGCCAGGACTCGCGGTAATAGTTGTACATGGCGAACACGCCATTCGGCTTGAGGTGCTCCTTGGCCGAGGTCATCGCCTCCTGGGTGAACAGGTAGCTCTCCAGGCGCAGGCTTGATTGACCCTGGACGAGCGTCAGCGAATCCGGCAGGGCGAATAGGATGAGGTCGTAACTCCTCTGGGTCTGCTCCAGGAAGGCGCGTCCGTCATTGATGTGCGTCTCGACGCGCGGATCCTGGTAGGGAAGATCGGGATGAAGCTGCGCGCCCAGCTGCTGGAGCTTCGGATCGATCTCGACCGCATCCACGTGACCGGCGCCGTTGGCCAGCGCGATGGCGACGTCGCTGCCGTTTCCGGCACCCACGATCAGGACGTTACCCGGTGCCTTCACCTGGCTGCGCTCATAAGGGACGAAATAGCTCGGGTCACTCGCTCGGCGGGTGGCGACCGACTGCACCGACTGGTGCGGGATGCCGTTGACGTTGATGTCGTAGGTTCCGCGCCCCGCCGGTTCTGGCGAGACCGCGACCTTGTAGTACGGCGACCAGCTGTAGAAGGGGACCGCCGACTCACGTCCGAGAACGAAGACGAGAGCCAGAACCGCCAGGACTTGCAGGACGAGCCAACCGCGCTGGCGGAGGAGCAGGAACAACGCCCCTACCACGATCCCCCAGGCGATTGGCGGCGCCCAGACGAACGAGAGCGCTGAGAAGCCGACGATGCCCAGCAGGCTGCCCGTGATGTCCCAGCGATAGGCCTCGAGCGGCGGGAACGTCACGAACGTGCGAGCCACGCCCTCGCCGATCATGGCCATCACCGCGGCGACCGCGACGAAGATGACCGGCAGTGTGACCCACGACGGAAGCCCGCTGGGAGTCATGTTGCCGAAGTAGATCAGGTCGCTGCCGCTGCGGTCGATCTCGACCGGAAAGATGATGACGAAGCCGACGAAGAGGGCGAGCACGACGGGTGCGTAGCGGAAGGAGTCGAACTTCGCTTCGCCGCGCAGGAAGCCCAGGCCGATTCCCAGGAAGCTGCCGAGCAGCACGAAATTCGAGAAGTAGGACAGGTAGACGACGTTCGACCCTGTCCAGCGGATCAGGGCCAGCTCCGTGAAGAGCATCAGGAAGCTCAACAGCACAAGGCGGAGGCGTCTATCCATCGGGCAAGTCTCCGTTCGGGTCTGTCCTGGCAGCCGCACCCACGAGCAGCTGGCTGAGGTCGATGAGGCTCACGCGGGGCAGCACTGCGATTAGTCCCACCGCCGCGGTCAACCATGCGAATCTCGTTCGGGCAAGGCTAAGGGTCGCCGCCAGCGCGACAATGGCACCGACGGCGTACAGAACCGGACTTGTGGCCAGGAGCGGACTGGGCGAGTCGCCGAAGCCGCTCTGGTAATTCGCCAGGTCGTAGAACAACGCCGGCAACCACAGGAGCGCGGCGACCGCAACTGCCACCGCGAATCGTTTCCACTGCCGCCGACCGAGGTAGACGACCGCATAGAACAGTGGGAAAACCTTGAGTGAGGCGATGACGCCAATCCAGAGGGGCCCCGCTCTGCGCCCGACCGTATGAACGACCACGGCGACGAGCAGCGGCTGCACGTTGCCGCTCGCCGCGGACCAGAGCAGCAGCGAGCCGAAGAGCGCGGCCACGGCGAGACGCGTCAGCGTGGGGCGCTGCACGATGGGGAGCAGCGCGAGCACGCTGGCGCCGACCAGGATTGCGGACCAGACTGCGCCGACGAGCACCTTTGGCAGGAGCGTGAGCGGTATCCACGCCCAGGCGAACCAGGGTGCGTACTTGTAGATGTCCACCGCCGCCGGGTCGAGCACGGGCGGGTAGAGCGGCGCCCCCTCACGCAGCCGCATCGCCGCATTCCAGTAGGCATCCATGTCTGACAATGACCAATCGCCGATACGCTGGATGGCATTCGCCAGGCTCCAGCCGATGATGATCGCCAATGCGATCAGGCGCGCCCCGCGGATGGGCCACGCCATTGGCCGTTGGAGCGTTGCGGACGTCACCGCCTCGGTCCGTTCGGTTCACGCACGCCAATGAGCAACTGCGGCAGGTCGAGCAGCGTGATGCGTGGCAGCGCCGCGAGGACCGCGGTCGCCGCGGCAAGGCGGTCGTAGGTCGATCGGCGCGCCGCCAGGACGATGGTGCCGGCCATCATTGCCATGACTGCAGCACCGTACAGGACTGGCGACAGGGCAAGCAGCGGCGAGGGCGCATCGCCCGAACTCACCGGATAGGAGCTGAGATTCACCAGCAGGAACGGCGCGGAGAACAGGGCGGCGATGGCCACGCAGGCTGCGGCCCGCCACCACTCGCGTCTTGCCACGTACATCAACGCGTAGAGCAGCGGCACCGCCTTGAGCGACGCCGCAAGCCCCACCCAGAGCGGTCCGCTGCGCCGATCGAGGCCCCACACAAGCGCAGCGACCAGCAGTGGTTGCACATTGCCCACCGATGCCGCCCAGATGAGGAAGCTGCCCAGCAGGAACGCGACGGCGACCGCCGTCAGCCCGCCGCGGCGCAGCGGCCACAACGCCACCGCGGTCCCCGCCAGCAGGAGGGCCGACCAGCCGACGCCAACGATCACTTTGGGCAGGAAGGTCAGCGGCACCCACGCGGCGGCGAACCAGGGCGCGTAGCGATAGACATCGGCGGCGCTTGGATCGGCCAGCGGTGGAAAGAGCGCCTGGCCTTCGCGCAGTCGCATGGCGGCATTCCAGTAGGCGTCCATGTCCGACAGCGACCACGTCGCGACGTGGAAGGCGACGTTCGAGATGCTCCAGCCGATCACGATGGCCAGCACCAGCAGGCGTGCCACGCGTGCCAGCGGCAGGGAGCCGCCCGCGCTACGCGTGCGCGTCAACGACGTCACGGCCCACGCGTCGGCGGCCGAGGCTCTCGGCGATGCCCGGTAGGATGAACGTCACGTCGTACAGGAAGACGCGCGGCAGGCAGAAGTAGGCGGCGGCACCGGTCGCCAGCCAGGCGTAGCGGCGCAGCCGGAACACGATGTACACGGCGACGACGACCGAGAGCACGGCCAAGCCCCAGAACAGCGCCGGATGGATCTGCGACAGCGAGTTGCTGATCCCGAACTCGGATTGCAGCGCCGGGCGGTCGAACATGAACATGGGCACCACCAGGACGGCGGTGATCCCCAGCGTCTCCGCGACCTTGCGCCACTCGCCACGCCCGGCGTACACCAGCACGTACAGGATGGGCACGGCCTTGAGTGACGCCGCGATGCCGATCCAGATCGGACCTGAGCGCCGTTCCACGCCGAAGACCAGCCAGGCGATCATCAGGCCGTGTACGTTCCCGCCGGCCGCCATGCCGAAAAAGATCCCGAACATGAGAATGGCGAACGGGACGGCGGTCCTGCCTCCGCTGCGCAACACGGGCCAGACGGCGGTGAATGAGGTGACGACCAGGATGGCGGACCAGCCGATGTTGACGGCCAGTCGTGGCAGCTCGGTGATGGGCACCCACAGCGCCGCGAACCACGGTGCGTAACGGTAGACGGAGTTGTCATTCACGATCGCCGGCAGCGTGTAGGGATTGCCCGTGTTGCGCCACATCTCGCCGGCGTTCCAGTAGACGTTCATGTCGTGCAGGTGCCA